>NZ_JAHBCX010000008.1:0-110451 GCF_019955895.1 Pseudomonas sp. GL-B-12
GCTCAGCAATCGTTGGTTACATCTTTGATTTCTCGCGGAGTAACTTGTGATGCTGATAATCTGTTGACTAGCAGTCTGACTCCACAAGCACCCACACGAATTGCTTGATTCAGTTGTTAAAGAGCGGTTGGTTAAGATCTTTCGTCTCAACCGAGGCGCGCATTCTACAGCAGCCTCATTTGCTGTCAAGTGGTATTTTTCAGAAGCTTTCAAAGTTTCCTTTGTAACTTCAACCACTTGCGCCTCAGATCTCTCGTCAGCGGGAGGCGAATTCTACAGCGTTACACGCCGCTGTCAACACCTCTTTTTCAACTCCCTTTCGGCTTCGATGACCTGAAGCAACCTGCTGCCGAAAACTGCGTAACTCATTGTTTACCAAGGAGTTTTCCGTTTCGACTGCGCCGGAAGTGGGGCGAATTATAGGCTTCCAGAATCTGCCGTCAAGCGTTGATTTAGGTTTTCTATCAATAAGCTGCAGAATGCAGCAAAACACGCCCCAAAGGACGCCTATATAGAAGAGCCAAAACGCCCTTCTATATAGAAGAGCTTCCTCACAGGCAGCCACAGCCATGTCATAGCCAAAAAGTGGGACCACAGCGTACAGACGATTAGCCGGCCGCCAAAAAACAAAAAAGCACCCGAGGTGCTTTTTTGTTATCACTATCAGCTGGACAAAGCCGCCACCCTCGCCCGCACCATGTGCAGCTTTTTGTAGCTGTCGATCAGGCGAAGGTGTCTGTCGAGCCCTTCCAGTTTCATGCTCGTCGGCGTCAGACCGTAGAAACGTACACTGCCATCCACGGACCCTATCGCCGCGTCCATCCGCTCGTTACCGAACATCCGGCGGAAGTTGACCTCGTAGTCGCTCAGTTCCAGATCATCGTCCAGCTGCATTTCCAGCACGACGTTCACGGCTTGATAAAACAAGCCGCGCTCGACGGTGTTGTCGTTGTATTGCAAGAAGGCTTCCACCAGATCCTTGGCCTGGTCAAACTTCTGCAAGGCGAGATAAATCAGCAACCTCAACTCCAGGATCGTCAACTTGCCCCAAGGCGTATTGTCGTCGAACTCGATGCCGATCAAGGTGGTGATGTCGGTGTAATCATCCAGCTCGCTGTTTTCCAAACCCTGGGCCAGCGTTCTCAGGCCGACTTTGCTCAGGCTGTGCAGATTGAGGATGTCAGCGCGGAACTGCAGCGCTTTGTTGGTGTTATCCCAGATCAAATCTTCTACCGGATAAATTTCCGAGTAATCCGGCACCAGAATGCGGCAGGCCTTGGCGCCGATGTGCTCATAGACCGCCATGTACACTTCTTTGCCCATGTCTTCGAGAATGCCGAACAAGGTGGCGGCCTCTTCGGTATTGGAGTTTTCGCCTTGACCGGAGAAATCCCACTCAACGAATTCGAAATCCGGCTTGGCACTGAAGAAGCGCCACGAGACCACACCACTGGAGTCGATAAAGTGCTCGACGAAGTTGTTCGGCTCAGTCACCGCCTGACCTTCGAAGGTTGGCTGAGGCAGATCGTTCAGGCCTTCGAAACTGCGGCCTTGCAGCAGTTCCGTCAGGCTGCGCTCCAGCGCCACTTCCAGGCTTGGGTGCGCGCCGAACGAGGCAAACACGCCACCGGTACGCGGGTTCATCAAGGTGACGCACATCACCGGGAACTCCCCGCCCAGCGATGCATCCTTGACCAGCACCGGGAAGCCCTGCTCTTCCAGGGCCTGGATACCGGCCAGAATGCCCGGGTATTTCGCCAGTACTTCCTGCGGCACATCCGGCAGGGCCATTTCGCCTTCGAGGATTTCGCGTTTGACCGCGCGCTCGAAGATCTCCGACAGGCACTGCACCTGAGCTTCGGCCAGCGTGTTGCCGGCGCTCATGCCATTGCTCAGGAACAGGTTTTCGATCAGGTTGGACGGGAAGTACACCACCTCATTGTCCGACTGGCGCACAAACGGCAGTGAACAAATGCCGCGCTGGGTGTTGCCGGAGTTGGTGTCGTACAGATGCGAGCCACGCAACTCGCCATCCCGGTCGTAAACCTTCAGGCAGTACTCGTCGAGGATTTCAGTCGGCAGTTCGTCCTTCGGGCCCGGCTTGAACCAGCGCTCGTCCGGGTAATGCACAAACGCCGCGTTGGCGATGTCCTCGCCCCAGAACTGGTCGTTGTAGAAGAAGTTGCAGTTGAGCCGCTCGATAAACTCGCCCAGCGCCGATGCCAGCGCGCCTTCTTTGGTCGCGCCCTTGCCGTTGGTAAAACACATTGGCGAGTGCGCATCCCGGATGTGCAGCGACCACACATTGGGAACGATATTGCGCCACGAAGCGATTTCAATCTTCATGCCCAGGTCGGCCAGGATGCCCGACATGTTGGCGATGGTTTGCTCCAGCGGCAGGTCCTTGCCCACGATGTAGGTGCCCGCTTCGCCAGTCGAGTGCGGCATCAGCAACGCCTGGGCATCGGCGTCGAGGTTTTCGACCTCTTCAATCACAAACTCAGGCCCGGTTTGCACCACCTTCTTTACCGTGCAACGGTCGATGGAGCGCAAGATCCCCTGACGGTCCTTGGCGGAGATGTCCGCCGGCAATTCAACCTGAATCTTGAAAATCTGGTTGTAGCGGTTTTCCGGATCAACAATGTTGTTCTGCGACAGGCGGATATTTTCGGTGGGGATATTGCGAGTTTCGCAATACAACTTCACGAAGTACGCCGCACACAACGCCGACGAAGCCAGGAAGTAATCGAACGGCCCCGGTGCCGAGCCATCGCCCTTGTAGCGAATGGGTTGATCGGCAATCACCGTGAAGTCGTCGAACTTGGCTTCAAGTCGAAGGTTGTCGAGAAAGTTGACCTTGATTTCCATGTGCGATTACCAGAATAACGAGCTAAACAATTTGGCCGCCATTATCCGGTTTTTCGGCACTGACCGTTAACTTTCCACTATTTTTCGATCAACACCACACCGCGTTCCTCAAGCAAGCGCACAAACATCGTCAGGCTCTGCGACACCGTCCCCCTACGCCACACCAGCCAAGTGCGTAAATAGCGGAACGACTCCGACAACGGCCAGACGCTGACCGTCGTGCACCCAGGCATGCTTTCGAGCATGCTGCGAGGCATCAGCGCCAGGCCGGCACCGGCGCTGACACAGGCCAGCATGCCGTGATAGGACTCCATTTCGAAAATCTTACCGGGCACCGCCGCACCATTGGCGAACCAGCTTTCGAAATGATGGCGATAGGAGCAGTTGGAGCGGAAGGCATAGATGTTTTCGCCATTCACATCCTTCGCCCGATGAATCGGCTCATGGTTGAGCGGTGCGATCAGGACCATTTCTTCCTCGAATGCAGGCACGCCCTCCAGTGCCGGATGCAGCACCGGACCATCGACGAAAGCAGCGGCCAGCCGCCCCGACAGCACCCCGTCGATCATGGTCCCGGAGGGGCCGGTGGACAGGTCCAGTTCGACCTTGGCGTGCTTCTGGTTATAGGCGGCCAATAGCTCTGGAATACGTACCGCTGCAGTACTTTCCAGCGAACCCAGGGCGAAGGCTCCCTGGGGTTCTTCACCCGCCACGGTGGCGCGCGCTTCCTGAACCAGGTCGAGAATACGTCGAGCGTAATCCAGAAAGCTCCAGCCGGCCGGCGACAGGCGCAGGCGACTCTTCTCGCGGATAAACAGGTCCACACCCAGGTCCAGCTCAAGCTGCTTGATTCTGGTGGTGAGATTCGATGGCACCCGATGGATATGTTGGGCAGCCACGCTGATGCTGCCGTGCTCGGCGACAGCCTTGAAGATTTCGAGCTGAACCAGATCCAAGTCATTCTCCAAACGTGAACGTTATGCTCAGTATTATTCAGTTTCCAGAAAACATATAGCCCCATAACCTGAGCACATTCCTACCTCGCAGGACGGTGCCATGACCAACGTATCCAGCCTTACCCATGCCATTTCGATCAACCCGACCACGGGCGAGCAGATCGGCCATTACCCTTTCGAATCCGATTCGGCATTACAGGTCGCGCTGACGCGGGCCGCTACCGGGTTTCGCGCCTGGCGCAGCAAGCCGGTTGAACAGCGCGCGCAGCTTTTGATCAACCTCGGCCAGGCCTTGCGCAACAATGCAGAGGCCATGGCGAACATGATCACCCAGGAAATGGGTAAGCCGATTGCCCAGGCCCGCGGTGAAATTGAAAAATGTGCGCAGCTCTGCCAGTGGTACGCCGAACACGGCCCCGCCATGCTGAGCCCGGAACCGACCCTGGTGGAAGGCGGCAAGGCACACATCGAATATCGCCCCCTGGGCCCGATTCTCGCCGTGATGCCGTGGAACTTCCCCATCTGGCAAGTCCTGCGCGGCGCGGTCCCCACGTTGCTCGCCGGTAATACCTACGTGCTCAAGCACGCGCCCAACGTCATGGGCAGCGCCTACTTGCTGCTGGACGCTTTCAGGCAAGCGGATTTTCCCGGAGGTGTTTTCGAGGTCATCAACGTCACCCCGGAAGGTGTATCCAAGGCTATCGCCGATCCACGCATCGCGGCCGTCACCCTCACCGGTAGCGTGCGTGCGGGCATGGCCATCGGTGCTCAGGCCGGAGCCGCATTGAAGAAATGTGTATTGGAACTGGGTGGCTCCGACCCATTTATCGTGCTCGACGACGCGGACCTCGATGAGGCGGTGAAAGCCGCCGTGATCGGGCGCTATCAAAACACCGGACAAGTCTGCGCCGCCGCCAAACGCCTGATTGTCGAGCAAGGCATTGTCGAGGAATTTACCCGCAAATTCGTCGAAGCCACCCAACAACTGGTTGTCGGTGATCCACTGGCTACCACCACCTATATCGGCCCGATGGCTCGCTTCGATCTGCGCGACGAACTGGACCAACAGGTGCGCGACACACTGGAAGAAGGCGCGACGTTGCTGCTGGGTGGAAAGAAGGCTGAAGGCCCCGGCAATTACTATGAGCCCACCGTACTCGGCGACGTGACCGATCAGATGACATCATTCAAACAGGAGTTGTTCGGGCCTGTGGCTTCAATCATCACGGCCCGAGACGCAGCCCATGCGCTGGCGCTGGCCAATGACAGTGAATTCGGTCTCACCGCCACCCTCTACACGCGCAATGCCGAACTCGCCCGGCAGATGGCAGGCGAACTTGAAACCGGCGGCGTGTTCATCAACGGCTATAGCGCCAGCGATCCGCGTGTCAGTTTTGGTGGCGTGAAGAAGAGTGGCTTTGGCCGGGAACTCTCGCATTTCGGCGTGCGCGAATTCTGTAATGCACAAACGGTTTGGCTGGATCGGCGCTAAGGACAGTGCAGTACTGCGAACTGGCTCAGTTTCCTACTGCTTCCCCGGAGCTCAGCCTGGCTGGCATTTTCTTATAGTTGCACTGAACGACAGGTATGCCGGGCTGGACCAGAATCCAGTGTGAGCTTATCCCGACAGCGCAAAAACCTTGATACCGGAATGAAAAAACGGGCGCCTTATCGGCGCCCGTTTTTTGTTCAAAGGTTCGGTGGCATAGGTGGGGTTACTGTCCACCAGTACCCTGCATGCCGCCTCATTTTGATATGTTTTTTTTCACGATGATTGATTTATGATTTTTATTATGTCATTTATACCCTCGTGAATCATCGGGACAGTCCACATTGCCAGACCGGACGGCAGCCCTCCCTACCACCCAAACGTCCCATCCAAGGAGTCAACAATATGTACAAGACAGAACTTCTAGGTGCTCTGGCACTGTGCGTCGCAAGCTTGCTGGCACACGCCGACGACGACAGCCTGCGTATCGGTATCGAAGCCGCCTACCCACCCTTCTCCTTCAAGACGCCAGAGGGCAACGTCAGTGGCTTCGATTACGACATTGGCAACGCTCTGTGCGAAGAGATGAAGGTCAAATGCGAGTGGGTCATCCAGGAATTCGACGGCATGATCCCGTCGTTGAAAGTGCGCAAGATCGATGCTGTTCTGTCGTCGATGTCGATCACTGAAGACCGTATGAAGTCGGTCGATTTCAGCAAAAAGTACTACCACACGCCGGGCAAGTTCGCGATGAAGTCCGGCAACGTGATCAACGACCCGCTGGTCGATCTCAAAGGCAAGAAACTCGGCGTGCAACGCTCCTCGACCTATGACCGTTTCGCCACCGAGCAGCTTGAGAAAGCCGGTGTCGAGGTCGTGCGCTACTCCTCGCAAAATGAAGCCTTCCTCGATCTGGCGTCGGGTCGTCTGGACGCCACGCTTGCAGACATCGTCAACACCGATGAGAGCTTTATCAAAACACCATTAGGTAAAGGTTTCGTGCTGGCAGGACCAGACATCAACGATCCGAAATACTTCGGCAGAGGCGCCGGGATCGCGGTGCGAAAAGGCGACAGTGCGAACGCTGCACGCCTGAGTGCAGCGATTGACGCGATCCGCGCCAATGGCAAGTACCAGCAAGTGATGGGCAAGTACTTCGCCTTCGATATCTACGGCGAATAAGCCTTACTCCGAAACCCTGGCGCCGGCCCCTTGCGGGCGCCGCTTTTGGCTTGTCTCGCGCGCCTCCCGGCGCTCGCTTGAGGAATTTCATCATGCTCCACGGCTACGGATCGAGCATTCTCGATGGCGCCTGGCTGACCATTAATCTGGCCCTGACCTCCATGACCATGGCCATTTCCCTGGGACTGATCGGCGCGGCCTTTCGTTTGTCGCCGTTTAAATGGCTGGCGGTCCTGGGCGAAGGTTATACAACCCTGATTCGCGGTATTCCTGACCTGGTGTTGATCCTGCTGATCTTCTACGGCGGCCAGGATCTGATGAACCGCATTGCCCTCGCACTCGGTTACACCCAGTACATCGACATCAATCCCTTCATCGCAGGCGTCTGCACCATGGGTTTCATTTTCGGTGCCTATCTCTCGGAGACCTTTCGTGGCGCCTTCATGGCGATCCCTAAAGGTCAGGGCGAGGCTGGCGCGGCCTATGGCATGAATGGCGCCCAGGTGTTCTGGCGAATTCTGGTGCCGCAGATGATTCGTTTCGCCATTCCCGGGTTCACCAACAACTGGTTGGTGCTGACCAAATCCACCGCGCTGATCTCGGTGATCGGTTTGCAGGACATGATGTTCAAAGCCAAAAACGCAGCGGACGCCACCCATGAGCCGTTCACGTTTTTCCTCGCGGTTGCCGCGCTCTACTTGATGCTGACCAGCGTGTCATTGCTGGTGCTGCGCTATCTGGAAAAACACTACTCGGTCGGCATCAAAGCCGCCGAACTGTGACAAGGAGCACACCCATGATTCTCGACTACAACCTGATCTGGGAAAACCTGCCGCTGTATTTCAACGGCGCATGGGTGACCCTGAAGGTGCTGCTGATTTCCTTGGCCGCCGGCCTGGTGCTTGCGGTTCCCATAGCGCTGATGCGCGTATCCCGATCACCGCTGATCAACTTCCCGGCCTGGCTCTACACCTACGTGATTCGCGGCACCCCGATGCTGGTGCAATTGTTTCTGATCTACTACGGGTTGGCGCAGTTCGAAGCGGTACGCCAAAGCGCGTTCTGGCCATATCTGTCCAGCGCCACCTTTTGTGCCTGCCTGGCTTTCGCAATCAATACCAGCGCCTATAGTGCGGAACTCCTGGCCGGCAGTTTGAAGGCCACGGCCCACGGCGAGATCGAAGCCGCCAAAGCCATGGGCATGTCGCGCCTGACCTTGTACCGCCGCATCCTCCTGCCGTCGGCCTTGCGCCGGGCGCTGCCGCAGTACAGCAACGAAGTGCTGATGATGCTGCAGACCACCAGCCTGGCGTCCATCGTCACGCTGGTGGATATCACCGGAGCCGCGCGAACCGTCAGTTCGCGTTTCTATCTGCCGTTCGAGGCGTTCATCACTGCCGGCCTCATCTACCTGGCCCTGACCTTCATCCTGGTTCGTCTGTTCAAGCTGGCCGAGCGCCGCTGGCTGGCCTATCTGGCACCGCGCAAGCACTAAGGAGCTTTATGAAGCACATTCAATACCTTTTGCCGTGGAGTGCATCGGGCACAGAACGAAAGTTGTCGCTGTTTCGTTTTGGTAGCGGGACGCGCAAGGCCTACATCCAGGCATCCCTGCATGCCGATGAGCTGCCGGGGATGCGCGTCGCTGTCGAACTCAAGCGCCGTCTGCAAGAACTGGAAGAGCAAGGTCGCCTGAGCGGAGTGATCGAGCTGGTGCCGATGGCCAATCCGATTGGTATCGCCCAGATGTTCCAGGCCACCCATCAGGGGCGCTTTGAATTCTCCAGCGGGAAGAACTTCAATCGCGACTTCCCGGAGCTCGCCGAGGTCGTGGCGCAGCAACTGGAAGGTCAACTGGGCGACGATGCCAACGCCAACATCGCACTGATCCGCCGCGCCATGATCGATGCCCTCACAAACATGCCGACACCGACATCGGAACTCGATGGCTTGCGGCGTCTGTTGATGCAGCATGCCTGTGATGCCGATGTAGTACTGGACCTGCACTGCGACTTCGAGTCGATCATGCTGCTGTATGCCATGCCGCAAAACTGGCCACGCTTGCGCTCATTGGCCGCCCGCCTCGGCGCCGGCGTGGCCCTGCTGGCCGAGGCCGCGGGAGGCAACGCCTTCGATGAAGCCTGCGCAATCCCCTGGCTGCACCTGGCCGAGCGCTTTGCGCAAGCCAGTATTCCGCTGGCGTGCGTGGCCACCACGATTGAATTGCGCGGCATGGCCGACACCGAGCGCGAGCAATGCGTCGACAGTGCACAAGCCATTCTCGGCTATCTCGCCGAGCAAGGCCTGATCAACGGAGACTGGCCTGCCGCGCCACCGAGCCGTTGTGAAGCGACACCGTTCGCCGGCGCGCAGTATGCCTATGCGCCGCACCCGGGGGTGGTCAGTTATCTGCAACCGTTGGGTGCCCACGTCAAGGTCGGCGATCCACTCTTCGAAGTGATTGATCCGCTGACCGATCAGCACAGCGTGGTGCACGCCAGCACTGACGGCATCCTTTATGCCCGTGAACGTCTGCGCTTTGCCCAGCCCGGTTTGTGGCTCGCCAAAGTGGCCGGCAGTACCGCCATTCGCCAAGGCCGCTTGCTCAGCGACTGACTCCAGAGAGTTGAAACCATGTACAAACTTGAAATTCAGGATCTTCACAAAAGCTACGGCGCCCACGAAGTGCTCAAGGGCGTGTCCCTGGAAGCGAAAGCCGGTGACGTCATCAGTATTATCGGCTCCAGTGGTTCTGGCAAAAGCACCTTCCTGCGTTGCATCAACCTGCTGGAGCAGCCCAACGCTGGCAACATCGTACTCAATGGCGAACAGCTCAAACTGGTGACCAATAAACTCGGCGGGCTCAAGGCTGCCGAACCCAGGCAGCTGCAGCGCATGCGTTCGCGGCTATCGATGGTGTTTCAGCACTTCAACCTCTGGTCGCACATGAGCGCCCTTGAAAACGTCATGGAAGCTCCGGTGCATGTGCTGGGCATTAACAAGAAAGAAGCCCGGGAAAAAGCCGAGCACTACCTGAACAAAGTCGGCGTGGCGCACCGCATGGACGCCTGGCCGGCGCATATGTCCGGTGGTGAGCAGCAGCGCGTGGCGATTGCCCGTGCACTGGCCATGGAACCTGAAGTGATGCTGTTCGATGAACCGACTTCGGCACTCGACCCCGAACTGGTCGGCGAAGTACTTAAAGTCATGCAGGATCTCGCACTCGAAGGTCGCACCATGGTGGTCGTGACCCACGAAATGGGCTTTGCCCGCGAGGTTTCCAATCAACTGGTGTTTCTGCACAAGGGGCTGGTCGAAGAGCGCGGCAATCCGCGTGAAGTGCTGGTCAACCCGCGGTCCGAACGCCTCCAGCAGTTTCTGGCCGGGAGTTTGAAGTAAGAGCGCCGCCCACTGCTCGGCGCTGCCCTGACAAGGTTGGCTTCGGATACACTCCAGCCAACCTTGTCAGGGCATCAGGCACAGCCCTTCTCTCACCTTCAGGAAATGTTGAGCCGGATATGCCAACCCCATCGAAAGACACCACTGTCTATGCCGCGCCGGTCATGCGCAAACTGACGGAAATCGTTTCCGAACTACCGCCGTCACTGCGCAAGGTGGCGGACTTTATCCTGCGTCACCCGCTCAAAGCCGCGACGCTGACCATCGAGGAGATGGCTCACGAAACATTGACCTCACCCGCCGCCGTCAACCGCCTGGCCAAAGCGCTGAACCTCGGTGGTTACAGCGGCATGAAGGCCGAGCTGGTCGCAACGTTGCAGCAAATGGTGTCGCCGGTCGACAAGCTGCGCAACGAACTTGCCCATCGCCCGGGCGGCGCGTTTGGCCTGCATGAGCAAATCCAGAGCGCCAGCAGCAACCTCGCCACGGCGGCGACCAACAACCATGAAGATGCCTTTGAAGCGTTCGTCACCCGCCTGACCGAAGCGCGTAAAATCTACATCCTCGGCTTTGGCAACAGCGTCTACTTCGCCGGTCTGGCCGCCTCGACCCTGATGCCCTTCTGTGCGGACGCCACCGCCATCAGCATGGAAGGCGGCAACGAAAACGCCGCTTACCGTCTGGCCGCAATCACCGATCAGGATGTATTGCTGGCGATCTCCCTGCCGCGCTATTCCCTCGACACCCTGCAACTCGCACGTTTTGCCAATGAGCGCGGCGCCTCGGTGCTGGCAATCACCGACTCACCCGCATCGCCTCTCACCAGCATTGCCGAACACGTGCTATTTGCCCCCGCCGACCATCCAGTATTGACCAGCTCCAACATCGCCGTGCTCGCATTGATCGAAGGATTGGTGGCGGGTGTGATGGCTCGCAATAAAGAAGCCGTCAAGCTGGCGACAGAGCTGACCGAGAGTGTGATGTCTTACCTGCATATTCCTTCCAGCAGTAAATCGACGAAAAAGTAATATTTCTTGGGGGGAGTCGCCCCCCGTAACACTGCGTACATCCTTGATGTCATGGTGCACGCACGACTACGCGCCTGGCGACACCATGCTGAAATCGGGAACAGGCGGGTTTAGAGCGGGCGTAAAAAGCCGAATCAGTCGCCGGCCACGGGGGAAGATTTGCAGCAATTACTGCGGTGTGATGCTCAAGTCCGCATCGCTTCGAATGTGGATCGTCCTGAAGAAAAACGACTGGCCACCGACTTATCGACAGCGCATGGCTTAGCTTATAGAATCGCGCGCCGAAAAAAATAAAACCTTCTTGATTCGCAGGTAGCGCATGACACCCTCCGTTAGCGAAACAAAGAATCTGGACATCGAGGTGTTGCGAGCCTATGCCATCGCTATTACTTTCGTTGCCCATCTCGGTCTTTTAAATCCGGATTGGTTTAAATGGACTACCTATTTCTGGCTGGGTGGAGGGGTAGATTTATTCTTCTGCATTTCCGGATTCCTTATAACGACATCATTGATAAAAGCATTGAACCAGCAAGATCAGTTCCTGCGTTTTGCCGGATCTTTTTGGACAAGGCGGTTGTTTCGATTGTGGCCCGCAGCGATCTTCTGGTCGACCATAACGCTGGCAATTTCATTTACCTTTGACGTCTCCAGGACATTTGGCTCACAAGAGAACATGGTAAATTCCTGGACATTCGGCATGTTGAATATCCAAAATATATACATCTGGTACACTAAAAACTCAAACAGCGTAACTCCACTATGGCACTACTGGAGCTTGTCGCTAGAAGAACAGTTCTATGTAATTCTCCCCATCATTCTGTTCTTCGTCCCTAATCGCAAATTATTGATCATCCCTTTTCTTGCAGTGGCAATTTACCATTCCACGCAGATACGTCCGTGGGGTACATTGCTTTGGTTTATTCGAAGTGACGCATTGCTTTACGGCACCCTAATCGCGTTGGCCTGGCATTACTACCCACAGCGGATATCAAGTATTTTCTCTGCCAACAAGAAAAAAACATTACAACTTGCATTATTGATCTGCATCCCCCTACCCATCATCACAGCAAAAATCGGCTGGACCCCCTACTACATGGGACTTGTCGCGATCACTTCAAGCCTGGTTGTGCTTCTGTGTTCGGGAAATCTAAACCTTACGGGCTCACATGGCCGCCTCCGAAAGATCGCCATTTACATCGGATCGCGCTCTTACTCCATTTATCTTGTTCACAACCCCATATTTGCAATTGTAAGAGAAATATGCCTTCAGTCAGGGTATACGGATCTCACACTTGAAACCGATAAAATATTTGCCGTCCTCATCGCGCTAGTACTAACTGGAGTGACTGCAGAGTTTTCCTACCAATTTGTGGAAACTCCACTTAGAAATTACGGGTCGCAGCTTTCGAAAGCAAAATTCAAGCGGGTGATGTTGGCCAACTAATGCTACTGGAGTAGCCGTCCTGATCAGCGAGACTGATTCAACGCGACGCGGTATTTTTTCAAAGATCTCGAGTCGCTGACTGCCAAGGATGCCAGCCGAACACTCAAAATAAAAAGGGGTCGGGGCGGAGTGCCCCCCCCTGGCTCCCCATCTTCTTTTTCATACTTCTTGAAAGCTTCGAGAGTTTCGAGAGTTTCACTCTGGACTTTTCCAAGCAGGAAAGCGGCGACGTGGCAGTGCTACGGCCTGAACTGGTGACGGTCAGCCACTTGTTTGTACGCCAGTCGGCAGAGTTGGCGGCAGCAGTGACTCACCGAATGCTGAAGACCTTGCTCGGCAATCACTGGCATCCTTCAGTGGTCCTCGACCCCTTTAAGTCCGCCCTTGCGGTTTTTTTTCGCGCACTACTTACAGTGGGCGCACTTCTTGGTGCTACGCTTTTCTTGTGCATGGAGAAAGCGCGATGCCAAACGATCTTACCCCCGCCCCGCTCAATCCTTCCGACGAAGACTTTATTGCCCTCGAACATACTATCGATGAGGTTGCTGCCTGGATCGACCAGCGCGGTTCTACGCGTGTATCTGATCGCATCAATATGCCAAAGTTACAAACCTGGGTGTTCAACAAACCCCAACGCCTGCTTTCTAACAATCTAACGATTATCAATTTAACTCGCATGGAATGCGCAGTGCTTGACTTATTAACAAGCAGCGAGGAGCGCGTTATCAGCAACGAGGAAATCCTTATGAAGTTAAATAAAGACCCTTATAATTACAAAGGATTGGCCATGTGCCTCAGTAGACTGCAAGCGAAATTCAAGAAGATCACTAAAGGCGACAACCTCCTCCGTTCAGTAAGAAGTCGTGGTTACTGCCTTATCCAAATAATAAACTCTGAATGAGCTTTAAGTCTCTGATTCATGGCTGAGACCTCTTTCACGAAGCAATGGCTCGCGATCAAGGCGATCAGTCCTTGATCGCCGCCGGTGATAGCGCCAATTCCTTGGGCCCGCGCCAGTCCCTCGCAAGTTACTCCGCTTGGGCTGCAAAACAGCAGGAGCTGACGGAGCAAGCCATCTGATAGCGCAGGAAGCGATAGAAGGAAGCAGCCAAAAAACGCCGCGCCGGGCATCGAAAAATTCACGCTTGAAGTTGCCAGCATGTTCAAACCGGACCTCAGCGGGTGATGAAAGAACATGGCATCAACAACCAGCAGGACATTCACCAACGGCTGCTGATCAACCTGATCAATTCAGACTACGATACAGCGGCATGGATGCAAGGGAATGTCACGACACCTTATGAGACAAGCAAAAAGTTGTCGCGAGCATTTAAGGACAAGAGCCTGGCGGAGTTAAAGCGCGATCCCGGAGACCTACCGAGCGATACTCGGTGATTGTTTTGTCCACAGGAGGTTTATGGCATCTGTTTCAAGTCTCAGGTTGTTACCGACCCTGAGCCAGAACAGTACGTCGTTAGGCGTTAACAAACTGAAAAAAATCCAGTGCCCCGACCCATCGGCCTTTTCCTCTACGTCTGCAACGTACAGCGCGACCTCGCTTTCGCTAAGTTCCAAGGCATCGGAGATTTCTCGCTGTGTCGGCTTTCTTACGCTGCTCATGGTGAAATCCATTTCTTGAACAAAGTGCTGAAAGCATAGCTGAACACCAAAACCTGGAGCCTCCGCCTGTCGCATCCAGTCACGGAGGGCGGCGCATGCAATGGAGGCGTCAGGGCATCGCTTTGGGTGGATGCCCAGGTGAAACACACCTGGCCAGGCAAGCGGTCATGACTTTACCCAGCGCAGCGCCATGTGTCCCGAACACGACCCCGAACAAAATTAATATTGAGCCTGCAGGTGAACGACGGGGGAGGAGTCGCTATGCCCGATTTTCAAATGGAACCCGCCGACACCGTCAGCAGTACAGGAGCCGGCAAATGACCCGATCCGCATGTGGCTGGGCGCTGTTCGCGCCCTTGATGCTGAGCCTGCACGCCCAAGCCGCCGACATTGCCCTGTACCCGACGGGCCCGGATCAGGACTCTGCCTTCCTGCGTGTTATCAACGCTGCCGACCGACCCTTGCAGCTGCTGGCCGAAGGCTCTCGGACAAGCCTCAAACTGGAAGGACCGAATGCCGTGTCCGACTACCTGCCCGTGCCCGCCAACCAGCCGATCAAGGGCACCCTGGAACTCAACGGCAAAAGCCAGCCGCTGGACATCCAGGTGGCAGCCGGCGAATTCGCCAGCGTGATCGCTTTGCCAGACAGCGCTCAAGGTATCCGCCAGGTCGTCATCCGTGAGCAACCCGACGACTTCAATAGCCTGAGTGCCTCGCTGGCGTTTATCAGCGCCGATCCAGCGTGCACCCAGGCCGGTTTGCGCGCTGCGGGGAAGAACGCCGACCTGTTCAAGGAGGTGGCCGACGGCAGCGTACAACGCCGAGCGATCAACCCGGTCAGCCTGTCGGTGCAATTGGTCTGCGCCCAAACCAACGTCGGTGCGCCGCTTGACCTGGGCCGGCTCAAGGCCGGCGAACGCTACAGCGTTGTGCTGCTACCTGGCGCAAACGGCCCATACCTGCTGCTCGCGACTGACGTCCTGGCTCACTGATCGGATCGCGCCACCACCATGGCTTTTGCCTCTCTCGAGTTTCTGACGTTGTTCCTGCCGCTGTTCCTGTGTGCCTATGCACTGTGCCCGGCGGCCTGGCGCAACGTCACGCTACTGATCGGCAGCTGGCTGTTCTATGGCTGGCTGAGCCCACGGTTCCTCGCGGTGCATGTGGTGCTGACGATCACGGCGTGGGTCGGCGGCTTGCTGATTGACGCCCTGCGGGAAGAAGGCAAGGGCCGCGTGCGGCTACTCGCGACGCTGATCGTGCTCAACACCTCGGTGCTGTGCTGGTACAAGTACGCCAACATCGTTGCCGGCACCTTAATCGATGCCGTCACCGGGTACGGCGCCATGCCCCTGGACTGGCAGCGGGTCGTCATGCCCGCCGGGCTGTCGTTTATCGTCTTGCAGGCGATTTCCTATCTGGTGGATGTACATCGCCGTACCGTGCCGGTTGAACGCAGCTTCATTAACTACGCCACCTATATTTCGATGTTCGGCCATTCGGTCGCCGGCCCCATCATTCGCTATGACTGGGTTCGGCGCGAGCTGAATCAGCGTTACTTCAACCGGCAGAATTTCTCGCTGGGCGCACGCCGCTTCATGGTCGGGATGTGCATGAAGGTCCTGGTGGCCGACACCCTGTCGCCGGTGGTCGACGTTGCGTTCAATGTACAGAACCCCAGCTTCTCTGACGCCTGGGTCGGCTGCCTTGCCTATTCCTTGCAACTGTTCTTCGACTTCGCCGGCTACAGCGCCATGGCCATTGGTCTGGGCCTGATGCTGGGCTTCCACTTTCCCGAGAACTTCGACCGTCCTTATCTTGCCAACAGCATCCAGGACTTCTGGCGCCGCTGGCATCTGTCGCTGTCCAGCTGGTTACGCGTCTATCTGTATATTTCGCTGGGCGGCAATCGCAACGGCACCTGGAAAACCTACCGCAACCTGTTCCTGACCATGGCCATTGCCGGCCTCTGGCACGGTGGCGATAGCTGGAACTATCTGCTGTGGGGCTGCGCCCATGGCCTCGCGTTATGCGTTGATCGTGCCTGGAACCGCTCCACCCTGCCCGCTGTACCGCCGGTGCTGTCCCATGGCCTGACTCTGCTGTTTGTGTGCCTGGCCTGGACACTGTTCCGCGCCCCCGACTTACATAGCGCGCTGAGCCTGTATGCCGGACAGTTCGGCCTGCAGGGCATCGCCCTCGGTGACGAACTGTCCACGACCCTGCGCCCGGTACACGGCATTGCGGGTTTGCTGGGTGTGTTCGGTGTCGTCGCACCGCTGCTGCGCCCTTACTGTGAGAAACGACTGGGCGGCCTTTTGCTCTACTCCGCCGCCCTTTGGCCCATCGCCGGTTTCATGCTGTCGTTCGCACTGATCGCCAGTCGCGAAACCGTCCCCTTCCTGTATTTCCAATTCTGATGACGATCCCAAAGCACACCCCGCCCCCCACTCAGCCAGATGATCCGACGACACGCAGCAGTCGGTTGGCAGGCGTAGCGCTGCTGATATTCCTGGTCGTCGGGCTGCTGTCCACTGGCCGTCTGCTCGTTTCAGGGCAGATCTCGCTGCTACCCGATAAAGTGCTGACCACGCAGATTCTTGACGGCGATATCACCCATCGGATCGCCAAGGAACTGTCGAACGCTCACTTTCCCACCACGCTCACCGAGCTGGAGCGCGGTGCCAGTTGGCTGCTCCTTAGCGACACGGGGCCAAGGGTTCGCTCGGGTTGTCCTGACTGGCTGTTTTTGGCCGATGAACTCAAGATCAATCACCAAGCGCAGCGCAATGCCGATGCCAATGCCAAGGTCCAGGCAGTGATTGATCTAAAGCAGCAACTCTCCCAGCGAGACATTAGCCTGCTGGTGGTCATCGTTCCCGACAAGAGCCGCATCGCTTCCGGGCAGCTTTGCGCACTGCACCGCCCAGCCGCTCACGAAGGGCGCATCCAGGCCTGGACCTCGAAGCTGGATGCGGGTGGCGTGTCGAATCTGGACCTCACCGGTGCGCTCACGCCACTGGGGGCCAGTGCCTGGTTGCGCACCGATACGCACTGGAGCGAATCCGGCGCGAAGGCCGCGGCCGAGGCTATCGCGCAGCGACTGAAGAGCCTGGGCATCAGTGCAACGCCACGCAGGTCGTTCAACGAAAGTCATGCCCCGCTCGCGGTGCGACCTGGCGATCTGGTCCATCTGGCGGGCATCGACTGGCTGCCGCTCAAATGGCAACCCGCAGCCGAAATGGTCGCCCAGACCAGCACCGACGAATTTCCCGTTGCGTCAGCCGCCAGCCCTGACACCGAGGCAGACCTCTTTGGCAATGCCGACCTCCCCGACACCGCACTCATCGTGCACTTCATTCTCACGCAACGCCAACTTCGCAGGGTTTCTGCAGCAGGCACTGGGCGCCCCCGTAGGTAACTTCGCCAAAGACGGCGGAGCGTTCTCTGGCGCTGCAAACAGCTACCTCAACAACCCGGCCTTCAAAGAAACGCCGCCAAGGCAAATCATCTGGGAGATCCCGGAGCGGGACCTGCAGTCGGCTTACATCGACCCCATTGCCTATCGCTCATTGCGCTAAGGCAATCGCATCCGGCAGTCGCTCCAAACCCCACGGATCAGCGCCTTCAAGATCAACGCCTCCTCCCAGCGATCCGTGATGTCACGCCCATCAGCCCCCGTGATCGCATAGGGTGGCGGGCCGAGTTCGCAGGTGAAGGACAGGCTGGCGGGTGTGTTCGGGCGGGCCAGCCAATCCTCGATCCCGTAGCGCCACCAGCCCAGGAATCGGTCCAGCCAGGGCCGATGTTGGGCGAAGCTCAAGGCCACCTGGACCTGTTCGCCGTTGGCAACCCGACCGTGAAAGCCCCAACTGTGGCGCAGGATGGTGAGGATCTGTTCGTCGTCTTCAGCCGTGGCCGACTCAGGTAATTCCCGGCCCACAACGTAGTGGGACAAGTCGGCCAACAGTTTGAGGTCAGGCATTTGCGCGAGAATGTCGAGGGTGAACAACAGGTCGCTGGTGAGGCGATAACGGTGGGTTTCCAGCAGGATCGGAAAGTCCACCTGCTCGGCCAGACGCTGCCAGCCTTCGATCAGTTCGATGGCTTGCGCCAGCGTGCGCGGCCGGACGTCGGCCTGCAACGTGAGGTGGTGGCAGCCGTAGCGGGAAACGACATCGAGCGCGGCCGCCAGATCATCCACGGTCCGGGGGAACAGTTGACCTTCGATTTGCAGGCCTTGCGCCTTGGCGGCGGCGCTCAGGCGTGCAGCCTGTGGCGCCTTCCAGAAATGGTCGGTGATGCCGTCGAAACCGGCGGCGGCGATTTTCTCCAGTAGCGCTTCAATGGAAAGGTCGCATTGGCCACGGTGATCTTGCATGGCCCACAAGGACTGAAACACCAGGAATTCGCGCATGTCAGTTCCTCGACAATTGTTTGAGCGATACATCGGCATCGGCTAAAGCGACCACCGAGAGGGGGTTATGGTTGGCGATCAGCCGTTCGCATAACTTGATGTCCTTGGCGACGCTATTGCCCTGGCCCCAGCCGCAAGCCCCCAGCAGACGTTGTTCGGCATCGAGGTAGAACAACAGGAAACCACCCCCCGGGGTTGTCCGGCTCGCCGTCGGTTCAGTGTTGGCGATGACGCCCACGGTTTGCAGCCCCCAGTCGTACTGATCGGACCAAAAACCGGGAATGACGTCGAAGGGCTGCTCGCCCCCCAGCAGGTTCAGAGCGGCGTGACGGCCCTGGGTTTCGGCGTTGCGCCAGGTTTCCTGACGCTGGAAAACCCCTTGCGGGTGCAGACGAAATTCACAGACGTCGCCTGCCGCAAAGATATCCGGCGCACTGGTGCGCAGCTGCGCATCGACGCGAATGCCCTGACCAACCTCCAACCCGGCGGCCATGGCCAACTCGGTGTTGGGTTGCATGCCGATGCCCACCACGACCAGGTCGCAGGGCAACAACTGGCCGTCGACCAATTGCACCGCTTCAGCGCGGGTGGAGCCCTGCACCGTTTCAATCGCCACGTTCAGCCGGACATCCACGCCCTGGCGGCGATGCAATTCCAACAGGACACTGGACAATCGCTCCGGCAGGACGCGGCCCGCCAGGCGCGGCCCGGCTTCGAGCAAGGTCACCGTGCAACCCAGGGCACGGGCGGTGGCGGCGACTTCGAGGCCGATAAAGCCACCGCCGATGATCACCAATCGGGCGCCTGGCCGCAGCGAATCGCGCAGTGCGACCGCCTCGTCATGGGTTCGCAGATAAAGTACGTTGGGCAGATGCCCGGGCACCGAGGGCAACAGCCGCACCCTGCCCCCGGTCGCGAGCAACAGACGGGCGTAATGCAACCAACTGCCGTCGGCCAACTGCAATCGATGCTGCTGCGGATCGAGGTTTTTCACCGGGTTAGCGGCCAGGTGTTCGATGTCCAGTGCAGCAAGTTGAGCGCTATCGCACAAACTGCAACCCGCCAGTTCAACCGTGCCCTGTAACAGCCCTTTGGACAGCGGCGGACGTTCGTAGGGCGGGTGGAGTTCGTCGCCGATAAGGATCAGGCGACCGCGATAACCTTCGGACCGCAGGGTCAGGGCCGCGCGGCCACCGGCATGCCCGGCGCCAACGATGACCAGTGGAGCATTGGCAGGATTCATGGCACAGACTCCGAGCAGTTAAACCGAAATAGCGAGCAAGACACGCCCCGCCTCGACCCGGACCGGATAGGTCTTGAGGTTGACGCACACCGGCGCACCCAGGGCTTTGCCGGAGCGGTAGTCGAAACGTCCGTTGTGCTTGGGGCACTCGATGACATGTTCCATCACCAGGCCGTCCGCGAGGTGGATGGACTCGTGGGTGCACAGGCCTGCGGTGGCGAAGAACTCGTCGTCTGCCGAGCGGTAGACGGCATAGGTGTGCGGACCATGGTCGAAACGAATGACATCTTCTTCATTTATTTCGCCCACGGCACAGACATCGATCCATTGATCGGTCATGGCGTTTTCTCTTGTAGTGGTACAGCCAGGAAGGTGTCAGGCCGGCGTTGCTTCAGGCTCTACCTGAGCGGTGGCGGCCGGCGCTGCGCGTTGTGGCAAAGGGCGACGGACATAATGGGTCGGGTCTTTGCGCTGCTTCCAGATGGTCGGAAGGATTTCTTTGAAGGCCTCGAACAGGCTGGCGTACGGCGGCGGGCAGTCGTGACGAATTTCTTCGTGAAGCTGCGCCAGCGCATGAAACGGCACCATCGGGTACATGTGATGCTCGAGATGATAATTCATGTCGAGGTACAGAAAGCGCAGCAGCGGGTTCATGTAAATGGTCCGGCAGTTGCTGCGATGATCGAGCACATCCTCGGCCAGGCCGACATGCTGCGTCAGGCCGAACAGGTAGGACAGCCAGCCGCCGTACAGGGTCGGCAAACCGATAAACATCAGCGGCAACCAGCTCTGCAGATACACTGCCGCCGCCAGAGTCAGCCCATAAATCACCAGCCAGATGCGCGCCGCCGTAAAGACCTTGGGCCACTCGGACTCGGGGATGAAGGTCTGCTCCTCTTCAGCCATTCGCCCGGACGCATGCCGGCAGACCGACCACATCGTCTTGATTGCATAAGGCATCCTGAACAGGCTCAGCACCATCATGATCAGGCTCGGCGGGCGCGGCTCGACGATCTCCGGGTCGCGCCCGACGATGATGGTGTCGGTGTGGTGCCGGGCGTGGCTCCAGCGCCAGACATGGGGCTCGAACATGAACATGAAGCTCGACAACTGGTAGACCGCATCATTCATCCAGCGGGTTTTGAATGCCGTTCCGTGACCGGTTTCGTGCCAACGGGCATTGGACGCCGTGCCGTAGAGCAGCCCATAGGCGAAGAAGAACGGAATGCACGCCCAGGAGCCCCAGAACCAGTAACCACCGAACCCGGTGACGACCATCGCCAGCAGCCAGATCGCGGTGTCGCGCAAGGCCGGGCCATCGCGGCGCTGCATCAGTTCCTTCATGCGTTTACGGGGAATGGGAGATTGATACCAGTTAGCCGAAACCAGGCCTTTTTGCGCTGCTTTAGCGGCTTCGGGCCCCGTCAACCGATAATCCCGAGGCACGGGTTTACCGGAGTTTTCAGATGCTGCGTGTTGTTCAGGCATTTTATTGTTCTCCGCAAGCTTGATGGTTTAAGGCACTTGCTTCGATGCGGGATCACATCGCTTGAGAAAAGATAGAGAGCACAAAGATTACCCTCAAGCCCTTGAATACATTCCCTATCAAGCTATCATCCAGGCCCATTGCAGCTTGATAGTTTTCTATCAAAGCGCCTGGGGGCTCGCCATGAACAACACTAAACGCCCAACCATCGCCACTGTCGCCGAGCATGCCGGTTTGAGTGTCGCCACCGTGGACCGGGTGCTCAATGCCAGGGCTCCGGTGAACCCGGCTACCGCCGAGCAGGTGTTCCAGGCCGCCGAGGCGGTTGGTTATTTCGCGGCCAGGCTGATCGGCCAGCGGATCCGCGAACGGCGCCCCAGTTATCGTTTCGGCATCCTGTTGCTCGGCACCGCCCAGGCGTTCTACGCCAACGTTGCCGCCGCCATCACCGAGGCGGCACAGCGTCAGGCCGGCGCCAACCTCATCTGCCAGTTCGAGTACGTCTTCGATCGCTCACCCAGCGCCATCATTGCCCAGATCGAACAACTGGCAGTGCAGTGCGATGGCCTGGCGGTGGTCAGCTTCGCTCACCCACTGATCAACGCCGCCATCGCTCAGATCAGGGCCGCGGGCGTGCCAGTGATCGCACTGCTGTCCGACATCCACGAGGCGGCAAATGAGCCTTATGTCGGTCAGGATAATCATGTAGTCGGACGCACCATGGGCTGGCTGCTGGCTCATACCTGCGGTGCCCACAAAGGCAGCGTCGGGGTACTGCTGGGCGGCCACCGTTTTCTCGGCCACCAGGCGCGGGTGGAGGGGCTGCGCAGTTATCTGACGGAGCACGCACCGGGGTTGCAGCTACTCGAAGCGGTGATCAACCTGGATAACTGTGACGTCACCGAAGAGGCCACTCTGGAACTGCTGGCGCGACATGACGACTTGCGGGGTTTGTGCGTGGTCGGCGGTGGCGGCGACGGCATCATCAGTGCCCTGTCGCAGCTACCAAAGCAGCCGTCGCTGTGCAGCATTCTTCAGGAATCGACCGAGCTGTCGCGCCAAGCCCTGGCCCAGGGATTGATCAGCCTGGTCATCGACTCCCAGCCGCGATTGCTGGCGGCTGCGCTGGTCGACTTGCTGATCGAACTGCAAACCACACCGGACTTCGATCCTGTCCGGCATCGAATCCATATTCCACTGCAGATCATGACTTGCGAGAACGCTCGAGGCTGAACCTGTGGCGAGGGCGTTTTTGGTTAACCCCTCAGCGCTCGGGTCCCGAGCGGAACGCATCGGCACTCAACCCAAACCGGTTCATCTTGTTGTACAGCCCGCCGCGGGAAACGTTCAGCTGTTTGGCGGCCAGGCGGATGTTGCCGCGGGTATCCTTGAGGGCCGTGATGATCGCGTTCATTTCATGGGTGCCGAGGTCCATGGCCGCCCGAGGCTCAGGCACGTTTCCCGGCGCCGAAGGCCGCAGTCTTTGCTTGATTTCGAGCGGTAGGTCTTCGGGTTGAATCAGTTCGGTCACTGCCAGATTGGTCGCCCGTTCAATGGTGTTTTCCAGCTCGCGAACATTGCCTGGCCAGTGGTAGGCGCAAAGAATATCCAGCGCCTGCGGCGAGATGCCCTGCACCGATTTGCGCAGCGAGCGTGCGCAACGACCAAGAAAATGTTGCGCCAGCAAGGGCACATCCTCGCGGCGCATCCTCAGGGGTGGAACCGTCAGATTCAGTACGTTGAGCCGGTAGTAAAGATCCTCACGGAACGCACCATCGGCCACCGCCTGACTCAAGTTGCGGTGGGTGGCGGCGATGATGCGGACATTCACCTGCCGGGATTTCTTTGCGCCCACCCGCGTCACCTCGCCTTCTTGCAAGACGCGCAGCAGGCTGACCTGGGCATCAAAAGACATGTCACCGATTTCGTCGAGGAAGATCGTCCCGCCATCGGCCAATTCGAACTTGCCAGCCGAACCGCCACGGGCCGATCCGGTGAAGGCGCCCTCGACATGCCCGAACAGTTCGCTCTGCACCAAATCTCGCGGAATGGCCCCGCAATTGACCGCCACAAACGGACCACTGCAGCGGTCACTGCCGTTATGAATCGCCTGGGCGAACAACTCCTTGCCGGTGCCGCTTTCGCCCAGGATCAGTGTGGTCGAGTCACTGCGACTGGCAATCCGTCCCAAGTGCAACGCGTCCTGAATGGCTCGCGAAGTGCCCTGAATGGTTTCGAAGGTGTAGCTGGCCTGAGTGCCGATGATCCGCCGGGTAATTTCCCGGATGCGTCGGTTCTCCCGCAGCGAAACGATGCGCCCGCCTTGTTCCAGTGAGCACACGGACACCAGGCACGCCAGCTGGCTGCGATCATGCAATTCAAAGGTGCAATCCAGATCTCTTATCCCTTCAGACTGCTGCCCTTCCCCGCCGCGCAGCAGAACCTCATTGGTCAGTTCGCTCCGGCCCAGACGCTGGAACGGACTGCCCAGCAAATCCAGGCCCACGCGAAACAATTGCCGGGCATAGCGGTTGAGCGCCTTGATGCAGCCGCGCTCATCCAGCACCACCAGTCCCTCGTTCAGCACTTCAAGCACGGTTTGTTGTTCTTCCAGCAAGGCCTGCAGCGCCATCTGCCGCGAAACCGCTTCGGCTGCGGCCTGGACGGTGCCCAGAGTATGGAAATGAAACCAGCCGGGCTCTGCGGTCAGGGTCAGCATGGCCAGTGTCCGGCCCTGGGCATCCCGGATCGGCGCGGCGGCACAATGCATGCGCCGCCGACGCAGATCGACCCCGAAGTTTTCCTCGGCCAGCACATACACCAATCGGTCTTCGGCAAGCGCCAGCCCCGTGCAGTTGGTGCCCTGCACCGACTCCAGCAGTTGGCTGCCCACCGGTGTGAGATCGAGGCCGCAGGAATACAGCATCGTTCCTTGGGCATCGGTCAGATTGATATGACCTCTGGGATTGTAGGCCAGCAATCCGCGCATGACCTCCGCTGCCGCTGCGATCAACGCGCGATTGGCTGCCAGCGTCGCGGCCAGATCGGTGGGGGCGACAAACCGGTACGCACCATCCTCAGGGTTGAGGCCTGCACTGACGCTGCGCAACCAGGAGTCCCAAATCACCTGCCTGACCCCGGCAGGTCGATCGATACACCCTCTCAGACACGCCAGCCAGGCCTGTTCCAGCTCTGCGATCGGTCCTTCGTTCAACGACGCCGGTCCGATTGCGGCGATGTAATCGAGGTCTTGCGCGCTGAAGGCCATCGGCTGTGGATTCACTCTGCGTCCCTATGTTCATATTTTCGACATGTCAGTATAGACATGTCATCTGAATGAACACTTAATTCAAACAACTATTATTAAACCATTAAATATCAATCACTTAAAAATTGGCATGGCGCTTGCTCCCTGCTTTGTACCAGCGAGGACATTCCTGCTGTCGAGTCGTTGAACAACAATAAAAGGGAGTCATTTCATGAGTGCATCCAAAGTCATCCGCCTGGGTCTCATCGGCGCCGGCCGCATGGGCAGCTTCCACGGTCAGACCGCGGCCCGGAACATTCCCGGTGCCTGCCTGGCCGCCATCGCCGACCCGACACCCGGCCAGGCCGCGCGCCTCGCCGCAGAGTTGGGTGTACAGCGGGTCTACACCGATCCACAGCAATTGCTCGATGACCCGGAAATCGACGGCGTGTTGATCGCCGCCCCGGCCCGCAGCCATGCCGAATTGGTGATTAGTGCAGCACGGGCCGGCAAAGGGGTGTTCTGTGAAAAACCCATGGCCATTACCCTGGACGAAGCCGACCGCGCCATCGCTGCGGCTGCCGATGCGCGAGTGACGCTGCAGGTCGGCTTCAACCGCCGCTTTGCCAAAAGCTTCCGGGCGGCTCACCTGGACGTGGTCGCCGGACGTATCGGTACGCCGCAACTGCTGCGCTCGCTGACACGCGATCCGGCCCTGAACAATCCCGCCGCCTCGCCGCAGTGGGTGATTTTCCTCGAAACCCTGATCCATGACTTCGATACCCTGCGCTACCTCAATCCCGGCGCCGAAGCGGTTGAGGTGTTTGTCATGGCCGATGCCCTGATCGCTCCGGACTTCAAGGACAAGGGGTTGCTCGACACAGCCGTGGTCACGATCCGTTTCGACAACGGCGCCATCGCCACCGCCGAGGCGAATTTCCAGGCGGTGTATGGCTACGACGTTCGGGGCGAAGTGTTCGGCAGCGCCGGCATGCTGAGCATGGGCAGCGTCAATGACTCCGACCTGGTTCGCTACCTGGCCACTGGCATCCAGGCAGACACCCAGCGTTTGGACACCGACCTGTTGCGTGATGCCTACGTGGCCGAGCTCAATCACTTTGTCGACTGCCTGCGCAGCGGCGAAAAACCACTGGCGAGCGGCGAAGATGCGAAAGCCGCACTGGCCATTGCCCGTGCCTGTATCGAGTCCTTCCAGCAGGGCAAAGCGGTGCGTGTGCAAGGAGGCCGTCCATGAGCTTCACTCCGTTCAAACTGTCGATCAGCGCCGAAATGGTGTTCCTCGACCTGCCGTTCACCGAACGGGTCAAACGCATTCATGCACTGGGCTTCAGCGCCGAAATCTGGAGCTGGACGACCAAAGACATTCCCGCCCTGGTCGCCACCGGCGCAGACTTCACTTCCATGACCGGCTACATCTCGGGCAATTTGACTGATCCCGAGGACATCCGGCACCTGCTCGACAGCGCACGGGAATCGCTGGCCGTTGCCGCCCAATTGAACTGCCCGAGCCTTAACCTGCATGGCACGGGTCTGGGCGATAAAGGCTTGCCAGTCAAACCCGTGGCTCACACCACCGGACGCATGTGGTTGAGCGCCTGCAAGACCCTGGAGAAAATCGCTCGCCTGGGCGAAGACGCCGGCCGGGTGTTCCTGCTGGAAAACCTCAATACCGAGGTGGATCACCCCGGCACGCCGTTCGCTCGCGCCGACGATACCCTGGCGCTGATCGAGGCCGTGGGCAGCCCTCATCTGAAGATGAACCTGGACCTTTACCATGCGCAGATTGGCGAAGGAAACCTGATCGAACTGATCCAGCGCGCCGGCAGCGCCATCGGTGAAATCCAGGTCGCTGACGTCCCTGGGCGCATGGAACCGGGCACCGGCGAAATCCATTACCCGGCCATTGCCAAAGCCTTGTTCGGTATGGGATACACCGGTGTCGTCGGGCTTGAGGGCTGGGCCAGCGGCGACAGCGAAGCGGCACTGGAACGTTTCCGGCAAGCGTTCACGCTGGGTTGAGGAGCCTGCGGCGCGCCTGGACGTTGACTCTACGCGCGCCAGCAACCCTCTCCCCTGATCTTGATGAATGTCGACTTATAACAACAAAAGGAAAACCATCATGCGTCGCTGCACACTACTTTTTGCCACGCTGCTACTCGTCTTCAGCCAATGGGCCGCCGCCAGCTATCGCATCGGTGTCAGCATTGCCAGGGTCGACGACAACTTCATGACCTATGTGCGCAGTGGCCTGGAGGAAGCCGCCAAAAAGGACAACGTCCAGATCCAGTTCGAGGACGCCCAAGGCGATGTGGTTCGCCAGCTCAATCAGGTCCAGGGCTTTCTCAACCAGAAAGTCGATGCGGTCATCGTCTTGCCCGTAGACACCGCCGCCACCGCCAACATGACCCGCGCCGCCGTCGAAGCGCAGACGCCACTGGTCTACGTCAACCGCCACCCGGACGAACGCGTCTTGCCCAAAGGCGTGGTCACCGTGGCGTCGAACGACATTGAGGCCGGGCAACTGCAAATGCGCTACCTGGCTGAAAAACTGGGAGGTAAAGGCACCCTCGCGATCATCATGGGCGACCTCGCGCAAAACTCCACGCACGACCGCACCGAAGGCGTCAAACAAGTGCTCAAGGACTATCCCGGGATCAAGATTGTCGAACAGCAAAGCGCCGAATGGCAGCGCAACAAAGGCATGGACCTGACCAGCAACTGGCTGCTGGCCGGCACGAGTTTTGATGCCATCGTCGCCAACAATGACGAGATGGCCATCGGCGCCGCCATGGCACTGCAGCAGGCCGGCAAAACCAAGGGCGAGATTGCGATTGTCGGCATCGACGGCCTGCCCGACGGCCTGGCGGCGATCAAGCGCGGGATGCTGGTGGCCTCGGTCTTTCAAGACCCCAAGGCCCAGGCGGCCACTGCGCTGCAAGCGGCCATCAAAATGATCAAGGGTGAGCCGGTCGAGACGGATGTCTGGGTGCCTTTCCAACTGATCACGCCGGAGCAGGTTGCCGTCTATGAGAAACATTACAAATAGCGCCCGGCGCTAACCGTTGACGCCGCTGTCCCGGTCGGGAATCAGCGGCGTTTTTCGTTGGGTGAACAGCGTTGTGCGAAATCGAAAGACCAAACCGCAGGGCTTGCCACGCCTTCACAAAGGAAGCGGCCTATCCTGAACGACCCGTTTCATAACGAGGGTCGAGGTCAACCGTTGTACGTTGGGCAAGGTCGAAAGGCTCTCATCGTATAGCTGCTGGAAGGCTGGCAAATCCTGAGTGATGACGTGCAGCAGGTAGTCCGGCTCCCCGAATAACCTCTGGGCATCGACCACTTGCGGGATCTCGATGAGCGCCGTCTCGAAAGCCTCGACAGCTTGCCTGTCTCCCTCACGAAGCGTGGCAAACACCATCGCTGAAAAATTCAGGCCGAGTGCGCCTGGGTCCAGCTGTGCCCTGTAGCCAAGCAACACACCTGACTCTTCCAGTGCCCGTACTCGCCGATGACAAGGGGAAAGGCTCAGCCCCACTCGCTCAGCGAGTTCAGTGACCGAAAGGCGACCATCTTTTTGAAGCTCAGCAAGAATCTTTCGATCAATCCTGTCCATATAGAAAAATCTCCCCTTACAGCGCACATGAACGATTACTTTTGAAATTTAATTCTAACAACATTTCATTATTCTTCCTCTCACCATTAACGCCGCACTCCCTTGACCAAAGATGAGGCGGCCTGTGATTCGCGGAGCGGGACGATGCAGAGAGCGGTGTGTCATCAACGGGAGTGCCTGGCGCCATGACCTTCAGTATTTTTGTTGCTTTCTGGGCGGTGTCGATTCTGTTCATCATCACGCCCGGTGCAGATTGGGCGTACGCGATTTCGGCGGGTTTGAAGGGCCAGGTCGTCCTGCCCGCTGTGGGCGGGCTTTTGTCCGGCCATTTGATTGCAACCGTAATTGTTGCCGCCGGTGTTGGCGCGCTGGTCGCCAATCACCCCATTGTCTTGACGGTGCTTACGGTTGCCGGGGCGGCTTATCTGTTCTGGTTAGGTATCAACATGCTTGTCCGTCCCTCTACACCCCATGCTGACGACATCCAGGTGTCGGGCTCCTGGAAGCGCTGGGCGCTCAAGGGGCTTTGCGTCAGCGGGCTGAACCCGAAAGTGTTCCTGCTATTCCTGGCGCTATTGCCACAATTCACCGACGCAACCGCTACCTGGTCTGTCCCAATGCAGATGATTGCGCTAGGGCTCGTCCACACCGTCAGTTGTGGCGTTATCTACCTGCTGGTGGGATTTGGCTCACAGGCCGTTCTCCAGGCACGCCCCGCCGCCGCTCAGTGGGTCAGTCGTTTCTCCGGAGCGGCCATGATCATCATCGCGGTCGTTCTGCTCACCGAGCAGATGTCGGGTTAATCCATTTTTCAGCGAGACAACCACAATGAGTGACCAACCTCCACCCTATGGCAGCGCCCCTCCCGCCCAACCGGCGACACGCGTGCGAATCCCGCATCTGAAACAGATGAAAGTGCAGGGTCAAAAATGGGCGATGCTCACAGCGTACGACATGTACAGCGCAGCCATTTTCGAAGAAGCCGGAATCCCTGTCCTGCTGGTGGGCGATTCCGCCTCGAACAATGTCTACGGCAATGAGTCCACGCTTTCAGTCACCGTTGACGAACTTATCCCTCTGGTTCGCGCGGTCAGCCGTTCGACACGGCGAGCACTGGTGATTGCGGATCTTCCTTTCGGCTCTTACCAGGCTTCGGTGGAACAATGCTTTCACACATCCGTTCGTTTCATGAAAGAAGCCGGTGCGCATGCGGTCAAACTGGAGGGCGGGATCGAGGTGCTGCCTCAGATAAAGAAGCTCGTCAGCGCAGGCATACCCGTCATGGCGCACATAGGCTTCACACCACAGATGGAACATCAACTGGGTGGCTATCGCGTCCAGGGCCGTGGCGAGGATGCGCAGCGCCTGATAGACAGTGCCAAAGAGTTAGAAGCAGCGGGCGCATTCGCTATCTTGATCGAGATGGTGCCGGGTGATGCAGGTCGAGCGATCACCGAAGCGATTTCAATTCCGACCGTCGGGATTGGCGCGGGTAACCAGTGCGACGCTCAGGTTCTGGTCTGGCAGGACATGGCCGGACTACGCACCGGCCGCATGCCGCGATTCGTCAAACAGTACGCCGACCTTCGCTCGGTACTTCACACCGCGGCAAGGGACTTTGCACTTGAAGTGGAAGCAGGAACATTTCCTGGCCCCGAACATACTTTTTAACCAGGGAGTCGTTATGAAGAGCCCAAGAGAACGTGCTGCCGAAGGGCTCCAGGTCGGAGACCGGTTCACGATAGTCCGCTGCTTTTCAGATGACGATATTCGTCAATTCGCGCAGATTTCCCGAGACTACAATCCGGTTCACTGCGATGCGCGCTACGCCGTGATACGCAGGTTCAAGGAGCCCATCGCCCACGGCCTTCTGACAGCCAGCCTCGTCACCGAAATTGGCGGGCAAATCGGTTGGCTGGCAACGGGGATGAGTTTCGCGTTCAAACGACCGGTTTATGCGGGAGAACAGATCACCTGCCACTGGCTCATCGCTGACATCGATGAACGCGGTCACGCGAAAGCCGAAATCAGAATACTCAACGCAGAGGGAATCACAGTGCTGGAGGCGACTACGACTGGAGTGCTACCCGGAGCGGAAGAACGTGAATGCCTCAAACAGATGATTGCTGACGGAGATCCCACCAACGGTGCTGCCGGATCCGCCAGTTGATAGCCTGGAATCGATGGCAAGCGGTTTATGGGTTTATTTGAATGCGTGATGGGGGTATTGCGAAGCGAGAGCCAGAAATGGCCCTCGCTGTTTTTGCAGTCAAATTCAGCGCTTGAGTTTGCGCTTGTTGCGGTACTGGTCGATGACCACCGCGACCACGATAATCAAGCCTTTGATGATGTCCTGGATGTAGGCATCGACCCCGACGAAAGTGAATCCGCTGGCCATCACCCCAAGGATCAGTGCACCGATGACCGTGCCGGTGATGCGCCCTACTCCGCCCGCCAAACTGGTACCACCGATGACCGCTGCGGCAATCGCATCCAGTTCATAGGACATGCCCATCCCGGCCTGGCCGGTGGCGGCACGGGCCGAAGCTACCACGCCCGCCAGCCCCGCCAGCAACCCGGCGATGCTGTAGACGATGACCAGATGGCGTTTGACGTTGATACCGGACGTACGCGCCGCCTGCATGTTGCCGCCGATGGCGTAGGTGTATTTACCGTACTTGGTGTAGCGCAGCGCGATATGGAAGATCACCGCCACCACCAGAAAAATGATCACCGGCATCGCGCCGTGACCGATGGCCGTGTAGGAGTCCGATAGCATGCTCACCGGCTGGCCTTCGGTGTAGTAACGCGCCAGGCCACGGGCCGAGACCATCATGCCCAAGGTGGCAATGAACGGTGGAATCCCGGTAATTGCAATGATGCTGCCGTTGATTGCCCCCGCCAGCAGCCCGACGCCGAGCCCGACAATCACTGGAATCCACACCGGCAAGTCAGTCAGCGACGGGAATACCGCCCGTGCGAAATCCGAGGTCTGCGCCAGGCTGGCGGCAATCATCGCCGACAACGCCAGCACCGAGCCTGAGGACAGGTCAATACCAGTGGTGATGATCACCTGGGTCACGCCAATCGCCAGCAGGCCGATGATCGACACTTGCAGGATCATCAATACCAGCCGCTGGGAGTTCATCAGGAAGCTCTGGTCGCGCACGATCCAGCCGAACACCTCGAACACCAGGCCGATGCCGATCAGCACGAGGAAGATGCTCAGTTCAGTCGGAAAGCGCCGGCGACTCTTGACCGGTGCCGTTGCTGGCTTGTTTTCCAGTATCGCATTCATAACCACTCCCCCTTCTATCGCGTCGTCGACGCTGGCCGAGCCAGCGCCGGCATCCATTAGTGAACCACGGACATGCCCGAGGCCAGTTGCATCACTCGTTCCTGAGTCGCTTCGCTGCGATCGAGGGTGCCCATCAGGTCGCCCTCGTGCATGACCATGACCCGGTCGCTCATGCCGAGCACTTCCGGCAGCTCCGAGGAAATCATGATCACCGCCATGCCTTCGCTGGCGAGGTAGGAGATAAGCCGGTAGATCTCGGCCTTGGCGCCGACATCGATGCCGCGGGTCGGCTCGTCGAGAATCAGGATTCGTGGGTTGGTCATCAGCCAGCGCGCCAGCAAGGCCTTCTGCTGATTACCGCCGGACAGCGTGTCGATGCACTGCTCGAGCGACGGGGTTTTCACCCGCAACTTCTTGCACATGTCTTCGCACAGGGCGCGCAGGGCTTTTTGCTGGATGAAACCGTGGCCGGCGTAGTGCGGCAGCACCGCCATTTCCATGTTCTCCAGCACCGACAGGCACGGGAACAGGCCGCTGAGCTTGCGATCCTCGGTCAACAGGGCGAAGCCCTTCTCGATGGCCATGTGCGGATCGGTAATGCGCACCACTTCACCGTCGAGGCGAATCTCGCCACCGTCGCTCGGGGTGATGCCAAAGATCGCCTCGGCGACGTTGGTCCGCCCCGAGCCCATCAACCCGGCAATGCCGAGGATCTCGCCGGCATGCAGATCGAAGGACACGTCCTTGAAAATGCCATCGAGCTTGAGGTCGCGCACCGACAGCAGCAGATCGCCGATCGGCGTCTCGCGTACCGGGAACAACTGGCTCAGTTCACGCCCGACCATCATTGAAATCAGGCTGTCGCCGTCCATGCTGTCGGCCCGCTGCAGGCCTATGTAAGCGCCATCGCGGAACACCGCCACTTCATCGGCGATAGCGAACACTTCGTTCATTTTGTGGGTGATGTAGATGATGCCTTTGCCCTGGTTTTTCAGGTCGGCAATGATCGAAAACAGGTGGGCGACTTCCTTCTCGGTGATGGCCGATGTCGGTTCGTCCATGATCAGGATGTCGGAATCGTAAGACACCGCCTTGGCGATCTCGACCATCTGCCGTTCGGCGATGCTCAGGTTGCCTACATGCTCTTCGGGGTCGAGGTTGATGCGCAGGCGTTCCAGCAGCTTCGCCGTGCAGCGGTGCATTTCGCGGTGGTCGATCATGTGGAAACCGTTGAGCTGCTCACGGCCGATCCAGATGTTCTCGGCGATGCTCATGTGCGGCATCAGGTTGAGTTCCTGATGGATCATCGCGATCCCGGCCTGCAGCGCCGCCAGGGGCGTTTCGAAGACCACCGGCTTGCCCCGCAGGCGCAGTTCGCCGGCGTCCGGCTGGTAGATGCCGGCGATGATTTTCATCAAGGTGGATTTGCCCGCGCCGTTTTCGCCCATCAGGGCCAGCACGGAACCGGGGCGTACCCGCAGCTGCACGTCGGACAAGGCCACCACCCCGGGGAAACCCTTGCTGACGTTGACGATCTCCAACAGGTACGGCTCATCGACAGGCGTTACAGTTGGCTGGACACCCATCAATGGGGTGCTCGAAGCAGTCGCTGAAGCGAACATGATCAGGTACTCCATCAGCAAGGTCGCGGTTGCCACCTTGCGTGTTTATTGTTGTTATTGAACGGACGGACTATTTGAACTGGTCAACGTTTTGTAGCGTGATCAAGCGATACGGCACCCACACGGCCGGCTCGACCGGCTCGTTTTTGGCCATTTTCACTGCCGTCTCGATCGAACCGTCGGCCTGACCCTTGGCGTCCTGGAACACCGAGACGACCAGAGAGCCCTTCTTCACCGCGTTCAAACCGTCAGGCGTACCGTCGACACCGGCGATCAGGATGCTGCCCTTTTCCACTCCGGCCTGTTGCAGGGCCATCGCGGCGCCAATGGCCATCTCGTCGTTGTTGGAGACGACCGCGTCGAACTTGCGGCCCTGGGTCAGCCAGTCGTTGACCAGGGTCATGCCCTTGTCCCTCAACCAGATGCCGGTTTGCTCTTGCTCGATCTTGATGTTCGGGTACTTGGCCAGCACCTCTTTGACGCCCTTGGTACGGTTGGTGGTGGAGTTGTTCGCCAGGTCGCCCAGCAGAATCACGATGTCGCCCTTGCCGCCCATTTTGTCGGCCAGGTATTGCATCTGCATCTGACCGGCCTCCAGATCGTTGGAGGCGACAGTGACCACGCCTTTGGGCAGGTTCAGGTCATCGGGACGGCGGTTGACGTACACCAGCGGAATGCCGGCCTTGACCGCCGATTCGGTGATTTTTTTGGTCGCGGCGGTATCCACCGGGTTAACCACAATGGCGTCGACCTTCTGACTGATGAAGCTTTCTACCTGGCTCAACTGCCGGACCACGTCGCTGCGCGCGTCTTCGAACTGCAGCTTGACGCCATCGGGATAGGATTTGGCTTTTGTGTCCATGGATTCGCGCAGGTAGGTCAGCCAGGTGTCATCGAACTGCGACATGCTGACGCCGATCTTCATGTCAGCGAGTGCAGCGCCGCTGGCGAACATCAGGGACAAGGCGAGTGAGGCGAAACGGATCTTGGTCTTCATGAAAAGTCTTTCTCCACATTCTTGTTGGTTTTATGGATAAGGCGTGACGATTTCAGTAAGCGGACAAGCGGGAAAAGAGTTGGAACCGGGTGCGAGGCAGCTCGCTGGAAATGACTTTATTGGAAAATATTTTCCATATCAACTCATTTTAGAATTTTATTCTGATTTTGTTCCATGACTTTCGAAGGCGCTCAATTGCACCACCTGATGGCGCTCGAAACTCAGCCGCGCAGCGTCTAGCACGCGGGTGGTCGCCAGTGCATCACGGGGCTCCACAGGCAGTGGGCCACCGCTCTGCAATGCGCCTTGCAGCTGTAAATAGAACTGATTCCAGCAACCACGCTCGGAGGGAACTCTTTCGCGCACTTCGCCCTGTTCGAACCAGCCCCAGCGGCGATGCTCTTCCACTCCCCAGCGTTCACCTTCGGATTTCGGTGTCAGCCCGGCGAGCGCCGACGCCTCCTGCCCGTCGAGACCATCGACGCTGTAGCAACCCTGAGTTCCGGTCACGCGAAAGCGCGGGCCGGGGGTGTTTTGCAGACAACTGCCGCCCAAATGCGAGATCACGCCGTTGGCATGGGTCAGGGACATAAAGAAGCCGTTATCGAACGTCTGGTCTTTCTCCAGATAATCCAGCTCGGCGTAGACCCGTGTCACCGGACCGAACAGCAACAACGCCTGATCCACCAGATGGCTGCCCAGATCCCGCAAGAAACCACCGCCACTGCCGTTGTTCACCGACTGTGGCGAATAGCGTTCGATCCGCGATTCGAAACGGGTGACCTGGCCCAGCGCACCGGACTCGATGAGTTTGCGCACGGTGAGAAAGTCCGAGTCCCAGCGCCGGTTCTGGTAGACGCTCAGTTGCACGCCCTGGCGCTGGGCCATGGTGATCAGGGTTTGCGCCTGTTGCGCGTCGGCGGCGAACGGCTTGTCGCTGACCACCGCCACATTGTGTTCGATGGCGTCGAGCACCAGCGCCGGGCGACCTTTGAGCGGTGTGGACACCACCAGCACATCGACCCCGATTTCGACCAGTTGGCCGATGCTGTCGAAGGCCGGCACCCCGGGGTGTTCTGCCGCCAGCAACTGGCGCCGCTCCGTTGAACGGGTAACCACACCGACGAAGGTTGCCCCCGGCAAACTGCTGATCAGTGGAGCATGGAAAAACCGGCCGCCATGGCCGTATCCGACAAGTCCGATGCGCATGATTAATTCCTGTATTCACACGACCCCGTAGGAGCGAGGCTTGCCCGCGAAGAGGCCCTCAAGATTGCTAAAAGCTTCGCGGGCAAGCCTCGCTCCTACGGGGGGTGGGGTTATTGGCAGAGTTCGCGGGTCACGCGTTCGAGCATCATCCGGTTGGACTCGTCCGGCCGGTCCTCCCAGGCGAACACCGAGACGGTGGCAATGCCATCGAACTTGATCTCGCGCAAGGTGCCGAAGAACGCGTCCCAATTGACCTCGCCCTGGCCGATGTCCAGATGCTGGTGCACGGTGGCGGTGACACCCGGCGGGTTGACGATGTAGCGCAAGCCCGAAGACGCCTTGTGGTTGTAGGTGTCGGCGATGATCAGGTGGCTCAGCCTGGAGCCGGCGTACTTGAGCATCGAGGCGATATCACCGACGCCATCGTCATAGAAAAACGTGTGCGGGGCAGCGTAGAGGTAGTTGATCCAGTCACGGTCCAGACCACGAATGATGTCCACCGACTCGTTATTGCGCTCGCAGAAATCATACGGGTGCGCCTGGATATCGAGCTTGATGCCTTCGCGTTCGAACTCCGGGATCAGCTCATCCATGGAGCGCATGAACTGGTTCTCGCACACCAGCGGGTTGTCCGACTGGCCGGTGAACTCGGTGTTGACCAGTTCGCAGTCCATCTCAATGGCAATCTGGATCGCGCGCTTCCAGTTGCGCACCGCGGCCACGCGCAAACCTTCGTCGGCAGCGGCCCAGTGGTACATCGGTAATAGAGAAGAGAGTTTGACCCCGGTGTCGCTCAGGGCTTTGCGAAATTCCTTGATCCGCGCCTTGTCGACCCGTGGGGCTTTGTAGAACGGCAGGAAATCTTCCCGGGGCGACAGCTCGATGTGTTCGTAACCGAGTTCGGCGACCTTGTCGACCATCTTGCCCAGGGGCAGGTTGCGGTACATGTAGGGATCTAGTGCGATGCGCATGTTTTTTGTTCTCCTTAACCAGAGATCGACACCTGTAGGAGCGAGGCTTGCCCGCGAAGGCGTCAGCGCATTCAACATTGATGTCGGCTGCACATCCGTCTTCGCGGGCAAGCCTCGCTCCTACAGGGATCATGGTTAGCCGTAGAAGTGTGGGCGCTCTGGCAGGCCGACTTTGACAATCGCCCCGCTGTTCTGCGCCTCGATGCACGCATCCGCCGCCACCGCCGCTGCGAAGCCATCCCACGCCGAAGGCCCGCCGACCTGCCCGGCGCGCACGCCATCGATGAACGCCTGCAATTCGACGTCATACGCGGCGATGAACCGGTCCTTCCAGTCCATCAGAATCGCATTGGACAGCTTCGCGCCACTGCGCAACTGCACCTGCGACGGTTCCGGCAGTTTGGCGATGCCGGTCTCCCCCACCACTTCGCACTGGATGTCGTAGCCGTACTGGCAGTTGACGAACACTTCCACATCGATGCGCGTGCCCTTGGCGGTTTCCAGCAGCACGATCTGCGGGTCTTTCAAATGGGCGTGGGCCTTGCTGGTCTTGCGCGGGAACACCACCTGCACCGACACGTAGTCGTCATCGAGCAACCAGCGCAGCACATCCAGTTCATGGATCAGGGTGTCGGTGATCGCCATGTCGGTCTTGTAGTTCTCGCCCACGGTCGGGTTGCGGTGGGCGCAATGCAGCATCAACGGCTCGCCGATCTGGCCGCTGTCGATCACTGATTTCAGCGCCCGATACCCCTCGTCGTACGGACGCATGAAACCGACCTGTACCAGCCGCTTGCCGTGAGCCACTTCGGCCTCGACGATCTTGCGGCAGCCTTCGGCAGTGACGGCCAGCGGTTTCTCGCAGAACACCGGCTTACCGGCGGCAATCGCTGCCAGCACGAACTCTTCGTGGCTCGGCCCCCAGGAGGTAACGAGGATCGCCTCGACTTCCGGCGCCTTGATCAGCGCATGACCGTCGGGATACACCTCGGCGGTCAGCTTGAGATCGGAAACGACCTTGGCCGCTTGCTGCAAATTGATGTCGGTGACCGCCACGACCTGGCTGTTGAGCAAGGTCTGGCTGCAACGACGGATGTGGTCCTGGCCGATGGCCCCGGTGCCGATGACGCCAATGCGCAGTGAATTAGAGAGCAATGACATGAAGATTCTCCTGTGAAAATTTGTTGTTGGTTTCAGGGGCAATCAGTATTGACGGGCCTTGGCCAGTCGTTCGTTCAGGGTCTTGGCCACCGCATCGGTACGGGCACTGGTGGAAACCTGCGCCACACCGACCCGCCACCACGACAGGTATTTGTGAATCATGGTCTTGGGCAAAACCTTGATATCGATCAGCGTCGAAACCGGCTGCAAGCGCGCATCCGCCAGTGCAGCCTTCAGCTCTTCAACGGTGGTCACTTTGTAAGTCTTGCAGCCATAGGCCGCCGCGCTCATGGCGAAATCCACCGGCACAAAGCCGCCATCGAGCTTGCCGGTTTGTGGGTTGCGGAAGCGGAACTCGGTGCCGAAGCTGTCCATGCCGTGTTCCATCTGCAGGTTGTTGATGCAGCCAAAAGTCATGTTGTCCAGGAGCACCACGTTGATCTTGCGCCGCTCCTGAATCGAGGTCGCCAGCTCCGAGTGCAGCATCATGTAGGAGCCGTCGCCCACCAGCGCATAGACCTCACGATCCGGCTCGGCGAGTTTCACGCCCAACGCAGCATTGACCTCGTAACCCATGCAGGAATAGCCGTACTCGACGTGGTAGGTGTTCACGCCCTTGCTGCGCCAGCTGCGCTGCAAGTCGCCAGGCAGGCTGCCGGCGGCGGCGACGATCACTGCGTCGTCCGCGAGGGTTTCATTGAGCACCCCGAGCACACGGCTCTGGGTCAGGCAGGAGCCGGTCAGCTCGATGAATTCGCGCAGCACCGCCGGGTCCATGTGGTCGTTGATTTCCGGGACGAAATCCTTGGCCTGGTATTCCACCTGATAGATGCGATCGACTTCCTCATCCAGTTGCGCCTTGGCCTGACGGGGTTGATCGCCCCAGCTCGAGCGATAATCACCCAGCACTTCGGCCAGCGCCGACAAACCGGTTCTGGCGTCCGCCAGCAATTGCACACCGTCGAGTTTCAGGGCGTCGCAGGGGCTGATATTGAGGTTGAGAAATTGCACCTGCGGGTGCTGAAACAAGGACTTCGACGCGGTGGTGAAGTCGCTGTAACGGGTGCCGATGCCAATGATCAGATCGGCGTCCCTGGCCAGCAGGTTCGCCGCGAGGCAACCGGTTTCACCGATGCCACCGACGTTCAGCGGATGGCTGGACACCACCGCGCTCTTGCCGGCCTGGGTTTCGGCGAAGGGAATGTCGAAGCGCTCGGCAAACGCCTGCAATGCGGCGTTGGCACCGGAATAACGAACCCCGCCGCCGCAAATGATCAGCGGTTTGCGCTTGCCTTTGAATAACGCCAGTGCATCGCCGAGCATGGCTTCGGTGGCTGGACGACGCTCGATGCGGTGCACGCGTTTTTGCAGGAAATAATCGGGATAGTCGTAGGCCTCGGCTTGCACGTCTTGTGGCAAGGCCAGGGTCACGGCACCGGTTTCCGCAGGGTCGGTGAGCACCCGCATCGCGTGGATCGCTGCCGTCATCAGTTGCTCGGGACGGTTGATGCGGTCCCAGTATTTGCTCACGGCCTTGAACGCATCGTTGGTGCTGATGCTCAGGTCGTGGAACTGCTCGATCTGTTGCAACACCGGGTCGGGCTGGCGGCAGGCATAGACATCGCCGGGCAACAGCAGCAAGGGAATACGGTTGGCCGTCGCCGTGGCGGCAGCGGTCAGCATGTTCGCCGCACCAGGCCCCACCGACGAAGTGCAGGCATAGATCTTGCGCCGCAGGTGCTGCTTGGCGAACCCGATGGCGGCATGGGCCATGCCTTGCTCATTGCGGCCCTGATGAACGACCAGGTCGCCGCTGTCCTGCTCCAGAGCCTGGCCCAGGCCCAGAACGTTGCCGTGGCCGAAGATGGTAAAGATCCCGGCGACGAATTTACTCTGGACCCCATCGACCTCGATGTACTGGTTATCGAGGAATTTCACCAGGGCCTGGGCCATGGTCAGTCTTGTTGTGGTCATATCTGATCCTTCAATACACGAAGAAAACCCTGTGGGAGCGAGCCTGCTCACGAAGGCGGCGGCACAGTCAATATTGATGTCGCCTGACACAGCGCTTTCGTCGGAACGCCGCCCGGAGCAGGCTCGCTCCCACATTTGATCCGCGTCGGCCTCAGGCCAGGGATTTCTGCAAGTGATCCATGCTCGCGCCGATCGCCTGTTCGATATCCGCCAGTCCATGCACGCTGTCAGCGAACGGTTCGAACGACAGGTAGCCGCTGTAGCCGGTAGCGAGCAAGGTGTCGATCTGCGCCGCATTGCCGAGGATGTCGCCTTCGCCCACCAGCACCCGGTGACCATCGCGAATGGTCGCCAGCGGGGCTTCGGCATCCTCGACCCCGGAGATGTGTACCAGCCCGGTCAGCTCTGGGAAAAACTCATGTTCGCTGGCCAGATGATGATGGAAGGTGTCATGCACCAGCCGGAACACATCTAGCCCGCCGATGGCCTTGACCGCCTCCACCGCTGTGCGTTTAAGGCGCAGCGAGCACTCTTCGAAACCCAGCGGCTCGATGAACCCGAGAATCCCGTGATCGCGCAGGATCGGCGCCAGCTGACTCAACGCCGTGCGCAGGCCTGAAGCGCGCTCGGCTTCGGTACGCGGGTCGGCACGATCGTTCAACGGGCACATGACCAGCCCTTGGGCGCCGCAGTCCCGGGCATAGGCAGCGAGTTTCGAGGCCTGCTCCCGGCGCTCGTCGTTCCACACATCAAACGGATACAGCGCGTTGATCGACAGCACGGTGATGCCTTTGGCCGCGCACAACTCACGCACACGCTCGGGTGCGGTGCCATCTTCGATCTCGACGCCTTTAAGGTCGTTGCGGATCTCGATGGCGTCGGCCTTGAGGGTCACCGCCAACTCGATGAACGCAGGCAGGGACAAACGTGGGGCGACCATACGGTTCAGGGCGAAACGCAGGGGTTTGCTCATTATTGTTGTTCTCCGCACAAGTGAATTATTTGGCTGTCGGCATGCTGAATTCAGGGCCCTTGGCGATGCTGTCGGGCCAGCGTTGCATCACGCTTTTGTAGCGACTGTAGAAGCGGATACCTTCTTCACCGTAGGCATGGTGGTCGCCGAACAGCGAGCGTTTCCAGCCACCGAACGAGTGCCAGGCCATTGGCACCGGAATCGGCACATTGATGCCGACCATGCCGACCTTGATGGTGCGGGCGAAGGCTCGGGCAATGCCGCCGTCGCTGGTGAAGCAGGACACACCGTTGCCGAATTCGTGGGCGTTGATCAGCTCCACCGCGCTGGCGAAGTCCGGCACACGCACGATGCCCAGCACCGGACCGAAGATTTCCTGTTGGTAAATGCTCATCTCGGTCGTGACCTTGTCGAACAGCGTCGCGCCAACGAAGAAGCCGTTCTCGGCGCCAGGCACCTTGAAATTACGACCATCGACAATCAGCTGCGCACCTTGAGCCACACCCTGGTCAATGAAGCCTTCGACCTTGGCCTTGTGCTCGGCCGTCACCAACGGCCCCATGTCGCTGTCGCTCTGCATGCCGTTGCCGACCTTCAGTTGATCGATGCGCGGCAGCAGTTTGGCAATCAGCTGGTCACCGACATCACCGACTGCCACGGCAATCGAGATCGCCATGCAGCGCTCACCGGCCGAGCCGTACGCCGCGCCGATCAAGGCATCCGCCGCTTGATCCAGATCCGCATCGGGCATGACGATCATGTGGTTCTTCGCCCCGCCCAGGGCCTGCACGCGCTTGCCCCGGGAGGTGGCTTGCTGATGGATGTACTCGGCAATCGGCGTCGAACCGACAAAAGAAATCGCTTCGATGTCCGGGTGTTGCAGCAGCGCATCGACCGCAGCCTTGTCGCCCTGGACCACGTTGAACACACCATCCGGCAACCCGGCTTCGGTGAGCAAACGGGCCATCAGCAAACTGGCGGACGGATCGCGTTCGGACGGCTTGAGGATGAAGCAGTTACCGGTAACCAGCGCCAGCGGGATCATCCACAGCGGCACCATCACCGGGAAGTTGAACGGCGTAACTCCGGCACAAACACCCAGAGGCTGGCGCAGGTTCCAGTTGTCGATGCCGCCGCCGATGTTGTCGCTGAACTCGGTTTTCAACAGGTTCGGCGCACCGCAGGCGTATTCGACGATTTCGATGCCACGGGTGACTTCGCCCTTGGCGTCCGAGAAAACCTTGCCGTGTTCGCGGCTGATGATTTCTGCCAGTTCATCGTGATGGCGGTCGAGCAATTCCTTGAACTTGAACATCACCCGCGAACGGCGCAGGGACGATTGCTCGGACCAGGCTGGAAAGGCCCTGAGGGCCGATGCGACTGCCTCGTCCACGGTGTTCTCGCTGGCCAGCCCGACCCGTGCCTGCACGCTGCCGGTGGCCGGGTTGAAGACATTGCTGAACCGCTCACTGCCGGTGTCTTGCACCTGACCGTCTATGTAATGGCCAATTACCGGGGCGTCGTTCATCGTTATTGTTCTCCGTGCAGATAGTGGAATTCAGACGTTGGAATTCAGAGATCCAGCAGCCAGCTGTGCTGCGGATCGTTATGGAACTGCCAGACGCGTTTCGGGCCGGCCATCACGTTCAGGTAATACGACTCGTAGCCGTACGGCACACTGACCGGGTGATAACCCTTGGGCACGACCACCAGGTCGCTGTTTTCCACGGCCATGGCCTGATCGATGCTGCGATCGTCGGTGTACACCCGCTGGAACACGAAGCCCTGGGGCGGGTTGATCTGGTGGTAATAGGTTTCTTCGAGAAAGCTCTGGTGCGGCAGGTCGTCGGTGTCGTGCTTGTGCGGTGGATAGCTCGAGGAGTGTCCGGACGGCGTGCGCACTTCGACCACCAGCAGTGAATGGGCGGGCTCGGTGTCCGGCAGGATGTCGCAGACGTAACGGGTGTTGGCGCCCTTGCCGCGCACGCTGCGCTTCATCGTGTCGGGTTTGATCAGGCGTGGGCCGAGGGTTTCGCTGGTCGAACCAGGCGCAGCGCACACGGCGATTTGCACATCACTCAGGGCGACCACCTGGGCTTGACTGCCGGGCGGCAAGTACGCGGCGAACGGAGACTTGTCTTCGAACACCGACTGCCGATCGCCAATGTTGTCCCAGTCGAACGCGCCCTGCCCCGGCGCTTCGCCCTTGATGCTGACCCGGCCGCTGAGCAGCACCAGGCACAGTTCTTTATCACCCGCCGAGACCGGCAGTGTTTCGCCCAGGCTCAAGCGGTAGGCGGCGAAGCCGACGTATTCCAGCTCACCGTTGCCCAACTCGACCATGGTGCGGCCGCGGGCGTTGCTTTTGACCAGCAGGCTCATGACGCGATCCTCTCGTCGAGCAACGCACGCAAGGTGTCGTAGCCTTTTTTCGCGTAGACATAACTTGGCGCCACCGCCGGGTCCTGCTCGGCTTCGACCACCAGCCAGCCGTGATAATCGGCGGCCAGCAGCACATCGAGCAATGAGCCGAAGTCGATATCACCATCGCCGGGCACGGTGAAGGTGCCGTTGATGATGCAGTCCGGGAAGCTCCACAGGTTGTTGCGCGCCAGCTGCACCACCGGCTTGCGCACGTCCTTGAAATGCACGTGGCAGATGCGGTCGATGTGTTTGCGCAGCACCTGCAAGGGTTCGCCGCCGCCCATGTAGCAATGGCCCGAATCGAACAGCAGGCCGACTTCGCTGCCGGTCAACGCCATCAACTTGTCGATGTCCGCCGGGGATTCGACGTAGGCGCCCATGTGGTGGTGATAGGCCAGGCGCACGCCCTGAGACAGGGTGAAACGCGCCAGTTCGGTGAGCTTGTCGGCGTACTCCTGCCAAGCCTGTTCGGTGTGCAAGCGCGGGCGTTCGACCAGAGGAATGCGCTGGCCCTGGATGGAGTCCGCGACCTCGCCATAGACCAGCACCTTGGCGCCGTTCTTCGCCAGCAACTCGACATGGCTGCCGATGGCGTCGATTTCCTCGGCCACGGAACGCCGTGCCAGACGGCTGGAATACCAGCCGGACACCAACGCCAGGTCATAGGGCCGCAGCACGTCGCCGACGCCTTTGGCATCCTTGGGGAATTTGCCGTTGAGTTCAAAACCTTCGTAACCGATTTCCTTGCCTTCGCCGAGGGCAGTGCTCAATGGCGTCTCGCCACCGAGGGACGGCAGGTCGTCGTTGCTCCAGGAGATCGGGTTGATGCCAATTCGGATAGCGGGCATGGCTGCACCTTTTATTGTTTTACACACATCAGTAAGAACGACACGGAACCCTGTGGGAGCGGCGGTGTTTCGTCAGGCGCGCGCCGCACGCCAGGCATCGATCAATTCGACAAAGGTGCCTTGCACCTGGCGAATCAGCGCCTCATCGTCGATTTCCCCGGCCAACCAAGCACGGCTCGGCTCCTGGAAAATCGTCCGGCCCACGGCAAACCCGCGGCAGGTCCGGCTCTGGCTGGCCTGTTGAAAGCCTTCGGCCAATGCTGATGCCGGAGCATTCAAGCCCAGCAGCACCACCCCTCGGCAGTACGGATCGCGCTCCTGGATCAGTTCGTCGAGTTGCTGCCACTCCTCGGCGCTTTGCGCTTCGATCTTCCACCACGCCGGGTAGATGCCCAGGTTGTAGAGGCGCTTGAGGGCGCGATACAGCACGTCCGGGTGGGCCGAGGGGTGATCCTTGGGCGGGATGATTTCCAGCAGCAGTTCATGACCGCTGACCTGGGACGCCTGATACAAACCCTTGATCTGCGCTTCCTGTTCCAGACGCAGCAGAGGCTCGTCGTCGGGATGAAATTGCACCAGGCACTTGATGATCTGTTCCTGTGGCCAGGCAATCAGGTTGCTGCCGATAGAGCGACCGTGTTCGAAGGCCAATGGCCGCGAACCCTGGACTTCCACCGGCCGCGCCACCCACCAGCCGCGACCGGTGGCGGCGTTCAGTGAATCCTGGCCGAAACGTTGATCGGCCAGCAGCCCGACATCGGCGTCGATGCCTTGCTCGCGCAAATCGGCTTCGACCCGCTCCACGGCCTGGATAAAAAGTTGCTTGAGTTCGCAGATGGCGTTGAGGTTGCGGCCGCCCTTTTGCGCCAGTTCCACCAGTTGCCAACGATGGTCGAAGGCAAAGATGAACAGTTGCTTCCACTGTTTGCGCGGCACGCTGACCTGATGCAGGCGCTGCAACACCGCGTCCTGGTCCGGACGGGTAATCGGCACCGGGCTGTTGAACAGGTAATCCAGTTCGGCGCGGGTCGGCATCGCCGGGGCGCAGGCATGGCGCGACACCACCAGGCCGCCACAGGCGTTGGCCAACTGGCAGCAGCGCTCATCGCTGGCGTCCTCCAGCCAACCACTGAGGAAGCCCGACATGAAGGCATCGCCGGCCCCCAGCACGTTAAGCACTTCCACACGCACGCCGGGATAAATCGCACCGTCTTCAAGACGGGCCGGGATCTCTCCATGAATCACCGTGCAGCCTTGCGGGCCGAGCTTGACCACCAGGGTCGCCGCGCTCAGGCGTCGGACATTTCGCAGCGCAGTGAGCAAATCCTCGGCACCACCGGCCATCAGGAACTCTTCTTCAGTGCCGACGATCAGGTCGAAACGCGGAAGGATTTTCTGCACATGCTGGCTGACGTTCTGGTCGGCGACGAAACGGGTCTCACCGTCCGCCTTGCCGGCCAAACCCCAGAGCACCGGGCGGTAGTCGATGTCCAGCACCCGTTTGACGTTGTGCTTCTGTGCATAGTCCAAGGCCTGGATGCTCGACTTGTACACACCGTCGGTGGAGAAATGTGTGCCGGTGATCAGCAAGGCTTTGCTGGAGGCGATAAAGGCTTCGCTGATGTCTTCGGCCCGCAGTGCCATGTCGGCGCAGTTTTCGCGGTAGAAAACCAAAGGAAAGGTTTCGCGGTCCTTGAGACCCAGCAGGACCATGGCGGTCAAGCGCTCCGGATCGACCTTGATGCCACTGACATCGCAGCCTTCACGGGTCAGGGACTCAACGAGGAAGCGCCCCATATGGTCGTCCCCTACCCGGCTCAGCATCGCCGACTTGAGCCCCAACCGCGCGGTGCCGAAGGCGATGTTGGCGGACGAGCCGCCGAGGTACTTGGCAAAGCTGCTTACATCCTCCAGCCGCGCCCCGACTTGCTGCGCATAGAGGTCGACGCCTAGGCGCCCCAGGCAAATCAGATCCAATTGACGCCCACTGGCAAAACGAGTCTGGCCCATGCTGGCTCCTGTTATTTTTATCAGCCTGCGTTCGGGGCGATGGCCGTACCGAACACTCTTGGTGGATGCAGACTAAAACGACCGGGACCGAACAATCAATAATTATTCCAAATAATTTTTACATGGAATATTTTTTCCAATAAGCTTTGGCACAAGCGTTCCAGAAGCAGTGCATCGTTTCAGCAAGCTTCACACTGCTGCAAGCTCAAGATTTTATTCGGGCCTACCCTGTAGACTGCGCACAGCCAACCTATTGTCAGGGGACGAGGTGAAAGATCGTCCCTATAAGAACAAGCCAGAAGGATTTCCTAATGTCCCGCACCGATCAGCCGGCTACGACCGAGAGCACGCCCGACAGCGATCTCACCAGCCCCCCGATCAATGCCGAGCGTCTGCTGCAGCTGATCACCGATGAATACGAAAGCCTGCCGCGCCAGCTCAAACGCATCGCCAGCTACATGAGCCAGCAGAGCGACCGGATCATGGTCGACCGCATCAGCGACATCGCTCGCGAGTGCGAAGTGCACCCGTCGGCCATCGTGCGGTTTTCCCAGCGTTTCGGCTTCAGCGGCTTCAGCGAAATGCAAGCGCTGTTTCGCGAGGCGTATACCCACAAGACCACGCCGGTGCAGAACTACCAGCAGCGCATTCGCAGCATGATTGCCAACAAGTCACAGAAGGCCAGCGGCGGCGATCTGGCGCGCGAATGCATCAACGCCACCCTGTCGGGTATCGAACGGCTGGGGCTGGAACTCGATGATCAGGCCTTCGACAAGGCCGTGGATCTGGTGGTCAACGCTGACAACATCTACGTGGTCGGCGTACGCCGCTCGTTCGCGGTGGCCGATTACCTGGTCTACAACCTGCAACACACCAACAAGCGCATCCACCTGGTATCGGGTCTCGGCGGCAGTTACCGCGAGCAGATGCGCAGCGTGCGCGCCAATGACCTGGTGATCGCCATCAGCTTCACGCCGTACGGCAAGGAAACCCAGCACTGCCTGCGCATCGCCCAGCATCATCAGGCGAAAACCCTGATCATCACCGACAGTAACCTTTCGCCTTTGGCCAAGCGCGCCAACACCGTGCTGCTGGTCAACGAAGGCAGCTCGTTTGCCTTCCGCTCGTTGAGTGCGACCTTGTGCCTGTGTCAGGCGCTGTTTATCGCCGTGGCTTATCGACTGGAACTGAAAGTCGATGAGATTCACGAGCAGGTCGGGTTCGAAGACTGACCGAGACACTGGCGTTACGGCGCCGCGCGCAGCGAAGAACTCCCACGTTTGCACGCGAGCGCTCAGCGGCCGCATGTAAATATTTATTCCATAATTGATGAAAAGGAATTTTTATTCTATAAACGGGCTTCCTGAAAACAAAAACCAAAGGATCCTGTCATGCGCGAACTCGGAATCGGACTTATCGGCACGGGTTTCATGGGTCGTGCCCATGCCCTGGCCTTTCGCAACGTCAGCGCAGCATTCGAACTGCCCTTCACGCTTCGCCTCGCCGCCCTGGCCGACGCCGATCCCGTTCGTGCCCAGGCATGCGCCACTGCCTGGGGCTTTGAGCAGGCCTATGGCGACTGGCAGCAATTGATCGACGACCCCAAGGTCCACCTGATCGCCATCACCACACCCAACCACCTGCACTACCCGATGGCCATGGCCGCGCTTGCCGCTGGCAAACCGGTGTACTGCGAAAAACCGCTGGCGGTGAACCTTGAACAGGCCAACGCCATGCACCTGGCGGCCAAGGATGCGGGCGTGGTCACCCGTGTCGGCTACAACTACCAGCACAACCCGATCATCGGCTTGGCGCGGGAGTTGATTCAGAGCGGCAAACTCGGTGAGATCATCAGCTTTCAAGGCGAATTCAGCGAAGACTTCATGGCCGATCCAGCGTCCCCCTGGTCGTGGCGCTGTGAGGCCGAACATGCCGGTGGCGCGCTGGCGGACCTGGGCAGCCACTTGCTGGGCATGGCGCGCTATCTGATCGGCAATGTCGAAGCGGTATGCGCCGATTCCCAGACCGTGCACCGCCAGCGCCCGGCCACAGCCGGTAGCCAGGAACAACGCACAATTGCCGTCGACGATCAGGCCCATGCGTTACTGCGCTTTGCCAGCGGCGCGCGTGGCACCTTCAGCAGCAGTTGGCTCAAGCACGGCTACAAGAATCACCTGAGTTTCGAGATCAGTGGCACCCAAGGGACCCTGTCATTCGATCAGGAGCGTTTGAATGAGTTACGCCTGTGCCGTGTCGGCCAGGACGGCTTCCAGCGTTTACTGGCCGGGCCGAACCTGCCCGGATATGCAGCGTTCAGTCCAGCACCGGGGCATCAGCTGGGCTACAACGAGTTGAAGACGCTGGAAGTGCATGAGCTGATCATGGCCTTGGCCGGGCACGGACAAGCCGGCACCGATTTCGAGCAAGCACTGGAAGTGGAGCGACTGGCGACGGCGATTAGATTGGCGGCACGGGAACAACGCTGGGTCAATATCAGCGAGATCTGATCGCCGATAAGGCTACCGCCAATAGGCGGTAGCAGGACGGACGCCCAGCGCCAGCCAGGAAATCCCCAGGGAGTAGCGCAGGCCGTCAGTCCCGCCTTGGGCACCGGGTTAATACATGCACCACGCCATCCGCCAGCACCATCACCCCCGGCACACCCGCCGCACGCAAGGCCTGTTCGTCCAGTCGGGTTACATCACGCAGCTGGACCCGCACTCGCGTTATCGCAATGCGCTGTCGCGATGCCAGGTTATCCAGCCCACCCAGCGCGGCGACCACGCTCGACGGCAGGTCCGTAGAAAGCAGGGCCGCCACCTTCGGCTCTTCCACCAGCAGATCCGGGGTCAATGCCCTCCAGAACGCCCGTTGCATTTTCTCGAACATGTTCAGTTCTCCAACACCTGTGAAGTTTCGACCATCGCCTGCTGCTGCGAAGACAAGGCCTCGCGGACCTGCTCAGCGCTCTCCAGCCCGAGTATCTGATGCGCGACAGCCTGACAGTCGCTGAGGTCGACCTCGCGAATCGCGGCCTTGATCGCCGGAATCAGCGGCACGCTGACCGACAGTTCATCCACCCCAAGCCCCAGCAACAGCGGTACCGCCAGAGTCTCCGAAGCCAGCGCGCCACACACCCCGACCCACTTGCCATGGGCATGGGCGGCCTTCACGGTGCTGGCGATCAGACGCAGTACCGAGGGGTGAAAACTGTCGGCCTGGCTGGCCAGACGTGGGTGATCGCGGTCCATGGCCAGGGTGTATTGGGTCAGGTCGTTGGTGCCGATGGAGAAGAAATCCACCTCGGGGGCAAACAGGTCCGCCATCAATGCCGCGGACGGGACTTCGATCATGATGCCCAGTTTCGGCAGCGCCTTGAGCCCGAGCGCCAGCGCCTCTTCTTCCAGCATCTGGCGCGCCAGGCGCAGCTCCGACAACTGGCTGACCATCGGCAGCATGATGTGCAGACGGGCCAGACCGGCGCTGCTCAGAATTGCCCGGAACTGCTCGCGCAACAGCTGCGGACGCTCCAGGCACAAGCGAATTCCGCGCATGCCCAGAAACGGATTGGCCTCGCTGTCCATTGGCACGTAGGCCAGCGGTTTGTCGCCGCCCACATCCAGTGTGCGCACCACCAGATTGCGCTCTGGCCCAAGGGCCCGGGCGATGGCGCTGTAGGTGACCGCTTGCTCGTCATGGCTGGGCGCGCTGTTGCGCTCCAGATAAAGAAACTCCGAACGCAGCAGACCGACACCCTCGCCGCCTAGCGCCATCGCCTGCTCGACCTCAAGCAGCGAGGCAACGTTGGCCGTCACCTCGAAGTGATGGCCGTCACGGGTACAGGCCGCCAGCGAAGCCTGCTCAAGTTCGCGCTGATGCCGTTGCCGTTGCTGCTGACGTTTGCCGTGCAGCTGTTCGATAGCCGACAGAGCAGGGTCCAGGTGCAACTCACCCTTATCCGCATCAAGCAGCACTCGGGTTCCGCTGGCCAGCGACAGCACCTGCACCGGTAAACCACACACCGCCGGCAAACCCAAGGCCTGGGCGAGTATCGCCACATGGCTGGTGGCACCACCGCCCACAGTGGCGAAACCCAACACCTTGTCGGTATCCAGGGCAGCGGTCTGCGACGGTGTCAGTTGCTCGGCAATCAAAATCGCCTGATCCGGCAACTCCCAGATACCGTCCGGCACCCCGAGAATCAGTTTGAGCACACGCTGGCCGACATCCATCAGGTCCAACGCCCGCTCGGCCAACAAGGTGTTGCCCAGCGACTTGAACAGCGCAGCGGTGGCTTCGGTAGCACTGTTCCAGGCAAACGCCGCGCTCTTGCCCTCGGCAATCAGGGCCTGGGCTTGCTCCAGCAGACTCGGGTCTTCCAGTAACTCCTGATGTGCCTTGAAGATATCTTCCTGCGCCTTGCCTTTCGCGTTGTCGCGCAAGTGTTGCAGTGCCTGCGTCGAGCGGGTCAGCGCACGCTCCAGCGACTCGCGCTCCACGCGTTGATCCGCGGCAAACTCAGGCACCTCCAGGGTTCGCTCAGCCACCTGCACCACCCGCCCAAAGGCCGAACCCGCCGAAGCACAGACTCCGCGCAACAGCTTCGTCGACACCTCCTGCGCCTGAGCCACCGGCGCTACGACCGCCACCGCAGTCACGGCCTCACCGCAGCCATCCGCTAGTAGTTTGGCCAACGTGCTGATTGCCAATTCGGCATCTTCGCCCACCGCACTGACCTGCAGCGCATCGCCGCGAACCGTCTGCAACGCCATGATCGCTACCAGGGACTTGGCGTTGGCGCTGTCCTGCTGCTTGTGCAGGCAAATGCTTGCCGCAAAACCTTTCGCCGCCTGCGCAAAGATCGCCGCCGGCCGCGCGTGCAGGCCATTGGCGTTGGGCAGGTGGACCGGTTTGGAGAACAGCGCTTCGCCCTCCTCCTGCGCAACGCTGGAACGCGGATCGCCGAGGCTCAGGCGCAACACGGGCTGGGCACACGCCACCAGGCCATTGTCGGGTGTCAGCAGGCTGAAGGGCTCGCCACTGACCAACAGCATCAAGGTCAACAGGCTGCGGGCATGCAGGGCTACATAGTCGGCATCGAACTCGATCAATGGCTGTCCGGCCTCGACACGCTGGCCCTGCTCGACCAAGGCGCGAAACCCCTTACCCGCCAGGTTCACGGTGTCCAGACCAATGTGCAGCAACACCTGTACGCCGCTGTCATCGGTGATGCTGATCGCATGGCCACTGTGTTGAAGGTTGCTGACCACGCCGGCCAACGGCGCGCAAAGGGTCTGCGAGGTCGGATCGATGCACAGGCCGTCGCCGATCACCCGGCTGGCGAACACCGGATCCGGCACGTGATCAAGTGGCACCAGCACCCCGGACAGCGGCGCCAGCAATTGCAATGGTTGGGTTATGGTCATGACTTCACCTGCGGTTTTGTTCTTGGAAGTGCCGATGGAGCGCGAGCTCCGACAGCATCGCTTATTTCCACCAGTACTCGACTTGCAATCCGACGTTCGCACCATGCAGCGCCGTGCCGAACGCGCCGGTATCGGACAACGCTGAACCTTGTGCCAGTTCATTGGCCGCACGTTTGGCCGCTTCGTTCCAGCTGGCATAGGTGTAGTACAAACGCACCTCGGGACGTTCCCAGAACCCCGGGCCTTTTGGCGACCAGGTCGGGACAAAAGAGAATTTACTCAACTTGCGCGTACCTCCTGGGGCCTCGACCTGATCGTGTCCCAGTTCAGTCACCAACTTGAATTGATCGGTGATCGCGTAAGCCGGGCGAACGCCCAGGGAAATCCAGTTCTGGCCGTTACCGTCCGGGCGGATATCCTTCTGATAGACCGCTTCGACCTGACCACCAAAACGCGGTGTCACTTGCCAGTCGAAGAACTCCACCAGCCGGTAGCTCTTGTTGCTGTCGTCCAGGCCCACATCGCCGGTGTAACCCAACCCGGTGCCAGGCCCTTCGCCGTATTGCAGCGCCAGTTTGTTCTTACCGCCGAGGAAGTTTTTCTGCACATGCTGGGCGGTGATGGCCCAACCTGCGTGTGCATCGCTGCGGTCAGGTTTTTCGATGTAACTGAGGCCAAACTCCAGCTCACCGCCAGGGTTGGTCTGAAAACCTGCGACGTTGAAATCCTGCCGGGTGACATAATCCTTCTGGTACAGGTTGTCCTTGCGCGAAAAGGCGTAGCTGTATTTCAGGTCACCGATCTTCACATCCTCGATACCACCACCGGTGGCGCTCTGGTTCCAGTAGTAGAAGTCGGAAATATGGATGTCGTTTCGTTTGTAGTAACGCCGACCGGCCCACAACGAGCCACCATTGAGACTCGGCAAGTTCGACCATTGTGCATACATCTGCGGCATGCGCACCGAGCCGTTATCACCGTTGAACGTCAGGTCTTTGTCGTACTGGTTGTACAACGAAGCCATGCCGTCGACGCTCAGCACCGAGCCGTCGTCCAGGGTGTACACGTCCTGACGCAACTCCAGCTCGGCGTACTGCTCGCACTCGTTGCCCAAGCGGTATTTCGACTGGGCACCCTGCAGTTGAAAACACTGCTGAGGACCGCTGTTGACCGAAGTCCCGACACCGCTACGCAAGTAACCGGCGAACTCCAAAGCCTGGGCCGAGAACGGCAACATCAGGCATGCGCACGATGCTGCAAGTTTGCGATTAATTGTGGTCTTCAAGAGCCGCCTCATTATTTTTATTGTGCTCATTCGGTAAAATCTGCGCGCAAGAAACCCCACGCAGTGCTCTGCGCGTTGTTTGAAGAGCGTGTTTTTTAGTGGTCGGTCAGGTGCAAGACGAACGACTCGTATGGCCGCAGGAACAGCTGTCGACTACGTGTCTCACAATCCGGGAAGTTGCTGATCACCAGGCGTTGCAACATGCAGTCGGTGATTACCTGCTCCGGCAACTCGACTTCACACGCCGTGCCATAGAAGTTATTCACCACCAGCAGGCGCTCGCCTTCGCCTTCACGCAGGTACACCCAGACCTGCGGGTGCGTGGGCAAGAGCTGGCGATACACGCCATCCTGAATCAGCGGTTCGCTGTGGCGCAGGGCAATCAACTGGCGATAGTGGTGCAACACCGAAGTCGTGTCGTCGAGTTGGTTTTCGACGTTGATCTGCGTGGCGTTGGCCGGCACGCCGATCCATGGTTCGGCACTGCTGAAACCGGCATTGGGTTGCGTGTTCCAGTGCATCGGGGTGCGACTGTTGTCGCGGGATTTCTGCATGATCGCGCTCATGCTCGACGCCTCGGACTCCCCGGCATCACGCTTGAGCCGGAAGATGTTCAGCGTCTCGACATCGCGGTACTGCTCGATGCTCTCAAAGCCCGGGTTGGTCATGCCCAACTCTTCACCCTGATAGATGAACGGCGTGCCCTGAAGAAAATGCAGCGCGGTGCCGAGCATCTTCGCCGACACCACGCGGTGTTCGCCGTCATCACCAAACCGCGAAACCACTCGCGGCTGATCGTGGTTACACCAGAACAGTGCATTCCAGCCGCCACCGGCCTGCATGCCGGTCTGCCAGTCGGAAAGGATGCGCTTGAGTTCGAGGAAGTCGAAGTCAGCGCGAACCCACTTCTGCAAGTTCGGGTAATCAACCTTCAGGTGATGAAAGTTGAAGGTCATCGACAGCTCTTTCGAGTCCGCTCGCGAGTAACGAATGCAATGTTCCAGGCTGGTGGAAGACATCTCGCCGACGTTGATCAGGTCATGGCCTTCGAAGACTTCACGGTGCATTTCCTGCAAGTAGTCGTGCACGTTCGGGCCGTCGGTGTAGAAACGCCGACCGTCGCTGTTGTCCTCGGGAAAGTCCGCCGGTTTCGAGATCAGGTTGATCACGTCCAGACGGAAACCGCCGACGCCCTTGTCACGCCAGAAGCGCATCATCTTGAAGACTTCAGCGCGCACCTGCGGATTATCCCAGTTCAGGTCGGCCTGAGTGTGGTCGAACAGGTGCAGGTAGTACTGACCGGTTTGCGCCTCGAACTCCCAGGCCGAACCACCGAACTTGGATTCCCAGTTGTTCGGCTGATCGCGCCAGATATAGAAGTCGCGGTACGGGTTATCGAGACTGCTGCGGGCCTGCTGGAACCACTGGTGTTCGATGGAGGTGTGATTGACCACGATATCGAGCATCAACTTGATACCGCGTTTGCCAGCCTCGGCGATCAGCAGCTCACAGTCAGCCATGGTCCCGTAGCTCGGGTCGATGGCGTAGTAGTCGCTGATATCGTAGCCATTGTCGCGCTGGGGCGAACGCAGGAACGGGGTGATCCACAGACAATCGACACCCAGCCATTGCAGGTAATCGAGCTTGGCCACCACCCCGAGCAGATCGCCCGTGGGGTTGCCGGCGTGGCTGTGAAAGCTTTTCGGGTAGATCTGGTAGATCACCGAACGCTGCCAGTCTTGCATGGCGTATTCCTTCAATTGGTTTTGTACTGGCCCTGAGGGCCTCATCGTCGGATCGCCGCCCGGAGCAAGCTCGCTCCCACAGTTGATCGCATTCCAATGTGGGAGCGGGCTTGCCCGCGAATGGATCTATCAGGCGACTCGATATCCAGGCCGGACAATCTTCATGCTCAAGCCACAGGTCAAAACGAACGGCACGACCATGGCGATGACCATCCCGACCACGAACATCGGGATGAACTGCGGGATGATCGAGATGAAACCGGGCAAGCCACCGACACCGATCGCCGAGGCCTGAACCTTGTTCAGCGACAGGAACATGCAGCCCAGCGCCGAGCCGATCAACGCCGCGTAGAACGGAAACTTGTAACGCAGGTTGACGCCGAACATGGCCGGTTCGGTGATGCCGAAATAGGCGGAAATGGCTGAGGTCGAGGCCATGCTTTTATCCCGCGCACTGCGGGTCATGTAGAACACCCCGAGTGCCGCGCTGCCTTGTGCGAGGTTGGACATGACGATCATCGGCCAGATGAAGGTGCCGCCCTGGGTGGAAATAAGCTGCAAATCGACCGCAAGAAACATGTGGTGCATGCCGGTAATCACCAGCGGCGCATACAGCAGACCGAAAATCGCCCCGCCGACCATCGGCGCGAGGTCAAACAAGGTCACCACGCCTTGGGTGATCAGAATCCCCAGGTGACGGGTCACCGGACCGATCACGGCCAGCGCCAACACCCCGGTCACGACGATCGTGGTAATTGGCACCACCAGCAGTTGAATGGCATTGGGTACCCGCGCCCGCAGCCATTTTTCAATGACGCTCATGACGTAGGCGGCCAGCAGGATCGGCAGAATCTGACCTTGGTAGCCGACCTTCTCGATCTTGAACCAGCCAAAAATATCGAAGTACGGCAGGCTCTGGCCGTCCAGCCCGGCCACCGCCTTGCCGTAGTTCCAGGCGTTGAGCAAGTCCGGGTGAACCAGCATCAGACCCAGCACGATGCCAAGGATTTCACTGCCGCCAAAACGCTTGGCTGCCGACCAGCCGACCAGCGCCGGGAGGAACACGAACGAGGTGTTGGCCATCAGATTGATCAAGCTCCAGACACCGTCCAGCGTCGGGTAGGCCTCAAGCAGGGTCTTGCCGGCAATGAACATGCCCTTGGCGCCGATCAGGTTGTTCACCCCCATCAGCAGGCCGGCAATGATCAGCGCCGGCAGAATCGGCATGAACACATCGGAGAACACCCGCACCAGGCGCTGCATGGCATTGGTTTTATCGACACCCTTTTGTTTCACGTCGGCGATGGTCGACGCAGCAAGCCCTGTCTGCTCGCGCAGCGCGGCGTAAACCTTCTCGACTTCGCCGGGACCGATGACGATCTGAAACAGGCCGCCGGTGAAGAACGAGCCTTTGACCAGGTCGATCTGATTCAGCGTCGTACTGTCGACCCGCTGTGGGTCTTTGAGGGCCAGGCGCAGACGCGTGACGCAATGTGCGGCCTGTTCAAGGTTGTCAGCACCACCGAGGCTATGAAGCAGCTCGCTGGCGATAGTCGCGTAGTCATGGCTCATGCTTTTCATCCACTGTGTTTTTTGTTGTTTGGCAGCACACCGAAGCGAAAAATACTCGTCTGTACGAGTTAAAGCAACAACTCGTACAGACGAGTTGGAATTTATTTATCGATGACCCGCCCAGCGGCGATATTTCCGACAGCCACGACCGCCCCGCCATTTGTGCAATAGACAAACCCTCACGCGTTCCCTAAGGTTCCTGCCTTGAGCACAACGCAGCCATTCCCATGAGCAAATACAACCAGATCTACAGCGATCTGCTTACCAGCATCACCACCGAACGACTGGAACGCGGCGCCCGACTGCCTTCCGAAACCGAATTGATGGACAGCTACCAGGCCAGTCGCGGTACTGTGCGCAAAGCCATAGAACTGCTTCAGGAACGCGGCTTCGCGCAAAAAGTTCACGGTAAAGGCACCTTCGTGCTGTCGCCCAATCCGATCGAATTCCAGCTCGGCGGTATCGTCAGTTTCCAGGAAACCCACCCAAGGCTGGGCAATGACGTCAGCACCGAGGTGGTAGCGTTCGAGCAGTTCCCCCTGCAAGGTGCCTTGCGTGAACACCTGAAAGCCGAAGAAGGTAGCCTGATCACGCGGATCAAACGCGTGCGTCGAATCGATGGCAAACGGGTCATCCTCGACATCAACCACTTCGTCGCCGATCTTATTCCGGGGCTGAATTGCGAGATTGCCGAGCATTCGATCTATGCCTTCATCGAACAGACGCTGCAACTGCAAATCAGCTATGCCCAGCGCACCATCGAAGCCGTACCGCGAGGCAAGGACGACCAGCAGCACCTTGATCTTGAGGGGCAGAGCCATGTGATTGTGGTCAGCAACCAGACCTTTTTGCAGGACGGCCGGCAGTTCGAGTACACCGAATCGCGGCATACCCTGGACAAGTTTTACTTTTCGGATGTGGCTAGGCGATGAAGGGGTATCAACATGCCTGCTGCAGAACAAGGTCAAGTCTTACCTTGATGTGGGTTATGACATAAAAGTTGATGAAGGAAACTGCAGTAAGCCATGCGGTTACGAAAGGGATGTTTATAACGGGTTATTTACCTGGGCCTGTACTCATAACCCTTCGATCCACCCTGCCCCCGGTCGTTTTAATGCCCGCGAATGTAGTGTTCCAGTTGCCGGATCAGCTCGGCCTGCTCGACGATGGCTTCTTTGACCAGATCACCAATCGACAACAGGCCAATCAGTTGGTCGCCCTCCACTACCGGTAGATGGCGCAGATGACTGTCGGTCATGACCGCCATGCAACGCTCAATGCTCTGCTGACTGTCTGCTGTCACGACGGGCGCGCTCATGATGGCCCGGACCGGCGTACCGACCGAAGAGCGCCCCTGTAGAACGACCTTGCGCGCATAGTCGCGTTCGCTGATAACGCCAACCACCTGCCCCTCCTCTATGACGGGTAGAGCACCGACATTTTTTTCCGCCATCATCTTCAACGCTTCAAGCACCATCTGGTCTGGCGCGATGCTATGCACCCGCCGGTTCTGCACGGCCTTGAGCTTCAGCAGTTGTGCGGCTGTTTTCATACGAACCTCCGATACTGTTTGTCATTGATCATCGACTCCGCCGGAGCCGGGTATACATCATTGATTGAATGAGCGCTCAGACCCCGGCGAAATCCACGTGGTCAGGCCACCGCGACCTCCACCTGGCCTTCGTTCAGGCGCACCGGCCAGACCCGCAGACGCTGCTGCGGATACTCCAGACAACTGCCGTCCTCAAGGCGGAAGTGCTGTTTGTAGAGTGGCGAGGCAATCACCAGATCGCCCTTGATGCTGCCGATCAGCCCGCGACCGATGACATTCGCCCCGGATTGCGGGTCATGATTATCGATGGCATAGAGGGTCTTGCCTTCGGCAGCCGGCAGGTAGAACAGCGCCACTTGTGCACCGTCGAGCCAGACGACGACGCCGGAGTTACTCACCAGATCCTCCTGGCTGCACACCGCTTGCCAGGCATCGGGATTGACCAGGGAGGAACTGGAATAGGCGCGCTGGGTATCGGACTGGCTCATCAGGCAATCTCCTCGATGACAGGGATAAGGTGGAGTTCAGCGGCCATGATCGGCCGGCGCTGACCGCGTTCCTGGACAAAATGGATGTCCGGGTCCGGGCGTTGATCGTTGACGAAGGTGCGGAAGCGCTTGAGTTTTTCCGGGTCTTTAAGGGCGTTGGCCCATTCGCATTCGTAGCGGTTGACCACCAGTTGCATCTGCGATTCGAGCTCAAGGCCAAGCCCCAGGCTGTCGTTGATGATCACGTCCTTGAGGTAATCCAGGCCGCCCTCCAGGCTCTCGCGCCAGACCGAGGTGCGCTGCAATTTGTCAGCGGTGCGGATGTAGAACATCAGGAACCGGTCGATGTAACGAATCAGGGTGGCGTCATCGAGGTCGGTGGCGAACAACTCGGCGTGGCGCGGGCGCATGCCGCCGTTACCGGCCACGTAGAGGTTCCAGCCATTCTCGGTGGCGATCACGCCCACGTCCTTGCTCTGCGCCTCGGCACATTCACGGGTGCAGCCAGAGACCGCGAACTTGAGCTTGTGTGGCGAACGCAGCCCCTTGTAGCGATCCTCGAGGGTCAGGGCCATTTTCACGCTGTCCTGCACGCCATAACGGCACCAGGTGCTGCCGACGCAGGACTTCACCGTGCGGGTCGATTTGCCATAGGCGTGCCCGGTTTCGAAACCGGCCTCGATCAACTCGGACCAGATGTCCGGCAACTGATGCAATTGTGCGCCGAACAGGTCAATGCGCTGCCCGCCGGTGATTTTTGTGTAGAGGTCGTACTTCTTCGCCACCACGCCAATCGCGATCAGCTTGTCGGCTGTGATTTCGCCCCCGGCGATGCGCGGCACCACCGAATAGGTGCCGTTTTTCTGCATGTTGGCCATGAAGGTGTCGTTGGTGTCCTGCAACGGCACCAGCGACGTGTCCATGATCGGCTGGTTCCAGCACGAGGCGAGAATCGAGCCCACCGCCGGTTTGCAAACGTCGCAACCGGTATGACCACGGCCGTGCTTGGCCAACAGTTCTTCGAAGGTGATCACCCCTTCTACCCGCGCCAGCGCATAAAGCTCCTGACGGGTATAGGCGAAGTGTTCGCACAGGCTCTTGTCGACACTGACGCCACGGGCAATCAACTCATGCTCGAAGACTTGCTTGAGCAGGCCGGCGCAACCGCCGCAGCCGGTGCAAGCCTTGGTCTGCGACTTGAGCTGGCCCAGGTCGGTACAGCCGCCATCGATGGCCGAACAAATGGAGCCCTTGGTGACGTTATGACATGAGCACACCGTCGCCGACTCGGGCAGCGCACCCGGGCCCAGGGTCGGCGCGCCTTCGGAGGACGGCAGAATCAGGCTGGCCGGTTCCGACGGCAAGACAATGCCGTTCTGCATGTATTGCAGCAAGGTGTCGTAATAACTGTTGTCACCGACCAGCACTGCACCGAGGACGTGCTTGCCACTTGCATCCACCACCAGGCGGCGATAGCTGGCGCTGGTTTCGTCGATGAATTGATAGCTGCGCGCGCCCGGGGTGTTGCCGTGGGCGTCGCCGATGGAGCCGACATCCACCCCCAGCAGCTTGAGCTTGGTCGACATGTCGGCACCGGTGAACGGCTCGGCGACTTCATTGCACAGACGGGCCGCGACGCTGCGCGCCATCTGGTAGCCCGGCGCGACCAGGCCAAACAGGCTGCCGTTCCATGAAGCGCATTCACCGATGGCGTAGATGTTCGGGTCGCAACTTCGGCACGTGTCGTCGATCACCACGCCACCGCGCGGACCGATCTCCAGCGCGCATTGGCGAGCCAGCGCGTCTTGAGCGCGGATACCGGCGGAAAACACGATCAGGTCGGTTTCGAGGAATTCGTCATTGGCGAAATTCATGCGATAGCGGTACTGCTCGCCCGCGCTGATCGATTGAGTGGCGCGGGACAGGTGTACACCGACGCCCAATCGTTCGATCTGCGCCTTGAGCGCCTGGCCACCGTGGTCATCCAGTTGTACCGGCATCAAGCGCGGCGCGAACTCCACCACGTGGGCTTCAAGGCCCAGGCTCTTCAATGCGTTCGCAGCTTCCAGGCCCAGCAAGCCACCGCCGACCACCACGCCGCGCCGGGCATTGGCCGCCGCCGCCCGAATGGCATCGAGGTCTTCCAGGGTGCGATAAACCAGGCGCGACTCACCTTCGGCGCCTTCGATTGGCGGAACAAACGGATATGAACCGGTGGCCAGAACCAATTTGTCATACGTGACGCAACCTTGCGAGGTGACCACCTGGCGACGGACACGGTCGATTTCCAATACCGGCACACCCAGATGCAGCGTAACGCCGGGCGTCTGGTAAAGCGACGCATCGGACAGCGCCAGCGACTCGGCATCACGACCGGAGAAGTACTCGGAAAGATGCACACGGTCATAGGCGCGCATCGGCTCCTCACTGAAGACGTGCAGCCGGTAATGGTCAAGCGCTCCCCGCTCGATCAGCTGTTCGACACAATGATGTCCGACCATGCCATTACCGATCACGATCAGCGTTTGCATCTTGTTCAACGTGGCAACATTGGAATTCATAGAAAGCACCCAGCCCGAGCCAATCACGGTTTTAAAAGCAAAAAAAAACGCCTGAAACCTTGCGGTTCCAGGCGTCTTTGCCTGTTCTTTTGCGGTGTTGAAACCAGACGTCTATGCCTGATCCACCGATGCTGCCCACGACCTGTTCGGCCAATCGATCGTCGTTGACCGAGGGGGCTGTCCACACGAATGCTCTCCAGGTGGACCTGATGTCAGCCTTGCAGCCTTTGTGCCAGTCAGCCACAGAGAGACTTCAACTATCTGGAAACACTGACTCTTGAGCCAGGGGGGATTGTCACAACGCTGGAGCTACCGCAGGCGAAAGCGCTTTGCGGCGCTTCCGACTGGTGCACGTTGTTATGCATGGCGCTTTATAAAAGTGCATGTACAGTTCGATTCCACAGCTCGTTAGAACTCAAGCCTGTTTCTGGCAATCCATATTGCAACGACCCAGACTTCGTTAAGACGGGCCCGCGCAAATAGCCCAGCAGATCCGTTTGCAACACCTGCGCATGAGCGTCAAGCGGAGTCTGCTCAATGCTGCCCACGGCACCGACGCCCGCGTTGTTGATCCAGATGTCGATTCTACCGTTACCAAACGCGGCGGCCGGCGGTGAGCAACTCCGGGCCAAGGTAATACTTGCCATCCAAAAAAAAGCCTGGGAATTGATCCAGAACGGCCGGGCATTCAAACCACATTGAAGCGGGCCGACAACTGATCCAGCGCCCGCGCCAGTTGCTCCAGATCAGACGCAACGACGGCACTGCGACCGGCGTTGGCCGACAGCGCGCCGGTGCCCGCGGAGACACTCTCGACCCGCGCGACCATTTCTCGTGTCACCCGCTCCTGCTCGGTGATCACCGTGGCAATGGTATCCACGCTACGGATCACGTCATCGGTGCCACTGCGAATCTGCGCCACCGAGTCACCGGCCTCATGCGCCAGGCTGACGCCGTCGCGTACGCGGCTGACCACCCGCCCCATGCCGTCGACCATAGCGCTCAGGGTTGCTTCGACGGGGCGGTCGAACGCCGCCACCAACGGACCTTCAGGGTCCTGCTGGATGGCGAGCAAAACCTGGCGCCGACTTTCATCAAGACGGTGCTGGACCTCGCCAAACATCAGCAGCGTCGCCAGATTGTCCTCGTTTATGGCCCGAAGGCTATCGCGCGCCTGCTGCAAGCCATACCCGCCAAAACCGACCGCCAGTACAAACAGCAACGTGACCAGCAGCGCCCATAGCCACAGGCGCTGAGCGATAGTGATTGTCTTGAACATAAACAATGGCTTATCTCGTGCTGCGGGCGGGGCACAGGATGCGCCCCGCTCTCGGTCAGTCAGCAGTTACGCTGGCCAGCATGGCCGCCAGGAAGTGCTCGCCATATGGCGGCAGGAGCCCCCATTCGCGGCGCGGGTCATGCTCCGGTGCCTTGAACACCGTGCGCTGGTGGCTGAACTCGAGAAACCCTTCGTGGCCATGGTAATGGCCCATGCCGGAGGCGCCGACGCCGCCGAACGGCGCATCGTGCATCGCCGGGTGCATCATCACGTCGTTGACAGTCACCCCGCCAGACAACGTGCGCTCCAGGACGTATCGCTGCTCTTGCTGGTCTTCGCCGAAGTAATACAGGGCCAGTGGGCGTGGCCGCGCATTAATGTCGTCAATGACGTGGTCGAGGTCTTCGTAGGTGAGCACGACCATCGCGGGGCCGAAGATTTCTTCCCGCATGATCACACTGTCCGGCGCCGGGTCGACCACCACGCGCAGGGGCCGGCGCCGATCCTGGGCGTTCACGACCAGCGGTTCGGGCAAGCACTCGATACGTGCGCCGCGGGCCTGGGCATCCAGTATGTAACCTTCGACGCGGTCCAGGTGCCGCTGATTGACCACCGCCACCACATCCGGGTTGCCGGCCACCGATGGGTTGAGTTCGCTGTAGGACACGCGCAGTGCTTCAAGGAAGGGTTCGAGCAGCGCCTTGGGCACATACACCAGATCCGGATTGATGCAGATCTGCCCGCCATTGCAGGCCTTCCCCACGGCGATACTGAAAGCGGTTTTGTTCAGGTCGGCGCTGCCGGTGACGATGACCGGCGACTTACCCCCCAGTTCCAGCGTCACCGGCACCAGGTTCTGTGCGGCGTTGCGCATGACCAACCGCCCCGTCGCGGTACTGCCGGTGTACACCAAGTGGTCAAACGGCTGAGCGCTGAAGGCTTCGGCCAGTTCCACTTCGCCGGTGACGACGGCAATCTCCAGCGGGTCGAGGTGTTCAGCGCACAGCTGCGCCAGCAACTCGGCCGTCCGAGGCACCACGTCCGACGGCTTGAGGATGGCCCGGTTGCCCGCCGCCAGCACTGAGGCCAAGGGGCTGAACAGGGTAAACAACGGCGCGTTCCAGGTACCGAGAATACCCACCGTGCCCTTGGGTTGGTGCATCACCCACGCCTTGGCGCCGAGCTGATCGTAAGGCGCGAAAGGCGCACGCGGATCATCCTGCATCCAACCATGCAGATGATCGCGCGCATATTTGAGCGAAGCCAGGGCGCCCAGCACGTCATTCATCAAGGAAAAACCGGCCGGCCGGCCGCCAAAATCCAGGTCAATCGCCTCGGTCAACGCAACATGGTGGCGGACCAACAGATCGATGACTTGCTGGAGTCGACGTCGGCGGGTGTCGGCGCTCACCGCACCAGCGCTGGCGAATGCGCTTTTTTGCCGGGATAACAGGCGGGCAAGCCCTTAGACGGATGATGTGACCGAACTCATTCGTGTCCCCTTACTGGTACTGGCCCCATGGCCGGGAAGCGCCCGATGCGCTTGCGGCCACCGTAGCCTTGCACCCCTCGCGACGCCTCGTCCGATCGGACGAGGATCGAGCAAATCTGTTAGTCCGTTGAGACGATGTTAAACAGTCTGCCGCGACCAATACTGGCCATACGAAAACCCCACCCCATGAGGCCAGTCATGGCAATGCAAAACGTCAGTTTCGATCCCCAGGCTTTTCGTGCCGCGCTCGGCACCTTTACCACCGGGGTCACCATCATCACCACCCAGACCGAAGACGGCTCACCCGTGGGGATAACGGCCAACAGTTTCAACTCGGTGTCGCTCAATCCGCCGCTGGTGCTCTGGAGCCTGTCCAAGCAGGCCCGCAGCCTGCCGGTCTTTACCAGCGGCAAACACTGGAACGTCCACGTGTTGTCCACCGAACAGGAAACCCTGTCGGGACGTTTCGCCACCCAGGGCGAGGACAAGTTTTCTGAAATCAAGTTGGACAATGGCGTCAGCGAGGCACCGCTGCTGCAAGATTGTACCGCGCGTTTTCAATGCCGCACCGCGTTCCAGTACGAAGGCGGCGATCATGTGATTTTTGTCGGTGAAGTGCTCGCCTTCGATCACAGCGACCGCGCGCCGCTGGCGTTCCAGAGTGGCCAATATGCTCTGGCGACCCGCAAGCCACGTAGCGAGCTGCGTCTGGCCACCACGCCCCCGCCCCCGGAATGCAGCTACACCGAGGACTTGCTCGGTTACCTGTTGGGACGTGGACATTACCAAGTGCTCAATAACCTGCGGCAGATGCTGAATAATCAGCAACTGGACGAACAGGCGTTTTTTTGTTCTTTCGATTTTGTGTATCCGCGACAACCTGACCCTTGAGGAAATCAATACCTTCGTTAACTACACTGGCCGCGCCGTCACGCTGGCCAGCATGCGTTTTCTCGAACGCCAGCGCCTGGTGGCGATCGAGGGCTCGGCAGAGTCGCTGCGGTTTGTCCTCACGGCCCAGGGCCGCGAGGTTTCACTGCATCAACTGGCGCTGGCCAAGGCCGTGGAAGAGGACCTCTCGGCCAAGCTCGGCCCTGCCGATGCACAAGCCTTGAAGGTCTTGCTCAAGCGCCTGATTGTCGTCAGTGACCCCGGCTTGCCGGATCTGTGGGCTCCGCGATGACCGCCCGCGAAGCTACGATACCGACGGCCAGGGTTGGCTGGGGCAGCCACAGCTTGCTGTTGCTGCTGGGCATGGTGTTCGCCGACAACTTTGTCGGGCGACAAATACTCGCGGTGATGATCGAACCGATCAAAGCCGAGTTCAGGGTCAGCGATACCGCCATCGGGTTGATCTCCGGTTTGGCGTTCGCGGCAGTCTATGCGCTCATGGGCCTGCCGGCGGGACGGCTGGTGGACCGCATGCCGCGGACCCGCCTGCTGGCCATGTCGTGCCTGCTCTGGGCCGTGGCGACAATGGCTTGCGGGCTGGCCGGCAGCTTCCTGGCGCTGGCCATTGCGCGGATGCTGGTGGCAGTCAGTGAATCGCCGACGACCTCGGCCTCGCTGTCGTTGATCGTTGACCTGTATCCACCCCAACGACGCTCATTAGCTATCAGTTGTTTTACCGCGGCACCGACCTTTTCCTCGATCATCGGTTTGAGTATCGGGGCCTGGGTGGTGGAGCACTATGGCTGGCGCAGTGCGTTTATTGCCATTGGCGTGCCGGCCCTGGTGTTTTGCACCCTCCTGACCTTTGTCGTGCGCGACCCGCAGCGTGGCCGTTGGGACCTCACGCCACACACTCACGCGCAGCCTGCGCTGCTTGGCATGGGCGCTGAAGCCCGCAAGCTCTGGGCCTTGCCGGCCTACCGTTACCTGATCCTCGCGGGCGGTCTGGCCACGCTCAGCTCCTATGCCATCGGCATGTGGAACACCAGCTTCCTGGTGCGCTCCCACGGCATGTCACTGCAACACGCCGGGCTGCTGGTCGGGGTGATCTGCGGTCTCTCGGCCGGGATCGGTGGTCTGTTCAGTGGTTGGTTAAGTGACCGACTGTGCCGCCGCCACCCACACTGGCAGGTTTCCATTCCAGTGTTGGGCCACCTGGCGGCCATCGCTGCGCTGATCCCTTATCTGCTCTGGTCCGATGCCCTGCTAGTGCGCTTGGGCGATGTACCGATTCCGGCCGCGATGCTCTGGTGCGCGCTCTATGCCTTCTTTGCCGTGTGGTGGCTCGCCCCGTCCTACAACCTCGTCACCCAACTGGTGCCGGCGGGTCGGCGCGGTACCGCCATGGCCCTGCAAACCATCGTCAGTACACTGCTCGGGATCGGCGTCGGGCCACTGATCACCGGATTGTTCAGCGATATGTTGCTACCGCTGTTTGGCCAGGAGTCGCTGCGGTATGCACTGCTGCTGTTGAGCCTGCCAGTGATTGGCGCGGTGCTGTTACTGATGCGCACCGCGAACCATGCTTGCAGAACGGGCTATCGCCATGCGGGATAAGTCTCGCGGCGCGAGTGTGAATACCCACGCTATGTGGAAATGAATGAACCTGCATCAATCACGAAGCGTATTGGCCACGCTCTCATTTTCCTAGTTGACGGATTCACATGCTAACTACCATCGCATCAGCCAATCCAGTACACAGCGCCCGCGATCGACTTCTTGACGCTGCGGTCGAACTTTTCGCCACACGCGGTTTTCAGGCAATCGGCTTGCGAGATCTGGCGAACCACCTGGGACTGCATGCCGGATCGTTATACCATCACATCGAAAATAAACAGTCCTTACTGTTCGAACTCATTGAGTCCGCCTTATCCGACTTATTGCTGGACACGACGCGTCGAATGAAAGGAGCACGGAGCCCTTGCAAACGTCTACACCTGTTTATTCAAGCCTTCGTCGCCTTTAACTGTAATGAAAAATACAAATTAGCTCTGATCACCCGTGAGTTTGTGAATCTTAACGAAGAACAAAAGCACCAGATTATCCAGCTAAAGAATAGATACTCGTCTCTTTTAAGCGCAGTTATAGCGGATGAGTGCAGTGAGAAAGGCAAGCTTGGCGGCGACATCTGCCCGACCACTAATGCAGTCATTGTAATTTTATTTGGGCAGTCGCAATGGTACAATATTGAACTAAGCGAACTGCAACTCACAGAAGCGCTCACAAGCCTTGTGAAGTGCATTATCGCACATAGCAAGAAGACCAAAGCACATGCAACGCTACAACGCACATTTTAAGGCAAGCGTTAGTTAGGCATTGCCAAAACATCGAGGTCGAGGCCACCTAATGCTTTATACAAGCCTTCAATACCTCCCACATAAAATCTCTTGCTCAAAAAGCATAGAGAACGAATTCAAAATAGCCTTTAGCAGCGAAGAATCTAAAAGGGCTAAAGGCATTGTCTATTTTTTCCTGTCAGAAAAACCAATACCTAGAGTTTCGGGCGAATCTCGAATACTTTACATTGGAAAAACAAGTACATCTTTACACTCAAGGTACTACCGACACTCACGGGCATTATCCTCAAATAAAAACGGTGCTTTTTACAGCCACATCATTGAGAAATATGGACCGATAACATTCGGATATTTCTTCTCAGAAGACCCAAGAATAGATGAGCATAAATACTTTAGTGAGTACTACGAAAGGCATCTTGAACATCCACCAAAATCAAAGGTTGGTTAAACTGCCTGACAAACGGTTCAAATCGCTCGCTTCGCTCACTGGGGGCGCGATTATCAATGTCTGCAAAGGGTCGATTGCTGCCTGCCGCAAAGGGCAACACCCCATAGCTGACGCTCAGGATTCCGCACTCTCAAACCCAGCCGCAAATTCGCACACCACTGACGAAAATCGGTACGCCTAGAGAGGGGCATGACTACTACGCAAAAACTGACTTAAGCAACGTTATGTGCCATTCCAGATCAATGGTAATGCATTGTCATGAAATGAAAAGGCACTGTCGCCAAATGAAAGGTTGACAGTTTCACCGCCTATAAACTCCTTCTCGTGAGCTGCACGGTAAGCCCAGCTATTCGGCTCGGCGGTTCGCAACTCCGGCCGTGTGACCTACAGTGCTAAAGAGAACAACAAGATGTGCGTCGAACTTGCTCGGCTCAACTCAGACAGTCAGCAATCGGATCCTGCCCTTCCCTAACAGACAACTACATTGAGAGCGAACCAGCCGCAATATGCCAAAGTTACAAACCTGGACGTTGAACAAACCCCAACGCCTGCTTTCTAACAATCTAACGACTATCAGTTTAACTCGCATGGAATGCTTAGTGCTTGAGTTATTAACAAGCAGCGAGGAGCGCGTTGTTAGCAACGAAAGTATCTTTATAAAGTTAAATAAGCACCCTGATAGTTACAAAGGACTGCCCATGTGCCTCAGTAGGCTGCAAGCGAAATTCAAGAAGCTCACTAAAGGAGACAACCTCCTCCGTTCAGTAAGAAATCGTGGTTACTGCCTTACCCAAGCAATAAATCCTGAATGAGTTTTAAGTCTCTGGTTCATGGTTGAAACCTCTTTCACGAAGCAATGGCACGCGATAAAGGCGATCAGTCATTCATCGCCGTCGCCGGTGATAGCGCCAATTCTTTGAGCTCGCGCCAGTCCCTCCCTAGGGACTCAGCCTGGGCTGCAGGATCACCCGTGCCAGCATCACCAGAATACCCAGCGCTGCAATCGCACCGCCAGCCTGAACGCTGGACATCTTCAAAGCATCTTTCCAATGACTAGTCAGTTGCATATTTTGTTGCCTCGGGTGTTGGGAAAGGTTCAGGCCAGCGCCTTCAGCACGACCTGGTAAAACGCAAACTTCAGTGCCGCGGGGTTCACGGCACATCCTTGAAGAAGACGTGATGACCGAGCCTCAGCGTCTCCTTGGCGCCATTCACCCAGGTAGGTGGCTTCGGCAGGGTGGTCGCGTAGTAATGGGTCGCCCCACCGGTGGTATCCGGTACCTTGAGGTGCATAGAAGTCGGAACACTTAAGGGAATTCACCGCATTAGACGTACGGCATGAAGCACAACCGTGCCGGGCTTTTCGTATCTGCCTCGTCACACCTTTGTCACACTTACCCAGCACAATGCAGTCAGCCAAAGGGATTTGGCCCATCTACAGAGAGCCCGGCCAATGTGCCGGGCTTTTTCGTATCTGCGACATGCTTTTCACGAAACGCTCACAGAATGGAGCGCAGATTGAACGGACAAAAGGATTTGACCCCGTACAGAAAGCCCGCCACTGAGCGGGCTTTTTGTTGCCTGCTACGCTTTTCGTAGACACAGGAAAAGCGGCCATGCCCCTACCAGACGATCCTACCCCCGCCCTACTCAGCCGACTCAATCAGAACATCATGGCCCTAGGTTGTGCCATTGAAGAGATAGGTATTTGGATCGACCAACGCGGCTCCACCGAAGTGTCAGATCGTATCAACGAGCATCTAGAGGTGCTGAAAGAAAGCAGTGATGCCATTGCCGAACTGTTGGTTGACCTTATAGCCAGGTGGAAGCCTGAAGAAGAGATTGATCCTGAAGACTGACGCTCACTCGAAAAATCGAAGCCCGCCAATGCGGGCGCTCTGTTGCCATGCCCCCTTCCCCTGCCCGCTTGCGAGTCGCACAGCTAGCTACCCGGGATTCCAGACAGCTCCTGATGCAGAACCGTTTTGCATCTATTCTGATTGCACGAAATAGCACTCCGGTTTCGTACCGCATTACTTCGTTGATGAATGGGTGTAACAGATATGACCAGCCCGACTGCTATCGCTCTGACTGGCTTTATTGGGTGGACATTGGCTCTGCTGATTCTAATGGAGCTCTTACGTGGCGGGCTTGCTGTCCTAAAGCGAATTCCCACAAACGAGTTCAAACCAGATAACTCCAATCTCTCACCCTTCATGCAACGCTTGGCGCGAGCACATGCTAATTGTGTCGAAGGTTTACCCCTGTTCGGCGGCCTACTTCTATTGGCCCTTGCCACCGACCAGACGTCAATTACCGATTCACTTGCTTTTCCCTTGCTTGCTGCTCGCGTCGCGCAATCTTCCCTGCACCTATACTCCCTGAGCATCCCAGTAGTGAATGTTCGTATATGGATGTTTTGCCATTCAGCTAGCTATCGCCGTCTATTGGTTGGTTCAGCTAGTGACAGGGTGGACCGGCGGACAGTAAAAGTGTTGGCGCCGACGCAGAATTGACCCAGTTACCGAGATGTCACTGACCCAATCTGATTCCTCGCGAACCAATACCTGTGCTGGATTTGTGCGGATTTGAAGATGGGTCAGTCTTGCGTCGGCACGTGGGGCAATCGGCATCGGCGTCAACAATCAGGCTTGAGTTCCGGGCTATCCGCTAACGAGCAAAAGGAAGCCCGTACGAAGGCAGTTTCATTGTTGGCACAAGCGGTCGGAGCCATTGTACTGTCGCGGGCCTGCCCAGATGATGCGCTGCTAGCCGACGAAATCCTGGACAGCTGTAAGCTGTCGCTCGCCATTTAGTTAGCGCCTAGAAGCATGTGTTTCGCCCGCAAGAGCCCTAATTGTTGGCGTCGATTGAACACTGACCTATGCGGATCTGCCCGGATACCTGTTTTCTGTTAGGGAAGCGGATTTCTCAGGCGCCAGGTGGCTTGAATCGAAATAGCACCCGCCTGCTACGCAGTCCTCTTTTCATGGAGGAAACACGATGTCGAATGCTGACTTACTACCTTCCCTGCTCTTCAAGATCAATCAGAACCAGCTAGCCCTCGAAGCCGCGATCATGGAGCTGACGTTGTGGGTCGAAAAGCGTGGCGCAGGTGAGGTTGGAGGCAACGTGCGCGGCGCGCTGCAAACGATCAGTAAGAATGAGGAGTTCATCAACATGACGTTGGCGGTACTCATGACCCCGGAGTGATCTACCTACAGCGTGCCCTCCAAAGCCGCACGGCTATTCCCCGGTGCTTCCAGCTCATCGATCACAGAAACGAATGCCACCCTTCGCTTTTAAATGGACTGGCGCCTCGACGATTTGCACGGTCACGATTTCTGCAGGTATTTCGTAGCTTGCTACCACGGCCTCGGTAACCTTTTTCAGAAGCAGATGGTGTTGCTCCTCCGTCTTACCTGCAGCGGCATAGACAATGACTTGCGGCATAGCGGTTCCTATTTCATTGAGATAAGTGCCTGTGTGCCTACCGCACATAGGAGGAGAATGAGTTAATTCTTATTGGCGTAATGCTTGCGAATTTACGAGGTCTCGCGGCCACTGGCCCTCAAGTCCCATCAATAAATTTTCCAGGGCTCGCTTTGCCATTGCGTTGCGCGTCTCGTTTGTTGCTGAGCCAATATGGGGTACAGTGACGACGTTTTTCAACTTGAAGAGCCTGGAGTCCGGCAAAGGCTCCTTCACGTAAACATCCAATCCCGCTGCCCGTATTGCCTTTGCTTCAAGTGCTTGAATCAGTGCCTCTTCATCAACCACTGGGCCCCGAGACACGTTGATCAAAATGCCTTCAGGCTTCATCTGCGCCAACTCGGAATGGCTGATGAGGTTCCTGGTATTGGAGGTCAATGGAACGACCGGGCACACAAAATCGGATTCGCCCAAAAGCGTTTCTTGTGTAACAAACCTTGCCCCCAGCTCTTGCTCCAGTTTGGGCTTGCGGGTTTTGCCGCTGTACAAAATATCCATACCGAAACCGAACCTACCTCTACGGGCGATGGCCTCTCCAATTTTGCCTAAACCGATAATGCCCAAGGTCTTTCCATGCACATCGCATCCGAAGTGGGATGCATCGATGGTCTTTGTCCAATTTCCGTCTTTCGTCCAGGCATCCAGCTCAGGGATACGCCGTGCTGTGGCGAGGATCAGAGCGAAAGCCAGATCAGCTGTTGTCTCGTTCAGCACATCCGGCGTGTTGGTCAGCATGATTCCTCGGCTATTGAGAAAGCTGAGGTCATAGTTGTCGTAGCCAACCGATATACTGGAAATAATCTCTAGTTTTTTTGCTAACGCGAGTTCGGCCTCACCCAGACGGCGATTTCCACCGATCAACCCATGGGCCTCGGGAAGAGCCGCTTGAAACTGAACGTCCATATCACCATCCTCTGGGTTGAGGATAATGATGTTGTACTGATCTTTATAAGTCTCGAGCAGGCTTGGAGAGACGCGACTGAAGGCCAGGATCGTTTTTTTCATGATGCTTTATTTCACCTGCTTCAAGCTCAATTAGAACCGTGTTCTGACTTCAAATAGGTCTTTGCCCACTCACGGTAATTATCCGACAGCGTGTATTTTGATAGCAGCTCTGGAAGCGAGAGCTCAGCGCCTTTGGATCCGCTCTGCTCGCGCAATGCCTCGTAACTTGCTTTGATCGCAGCCAAAAATGGGGCATGCCCATTGACCACGATCCGCACATTGGCTGCGCTCAGCTTCTCAACATCGCTCAGTGCAGGGTTTCCATAATTAATCAGCATGATTGGCACGGAAAGATGCGAGGTGAGCGCCTCCAAGTGTTGGAAATCCTTTACTCCGACAATGCAAATCGCATCGGCCCCAGCCTTTTGATAGGCCATAGTGCGTGCGATGGAATCTTCCAAAGTGGAAACGGCCACATTCGTACGGGCGATGATGCTGAGGGCATCATCTGACCGGGCAAATCGCGCAGCGTAAATCTTGCTTGCGGCCTCTTCCATTTCGATAAGCACGTGCGCTTGCTCATCGTATTTGGCCGGTAGGTGAGTATCTTCTAGCGTAAGAGCGGCAACACCGGCCTTCTGCAACTCGGTTACCGTTCGCATTACATTGAGCGCGTTGCCGAACCCATGATCAGCGTCTCCAATGATTGGGATTTGGCTGGCCCGTCCGACCCTGGAAACTTGCTCCGCATATTCATCAAGAGTGAGCAACGAGATATCTGGGGCACCGAGCACTTGAAGCGAGGCGACGGATCCACCCTGGATGGCGACCTCAAAGCCAAGGTCAGAGGCCATTCGAACCGAGATCGGATCGAACACTGATGCGGCAAATTTACAAACTGTTCCATGAAGTAAATCACCGAACGCCTTACGTAGTTCGTGATGGGATCGCTCAATCATTTTTTCGGCTCCATCGCAATTCAACTGAGAACTTCGCTTGAATGGTTCTATGTGAACGAGGCATCGAATAGCTACCGGTCATTGCGCCCTATCCGAAGAGGAATGACCGGGTAAGCGATGTTGACTACTTTTGCGTTGCTAACGCTCTACGCTCCGCCTTTGCGTTTTTCATCGCGGCAATTTCACGCTCACAGGCTTCTACATCGAACGAGTTGTCCCACTTGGCAATGGCGATGGTGCCGATACCGTTGCCAATCAGGTTGGTAACAGCTCGCGCTTCATTGAGGAACCTGTCGATGCCCAAGAGCAGGACAAGGCCTACCAACGGAATGGAGTGGATGGTTGTGAGCGTTGCCGCAAGGGTTATGAACCCGGCACCCGCCACGCCAGCGGAGCCTTTTGAGGTCAGCAGGAAGACGCCCAACAGAATCATCTGATCCATAAACGTCAGTGGCGTATTGGTTGCCTGTGCGATAAAAATCGCCGCCATGGTGAGGTAAATGCAGGTGCCATCCGCATTGAAGGCATATCCAGTTGGTAGCACCATGCCCACCACTGACTTCTTGCAGCCCAGCTTTTCAAGTTTCACCATCATTCGCGGAAGTACGGCTTCGGTTGAGCAGGTGCCAAGCGTGATGAGAATTTCATCTTTGAAATAACGAAGAAATTGCATAAGCGGCATGCCCGACCATCTAGCAACCGTACCCAGCACTACCACGATGAAAATCAAGGTCGTGATGTAGAGCGCGACCAGCAACTGGCCGAGTGACAGCAAGGTACCAATTCCGTACTTGCCTATAGTGAAAGCCATCCCAGCGCCGGCACCAATCGGAGCCAGACGCATAACCATTGCCACGATCTTGAACAGCCCTTGCAGAAACAGGTCGATGGTATTGATCAGCGGTTTGCTGGTTTCGCCCATTTGAACGAGGGCAACGCCCATCAAAACCGAAATCAAGATGACCTGAAGCATGACGCCATTCGAGAATGCGCCAATGAAGGTACTCGGGATTATGTTGAGAAAGAAATCGATTGTTCCGCCCTGCTCACTGGCGGCTTGGCTGTACTTGGCGATAGCGCTGGCATCAAGCGTGGTAGCGTTGATATTCATCCCAGCGCCTGGCTTTGCGATATTGACCACAATAAGGCCAATGACCAGCGCAATGGTTGAAAGGATTTCAAAGTAGAGCAGCGCTTTGACGCCGATCCGCCCGACTTCCTTGATGCTGCCCATCTTAGCGATACCAACGACGACGGTACCGAAAATAATAGGCGCCAACAGCATTTTGATGAGTTTGATAAAGCCATCCGCAAAAGGTTGGAGCTTGGCTCCGAATTGCGGTTCAAAGTGACCAATTGCTGCACCGATGACGATACCGATCAGCACCTGCACATACAGCTGGCTGTACCAGCGGGTCTTGGAGATTTCCACGGGAGCACCTCATTTTATTTTTGTGATGGGCGTGTGGCGTGGCGTCAGTGAGTGACGCCTGATAACGGCGGCCTCCTGCAAGAGGCCGCCGTTCGAGGGCTATCAGCCTTCGCCCAGCTCGCGCATTACTGCGTACAAGGCGGACTTGGCTTCGAAGCCGACACCTGGAATATCCGGCAGACCGACATAGCCGTTTTCCACACGAATCCCGTCAGCGAACCCGCCGAAAGGCTGGAACACGTCCGGGTACGATTCGTTACCGCCCAGGTGCAGACCCGCTGCGATGTTCAGGGACATCTGGTGACCACCATGCGGAACTACACGGCGGGAAGACCAACCCATTTCTTCCATCACCTTCAGGGTGCGCATGTACTCCACGAGCCCGTAGGACAGAGCACAGTCGAACTGTAGGTAGTCGCGATCAGGGCGCATACCGCCGTGGCGCAGAAGGTTACGGGCATCCTGGTGGGAGAACAGGTTTTCCCCGGTAGCCATTGGCAGTTCATAGTGATTTGCAAGCTCAGCCTGCAGCGCGTAGTCCAGCGGATCGCCAATCTCTTCGTACCAAAAGAGGTTGTACTTTTTGATGGCCTCCGCGTATGCAATACCTGTCTTCAGATCGAAGCGGCCATTGGCATCGACCGCCAGTCGACGACCGTCCCCTACCACTTCAAGTACCGCCTCGATACGACGGATATCTTCGTCCAGTGATACTGCACCAATCTTCATCTTGACGACGTCGTAGCCACGATCCAGATAGCTCTGCATTTCTGCCTTGAGCTTGGTTTGATCTTTGCCAGGGTAGTAGTAGCCGCCCGCTGCGTAGACCCACACCTTGTCATCTGCCACGCCGTCACGATAACGGTCGGCCAGCAGGCGATACAGAGGCTTGCCTTCAATCTTGGCAACGGCATCCCATACAGCCATGTCAATGGTACCCACTGCGACTGAACGTTCACCGTGACCACCTGGCTTTTCGTTAGTCATCAGAGTCTTCCAGATGGCAAACGGATCCAGGTTGTTGTTCTCGTGGTCGATGAGAGTATCTGGATCAGCTTCCGTGATACGCGCCAGGAAGCGATCACGCATCAGTGCACCTTGACCGTAGCGACCGTTGGAGTTGAAGCCGTAGCCGATTACTGGTTTACCATCGCGAATCACATCCGTGACGACAGCGACAACCGAGCAGGTCATTTTGGAAAAATCGATATAGGCGTTGGCAATTGGGGAGGCAATAGAAACAGTTTTTTCACGGATGTCTACGATACGCATGACGGGCTCCTCTTGTTGTTGGTGGCCCCACGTTATGCTTTGCGATGACACCCGCCCAATGCTATTAATGCCGAGCCCTATGCACAGGAGGCATGGCCCTTGGAACTCGTTTGGCTAGAAGATTTTTCAGCGTTGGCAGAGTACGGCAGCTTTGTTCGTGCCGCTGAAGCGCGCCACGTTACTCAGCCGGCATTCAGTCGCAGAGTCCGCTCACTGGAAAATTGGATGGGTGTTGAACTGTTCGTTCGCACGCCACAAGGTGCAACGCTGACCGAGGCTGGGAAGCAGATTTTGCCAAGTGCCCAGGAGACTGCCAGGCGCTTGTACCGAATGCGCAGCGAAGCCCAGGAAGTGGCGGGAATGGCTGCCAAGACTCTGCAATTCGCTGCAACCCATTCGCTGTCGTTCACTTTCTTCCCGAGATGGTTAAGAAGCACGGAAAACGGCGCTCCCATTGAGGCTGTGCGGCTGCATTCCGACAGCATGGCGGTCTGCGAGCAGATGCTGATTCAGGGCCAGGTGCAGTTCCTGCTTTGTCATCGTCACCCGGATGTTCCACCGCTGTTGACCCCTGATCAGTTCATAGGCAAAAAGGTTGGCGAAGATGTTCTCGTTCCATTGGCGAGCGCTTCTGCCAACTTTGAAAGTTCGCCCGCATCGTTGCCGTACTTGGCGTATACCCAAGAGTCCGGGTTGGGACGCATCGTGGCTCACCGGCTTAATGGAAAGGAAGATTTCCTTCACCTCAAGCCATTATTCAGTAGTCACCTCGCTGCGGTACTGATGTCCATGGCCCTGGAAAACAAAGGTGTGGCCTGGCTACCAAGGAGCCTAACCGAACAGGAAGTCACCGACGGACGTCTTGTACGAGCTCTTGATGAAAGCTGGGATATCCCCTTGGAAATTCACCTCACGCGTCCAACGGCTCCTATCAGCCAATCCGCTGAAGAATTTTGGGCGAAGTTGAGAGACTGCTGAATATCGTTCACGGAAGATGGTGCCTACTTTCCGGGGCAATGCTGAGCCAACGGCAATGAAGCAATTATCTCAGCGTGGCAAACCTCGAGTATTTCATCAGCCAGAGAAGAATCATCTGGGCAGGCGCGTGACAACATGACCGCACCGATTGCATGCGCCAACATGTCGATCATTTTTGCCCGTACCCCATCCTGCGGCGCGTCTTGCCTCGCGTTGTACTTTTCTTCGAGCGCTGCCAGCGTGCTTTCTACCCCGCTGGCAAAGGTGGCTTTCAACTCATCTGATTGACGCGCAGCGTCTCCACAAAGGGCCGCCATGGTGCAACCGCTGCCCCTGCCGTCTCGGTGATCCCTCGACACATACAGATCGATGAACTCAGCAACGTCGAGACCTTCGGAACTGGTCAGCGAATGCGAAAGACTGTTCGCTGCCGCTTCAGCCATCAGATCAGCCTTGGAGCCGAAGTGCTTGTAGAAACCGCCTTGCGTAAATCCGGCTGCTGCCATGAGTTCAGCCACCCCCACGCCATCGTAGCCACGCTCGCGAAACAGCTCTGAAGCCGTCTCAACGATGTGAGCTCGATTGGCGAGTGATTGCGCCTTGGTGATCTTCATTTCCTGCGCCTCTGCATCTCAAAGCAATGCCCTCATCATACTCTGATGTCGATCATAATCAAAAGCATTGACAGTTTTGAGTGTGATCGACATCATAAATGCGCCAACGCGAATCTTCCCTGGCACGGCGCATGTCGCCCTCATTAATCCACGAGTATGGAAACGATATGAACGATAAGACGTTATTTGAGCCGTACACGCTCGGCTCGCTGACACTTTCCAACAGAATCGTGATGGCTCCGCTGACGCGTAACCGTGCGGGAGAAGGCTTCGTCCCGAGCGAGTTCGCTGCAACCTATTACAGCCAGAGAGCCTCTACAGGCCTGTTGATCTCCGAAGCCTCGCAGATCTCGCAGCAGGGACAGGGCTACCAGGATACGCCCGGTATCTACACCCAGGCGCAGGTTGATGGCTGGCGCAAGGTCACCGATGCCGTCCACGCAAAAGGCGGACGAATTTTCCTGCAGCTGTGGCATGTCGGACGCGTATCGCACGTTGACCTGCAGGAGAACGGTGCCGCTCCGGTAGCACCCTCCGCTCTCCGTCCCGCGACCAAGGTGTTCGTCAACAATAGCTTCGTGGACGTTTCAGAGCCGCGAGCGCTTGATATCAGCGAGCTTCCCGGGATCGTCAATGATTTTCGCCAAGCGGCGGCAAATGCCATCGCGGCGGGATTCGATGGCGTAGAGATCCATGGCGCAAACGGCTATTTGCTGGATCAGTTCGTCAAAGACGGTGCCAATATCCGCACCGATGCCTACGGTGGCTCGATTGAAAATCGCGCTCGTCTACTGCTGGAAGTGACGGCGGCGGTAGTAGCCGAGGTCGGTGCAGAACGCACAGGCATCCGTATATCGCCAGTTTCGCCAGCCAATGGTGTCTCCAGCAGCGAACCGCAGGCCCAGTTTGACTACATTGTCGACCAACTCGATGCCTTGGGCATTGTGTACCTCCATGTGGTCGAAGGCGCGACTGGTGGGCCGCGCGATATTGCGCCCTTCGACTTTGGTTCTTTGCGCCAACGCTTCAAAAACACTTACATCGCGAACAATGGCTACGACGTGAATTTGGCCACCTCTCAACTCAACGATGACAAGGCCGACATGATCGCCTTTGGACGTCCCTTCATAGGTAACCCGGACTTGGTGGAGCGCCTTAAAACCGCTGCCTCTTTGTCGGCATTCGATCCTGCGACCCTGTATGGCGGCGGTGCAGAAGGCTACATCGACTACCCAACCCTTGCTGAATCCAGTACCCGGCACGGCTAAAAATCACGTCTGCGCACGTCCTCCGGACACCACGCATGACTCGCCTATCGATATCCGAAACTGAGGAACAATTCATGAGTATCCCTACCACTGTTCTCATTACCGGCGCCTCCACTGGCATCGGCGCTACCTATGCCGAGCGCTTTGCACAGCGCGGGCACGACCTCGTACTGGTTGCCCGCGACAAAGGGCGGCTGGATGCTCTTGCAGCCCGGCTGCGTGAGAAACACAACATCACCATTGATGTTCTCCAGGCTGACCTGACCCAAATCAGCGATTTGACCACGGTCGAGGCTCGCCTGCGCGACGACGCCAGTATTGGCATCCTGGTGAACAATGCAGGCGCCGCACAATCCGGCAGCTTTATCGAACAATCCACCGACAGCGTTGCTCAGTTGGTTACGCTCAACACTACCGCACTGGTACGGCTTGCCAGCGCCATCGCCCCACGCCTGGCACAAGCCGGGGACGGAGCGATTATCAACATAGGCTCGGTCGTTGGCCTGGCACCGGAGTTCGGGATGACGGTCTACGGCGCGACCAAGGCTTTTGTGCTGTTTCTTTCTCAAGGTATGAGCCTGGAGCTGTCGCCCAAAGGCGTCTACGTGCAAGCCGTTCTGCCGGCAGCCACTCGTACCGAAATCTGGGAGCGAGCGGGCATCGACATCAATACCCTCAGTGACGTCATGGAAGTGGGTGATCTGGTCGACGCCGCGCTGGTCGGTTTCGATCGTCGCGAGCCTGTGACCATTCCCCCCTTGCAGGACGCCGCCTGCTGGGATGCCTTGCAGGCAGCACGTCAAGGCCTGCTGTCGCAGATTCGGCAATCCGATGTTGCCGAGCGCTATCAAGCCGAGGCGTGATCATCGTGTAGCAGGCGCTGGTGCGCAGCTTTCGATGTAAAGCGCCTGCAACATGGCGTCTCACTTGCCACTTTCGATCCGCAGCACGGGGCAAACATGCACATTCAAGACACAAAACCTCATCCCGGATCGCGCACGCCGTTCGTCAATGCAGCGACCCAATCGATCAAGGTTGATGGAGCGGCGTTCGTTTACCGTGATATAGGCCCCAAGGACGGGTTGCCGCTGGTTTTGTTGAATCATTGGGGCGCAGTCCTGGACAACTTCGACCCACGGATCATCGATGGGCTCGCAAGCACCAGGCGCATCATCGCCACTAACTATCGGGGCATCGGCACATCAGGTGGCACCGCCCCTGCGACGGTCAGCGAAATGGCAAACGATGCCATCGCTGTGATTCGTGCGTTGGGGTTCGAAAAGGTCGACCTGCTGGGTTTTTCACTCGGAGGATTCGTGGCCCAGGAAATTGCCCTGAGCGCCCCTGACCTGGTGCGCAGACTGATTCTGACCGGTACCGGGCCTGCTGGCGGCACCGGCATCGACAAGGTCTGGTCAGTTTCATGGCCATTGATGCTTAAAGGTTTGCTGACGTTGCGCGATCCGAAGACCTACCTATTCTTCACCTCGACGGTCAATGGCCGGCGAGCCGCCAAGGATTTTCTGAATCGCCTGAAGGAGCGCAGGAAAGATCGCGACAAAAATCCAACGCCAACCGCTTTTTTGCGGCAGTTGAAAGCCATTCACGCATGGGGCAGGCAGCCCCCGCAGAACCTCAGTCGCATACAGATACCGACGCTGATCGCCAACGGTGACCACGACATCATGGTGCCCACGGTGAACTCTACTGACTTGGCGAACCGGATCCCGAATTCTCAACTGATCATTTACGAAGACGCAGGGCATGGCGGAATTTTCCAACATCATGCCGACTTCGTGGCGAAAGCAACGGCATTCCTGGATGCCTGAGGATGCTCCGTCATTCCCATTTGAAACTACGAGAGTTGAATCAACATGAAGGCATTTCTAATCGACCGTTACGGCAAGAATAATGGCCGTGTAGCCGAGGTGCCCGTACCTGAGGTGGGTGCCCATGACGTCCTGGTTCAAGTGCATGCCACAAGCGTCAACGTGCTTGATTCAAAGATCAGTACAGGCGAATTCAAACTGATCTTGCCGTACTCATTCCCGTTGATATTGGGCAATGACCTGGCTGGGGTCGTGGTCAGCGTTGGATCCGGTGTGCGGCGCTTCAAACCAGGTGACGAAGTCTACGCACGCCCTCCTCAGGAGCGCATAGGCACATTCGCCGAGCTGATTGCGGTGCACGAAGACGCACTCGCGTTGAAACCTAAAAACATCAGCATGGAAGAGGCCGCATCCCTCCCGCTGGTTGCACTGACGGCATGGCAAGTGCTGGTTGAAACCGCCAGGCTGAAAAAAGGACAAAAGGTGTTTATTCACGCCGGCTCGGGTGGTGTCGGCAGCATCGCCATCCAGCTTGCCAAGCATCTGGGTGCCTTCGTCGCGACCACCACCAGCACAAACAATGTGGGTTGGGTCAAGGCACTGGGAGCGGACATTGTCATCGACTACAAGAAGCACAACTTCGAAACCGTTTTGCAAGACTACGACGTCGTATTGAACAGCTTGGGCGCGGATGAGCTAGAAAAGTCGCTCACCATTCTGAAGCCTGGGGGGCAGCTCATTTCCATCTCCGGGCCGCCGACGCCACAGTTCGCTGAAGAGCAAAAACTGTTTTGGGGATTGGGTTTGGTGATGCGTATTTTGAGCAGCGGCATCCGCAGAAAAGCGCGCAAAAAAGAAGTCAGCTATGCATTCGTCTTTATGCGTGCCAGTGGTGCTCAACTGGGTGAAATCACTGCTCTCATCGAGTCCGGCATCATTAAGCCGGTGATCGACACAACCTTCCCTTTCGAATCGACAGTCGAGGCGTTGAGCTATGTCGAACAAGGAAGATCAAAAGGCAAGGTCATCATTAAAATTAAATAACTACCCGCCACCACTCGATGACCAGATTTCGGATTGAGGAGCATGTCTTGGCATTCCGATGATATGTATGTCAGCGGCGAACTCGGGGCGATTCAGTGCGAAGGTGTTCGTCATGGATTAAGCCAGGGCAATAGCCATGCAATCAGTGCGATCCGAATCGAATTGCCCTCTTTGGCTGTGAATTCTCAATACTGGTATCCAGCTTTTCTTCATACGCTGGATCGGGATGGGATGAGGACGACTAAATCTGTATCACCTATGTCGACACCGGCCTGTGAAAGCAGCGTAGTAACCTGGCCACGGTGATGGGTCTGATGGTTGAAGAAATGCATCACCAGGCCGTAAAAATCCTTGTCGGACACTACACCCTTCAAGCTGGCGTAATGGAGGGTGTGGTCTAGATCGGACTCTGTAATAGAGTTAGCCCATTCGACAATTATCTGATCAAGCCACTCTCGATATACTGAGAGTTCTCGAATAGTAGAGAACAACGCTTGGTCAAGGTTTTTCGGATCAGCAAGTCGCCTCACCGGCTCCAATGCCGAGTGGTTCGCTGGATGTTTGGCGAATCGCTTTAGCCACACAGTGTCTCCGGCTGCCACGTGGTTTAGCGTCCCGAGAATCGACCTGAAGTACGCTTTTCTATCAGCTGAGAGCTCATCATCGGACAAGCACCTGGCCGCTCCATAGATCTTTACGTTCATCCATTTGTTATAGGTCGCCATCAGGCAGATATGGCCGGTACGGCTCATGTGCTCATCCTTTGAGTGGGTATTTGAAAAGCGCTCCACGCTCATCGCAAAACCCAGTCTATTGCCGGGCATTCAAGAAGTATTTTCCCATAATCAGAGCCACGACTAGCACTGGATCAATAGCCGTCAGTACGGACCATCGAATCGCGGGCCTCAACGATCGATGGGTATCGGCCATCAAGCGCCTTTCAAAATTCTCCACCTGAGGAGTGCATCAGGGTAACTCGTGCCCGCAAGTGCTAAGTCCTTAGCTGCTTAATCCAGTCAAGGCTCGCAACGGTAGAGCGAGAAGGACGGTATTCACACCCGATCCATCCTGGGTAGCCACGCTGCTCCAGCGCCGTGAACAAGGCAGCAAAGTTGATGCTCCCCGTTCCCGGTTCGTGACGACCCGGACAGTCAGCAATTTGCACATGGACGGTTCGGTCATAAAATCGAGCCAGAACATCTGCTGCGTCTCCGGTCAAAAGCTGGGCATGGTAAAGATCGAGAATCAGCCCAACACTCGGGAAGGTCTCCAGCACCTGTTGCGCCCTGCTGAAGTCAGACATGTAATAGCCCGGCATCTCCTTCGAACTGATCACTTCGATAAGGGGCCGCAACCCCTGATCTTCGAAGTACTTGACTGCATACTCCAGGTTGCTCCCGAAGATAAGCGCAGCCTCTTCCTGCGTCGTAATTCCAGACATGATGTGGACATCCGAACAAGCCAGCACCTTTGCATAACTGGCGGCCTGGACCAGGCCAGCGCGAAACTCTTCTTCCTTGCCTTGCAGGGCAGCAATGCCTTTGGTGACACCCGCCGGTGCGGCGAACTGAATCAGAGGAAGAGCGTATTGAGCCAAGTGGTCGGCCAGGAGACTGGCGTCGAATTCATAGGGCGACGGAAACTCCACCGCCCGAAATCCAGCGGCAGCGGCGGCTTCGATGCGTTGAAGAAAAGGCAACTCATTGAATTGAAAACCGAGATGAGCATTGAACTTGAGCATTGAGTATACATCCATCCTGGGAAGAAACGAAAAGCCTGGAGCATCCTTTGTAGCGCCAACACTACACTATCGGAAGTGGTCCATACAGACAGACCAGAGCGAGCCTGTGCTTACCCTGCGGCGCTCATCATTGAAAACTGGGCAAAACAAATCAGATCGCAGGCTTCGACTGACTGGCTACCGTGTAACGTCGTGTGCCCACCGGCGGCCAGTGGAAAACGGGGGCTTATCGCTGTACTTCACTGCCCATGGCCTGCAGTTCGTTTTTATCGAAGAGCCGAGTTTTGGCCAGGCTATCAATTTGTCCGTTTACCCCAAGTTCCTGAGTCAATCATTGTTGACCTGGAGTTCATGCAGAAGAAATCCAAGTGATTCTGGGGCGGCGTGATAACTTTTTCCCGAGCGTTGTTCATCCCACGACATGGAATCATCGGTGCAGAAATCTCCAACACACTCCATGCGCAGCTCGACATCGAGAAGTCCAAGCGGTATCCAGAAGTAAGGCGTCTCGCGAAGAGCATTAGGCATGGTCGAGCCACATCGTGAGCAAAAGTCATTTCTGTACCCGCTGGGTTTGCGCCAACTAGTGATCGATTGTAGCCCCTCGCTCTTCACTCCAATAAGTGGATCAGTAGAGGTTCAATTGAGGTTGGCGTTATCTCAAGCAGAGCCAGCGTCACTGGCAACTTAAAGCGTCGCCGTCCCGCGCTACCTGGATTGAGAAATAGCTGTTCCCCACGCCATTCTATCCGTGGCTTGTGGGAGTGGCCGGTGATCACCAGCTTTATGCCTGTATCTAGTTCGACTGGGACATCGGCAATGTCATGTACCAACAGCGCCTGCCATCCGTTGACGTCGAAGCGTAGAAGATCAGGGAAATTGGCTGCCCACGGAGCGTCTTGATCATTGTTCCCACGCACCACGTGTAATGGCGCTATAGATGCCAATAGATCAAGAATCTCGGGGCTACCAATGTCGCCGGCGTGAATGATCTGCTCGCATCCCTCCAGGGCAGCAAGGGCTTCGGGGCGGAGCAAACCGTGAGTATCGGAAATCACGCCGACTTTCATGCAATTCACCAGAGCAAGCTCAGTAAGCTGACCACAGTGTAATGAGACAATTACCTGCGATGCGCGAGGTCTTCTCTACGGGCAGCAATCGGCCAGAAATAGTCACTCGCTAATTGGCCCGGCGTAAAGCGCAGGGCATGTTTATTAGTGCCATCCAGCTTTTGATGCTGCTCATCCTCGAAACAGGTTGGATAAATTGCGTCTTCCTTCGAATTGCCATACATGCCCGAGCACGGTGGCCCATACGCTGTAGAGATCGTTATTGTTCCGATACTCACGGGTCGCCCCCTAAGAGGTAACCTTCGACATTTTCTATGGATAGGGCTTCGAGCAGCACCTGCTCCAGGATGGCAAAAAAACATTTGATGTGGGCCTGCTTTAATGCCTGTGGCCGGGTCACCAGATAGACCTCCATATCTGGAAGGTGGAGATCCGGGAACAACCCGATCAGATCCTTCGCCAATATACGGGGCAGTACAGCCACCCCCATACCTCGCCTCACCGATTCGAGCTGCACGGCGAACGAGTTCACGCTGATCTGCGCGCGGTCCAGACCACCGGCCTTTACCGCACGCATTTGCGGCAACATGTCCAGCGGGGGAAGCAAGGCAATATTGACCGCAGTGGCCGGGGTCACCCCCGGAAACCGCTTCAGATAACCTGCATCAGCGAAGACACCGTAGGCGAGCCGGCCTATTGGTCGATAAATCAGCGACGGCTCACCCAGATGAGCTGTACGTACCGCAATGTCTGCCACGCCGCGGACGATCTTGTGAAAGTCGGCTGTTACCATCAGCTCCACCGAGCAACGCGGGTGCAGAGAAGTGAAGCGACTCGCGGCCTCCAGCACACAAGACGAGAACCCCTCTCCTGCACTGACCAGGACACTGCCAGATAGCTCTGTGTGCAGCTCGGATATGCCAGCAGCGGTTTGACGCCTCAAGCCAGCTTCCGCAGCCAGGGCAACTTCCACGAGGGATTGGCCCCGCGAGGTCAACCAGCATCCTTCAACGCCGCGCTCGACGAGTGGCTCGCCCAGTGCGACCTCAAGTTGGGTCAGGCGGCGGGACACGGTAGACGCCGCGATACCCAGCAACTGGCCAGCTTGAAGGAAGCTGCCACGCCGCGAGACTGCCAACAGCAGACGAAGATCGTCCCAATTTGCTTGCAACGCCATGCGTCCTGTCCTCCCTGGTCTGCATATGTGCAAATCCATTATGCAGTAGTCGCTGTTTTTCGGCAGAGGCCTCAAAGGTATATCTACAGGCCCTCGAAACGAATGGAATGGATTGTATGACTACTGGCCCCAACGACTATGCGGAGCGCGCCTCAAGAGCCTTCAATCGCCGTGATGTGGAGGCGATGCTTGCGTTGGTTTGCGAAGACTTCATCTACCTCGATGGTATGGGGATTCAAACCGGTCGCGAATCCATGCGCAAACGAGAGACTGCGCTGTTCGAAGCGTTCCCTGATGCCCAAGTGACCTTCACCCCATTCATGGTCGCTGACGATCTTTTGGCGCTGACTGCCTTACTGACCGGCACCTTCGCCGCACCCTTGGTGCTGCCAGGCCGGGTGATTCCACCCCATGGACGCCATATTACCGTGCACTACGCCGCACACTTCACCTTCAGAAACGGGCTGGCCATCCGTGAAGAGGCCTTCTTCGACAGTGCGGTGTTGATGCCGTTAGCCGAACAGGGTGAGGGTTGAGCCATGCGTAGCGCATTTGTTACTGGAGCAACCGGCTTGCTGGGCAACAACCTGGTGCGTGAATTGGTCGCTCGTGGCTACACGGTCAAAGGCCTGGTCCGCTCAAGAGCCAAAGGTGAACAGCAGTTCAACAATCTGCCGGGGGTGGAGCTGGTCGTTGGTGACATGGCCGATGTCGACGGATTCGCAGCATCGCTGCAAGGCTGCGATACGGTGTTTCACACCGCGGCGTTCTTTCGCGATAACTACAAGGGCGGCAGCCACTGGAAAGAACTTGAAAAGATCAATGTGTCTGGTACGCGGCGCCTGCTTAACCAGGCCTACCGCGCCGGTATACGACGGTTCGTCCATACGTCTTCCATTGCTGTGCTCGACGGCGCACCTGGTATGTCCATCGATGAGACATGTCTGCGGGCCGACGCCGACGCGGATGACTATTACCGCAGCAAGATCCTCGCCGACCGTGTCATCTTGTCGTTCCTGGAAGCACATCCCGAGATGCATGCCTGCATGGTCCTGCCCGGTTGGATGTGGGGTCCTGCCGACATTGGCCCGACCTCCTCCGGACAATTGGTCAACGATGTCGTGAACGGCAAGTTGCCCGGGCTGATCCCTGGCACCTTCTCCGTTGTCGATGCCCGTGATGTGGCAGGGGCGCTGATTGCTGCCGCCAAACAGGGCCGACGAGGTGAGCGCTATCTCGCGGCGGGCCGGCATATGACGATGCGTCAGCTGGTCCCTGTTCTAGGACGTATCGCTGGCGTCAAGACACCCGTTCGACAACTACCGCTGCCCTTTCTATACACCTTGGCGACTGTGCAGGAGATCTATGCGCGCCTGACCGGCAAGCCCATTCTGTTGAGCATGGCCACGTTGCGCCTGTTGATACGAGAGGAGTACCGCACCTGCTTCAACCACCGCAAGAGTGAACAGGAGCTTGGCCTGAGTTTCCGGGCGCTAGAGCTGACAATCACTGACACCGTGGCGTGGTACCGCGATCACGGCTGGTTTGAAAAGCACAGTGCGCGCGCCTCGAAGAAAAAAAGCTCATCGGTCATGGTCGACAACTGACTTTCGCAGACGGGATTACCGTCTAGTCCCAAAGCCGATAATCTCGAGCCTCATTGTGCGGTTTTATGCGGGTACGCGAGGCGTACCTTGAGCTCCCGAAACCGCACTTGCTGGTCATTTACCACACACCAGAACAAGGACGTAAAATGGTGAACAGGGAAATCATCCTGATGCGTCACGGCCAGCCAAAACTCGCCGCAACCGACAAGATCTCAGCGCTCGAGATGAAAGACTGGATCGAGCAATACGACCGATCGGAAATTACCCACCACCCGGTCCCGCATGCCAGTATGCAACTCGCCGCAACCGCCACGGTGATTGTTTCAAGCAGCGCGCCTCGTGCGCTGACCTCCGTCCAAGCGCTCGGCCTGAAGCCTGCACTGGTCGACGCACTTTTCTGCGAAGCACAACTGCCTTGTGGTCATTGGAAACTGCCACGGCTATCGCCGTTTAACTGGGCATTTATCCTTCGAGTCTTATGGCTGTGCGGTTACTCACGCAACGTCGAATCCGCCGGCACTGCGAGGATCCGCGCCGGCACCGCAGCCAAACGATTGCAGTCCCTTGCCAGCGATGGACCGGTTCTGCTGCTCGGTCATGGCTTTATGAATCGAATGATCGCCAATCAACTGGTAGCCGACGGATGGGCTCGCCAAAAAGGTAACGGCAGCCAGTATTGGAGTGCGACCGTGTATCAGTACGGCGGTGTGTAATAGGCGGCAGATGGTCGGCGAACTTGGCCATCATGACGTGGGCTAGCAGACCCGCTGTCGGGAGGCCCTTGTCGATGAAGTGCGCCGGTACCGGCGCTTGGATATCGTAAGGGGCAGCGCGGTCGTTAGTGTTCATTGATAATCGGCACGCTGCAGCTGCATTAAGGGACGATTCATTCAAGGGAGAGAAGTCGTGTCAGCCACATCTGGGAACAGCAACATTTTTCGACTGGCAACCGCCCAGGCATTGGCGGGTGGTAACTCAGTCATCGTCTATGCAACCGGCGCTATCGTGGGAGACATGCTTGCACCGGATAAAGCATTGGCGACGCTGCCTATCTCCATTTTTGTCGTGGGCATGGCGAGCTGCACGCTACCTGCCGGTGCCATTGCGCAGCGCTATGGGCGCAGTCTCGTGTTTATGCTGGGAGCGTTGTGCGGCATCCTGATGGGAGTGCTGGCTGCGATTGGCATTTATTTGTCTTCCTTCTTCATTTTCTGTACTGCGATGCTATTTGGTGGCGCTTATGCCGCTGTGGTGCTGACGTTTCGTTTCGCCGCCGCAGAATGCGTTCCAGAAAACAGGCAGCCCTGGGCGCTTTCAATCGTCATGGCTGCCGGGCTAGTGGCGGGTGTACTAGGCCCACAGACGGTCACCTATACGATGGACCTATGGGAGTCACACCTGTTTATCGCCACTTACGTTGCGGCCGCATTAATGGCAGTGGTTTCGGCGGCGGTGCTACTAGGTGTCAATTTGCCACGCCATGAGGCGGCTGTTCGTACTCCAGGTCGCCCGCTTGCGGTGATTGTTCGGCAGCCTCGACTCATCAACGCCATGCTCTGTGGCGTCATAACTTACACCTTGATGAATTTCCTGATGACTTCGGCCCCACTAGCGATGAAGCATGAGGATCTTTCACTGGAATCATCGAATCTGGCATTGCAGTGGCACGTAATTGCAATGTACGCACCCAGTTTTTTCACTGGAAATCTGATCCACCGTTTTGGGGCAAACCGCGTTGTGTTGATGGGGTTGATGTTAACCGGCACTTCTGTTGCTGTCGGGCTTGCCGGTGTGCAGTCCTACCACTTTTATCTATGTTTAGTGCTTCTAGGGATTGGTTGGAATTTCGGTTTTGTCGGCGCCTCTGCGCTCGTCCTTCAGAGCCATAAAACAAGCGAAAGAAACAGTGTCCAAGCGCTCAATGATTTCATTGTCTTTGGCGCCATGGTACTCGGCTCGTTTGCATCGGGAGGTATATTGAATCGATACGGTTGGACCGTTATCTGTGCGCTTGCCTTTGTACCTGTGCTGGTTGCTATAACGACGTTGATGTTGAGCGAGCATCGCGTCAGGTATTCAACTAAGGAACGCACAAGCTAGTTCCGCGGGACTGGCTTAGCCTCCAGGGCTCACATGGGGCACTACAACTGACCGAGCCCTGGGGCATCCTTAGCGATGGCGTCAGAAAGGCGTGTTTGCCGAACGCTCCCCTCAATCGTCCGAAAAACTGGTCATGTACCCCTGTGAGTGATTGGTCAGCTGGGTGCATTGGGAAATGCCGCCCTATCCACTAGGCTTGCTTGCTTATTCGCTGTTTCAGTTTGACCCGTATTGACAGGACGAATCTTGAACCAGATGGAGTACATCGCTGGCAGGAACACCAGCGTCATGATGGTGCCGACGAACGTGCCTCCGATAAGGGTGTAGGCCAGCGTCCCCCAGAAGACGGAGTGTGTCAGGGGAATGAACGCCAGGATTGCCGCCATCGCAGTCAGTAGTACCGGGCGGGCACGTTGTACCGTGGCTTCGACCACTGCGTGAAACGGGTCCAGCCCTTCTTGAATGTTGTGATGGATTTGCCCAATCAGAATCAGCGTATTGCGCATCAGAATGCCCGAAAGGGCGATTAAACCGACCAGTGCGTTAATCCCAAATGGCTGCTGGAAAATGAGCAGTGTCGGCACTACGCCAATCAACCCCAGCGGCGAGGTGAAGAACACCATGATCATCGCCGAGATCGAACGGACCTGCAGAATGATGACCAGCAGCGTCATGGCAATCATGATCGGGAACAACGGCAACATCGCTTTACCGGCCTTGCCCGACTCCTCGATTGCACCCGCCTGCTCAATCCGGTATCCGCCAGGCAGCTTGTCGATGACTGGTTGCAGCTCCTTCATGATCACGCTCGAGACGTCCGGTGGCTGCAAACCTTCGGCAATGTCACCGCGCACTGTGATGGTCGGCGTGCGGTCACGACGTCGGAGGATCGGATCCTCCATACGCACATCGACCTCTCCTACCTGGGACAACGGAATCCGCTGACCCGCCGCGCCCACCAGCGTAAAGCCTTCTATCTTGGCGGGATCGAGCCGGATATCACCCGCTGCGCGACCAACCACCTGCACCGAACGAATGTCCTCACGAACCGCGGTGATCGGCACTCCGGCCAGCAGGAACTGCAGTTGCTGCGCGACTGAGTTTGACGTCAATCCCACCGCCTCCAAGCGATCCTGATCCAGAGCGAAATGCAGCGTCAGCGTCAGCGGTCCCCAATCGGTGTTGACGGTTCTCATCATCGGGCTCGACTGCAACACGTCCTGTACCTGGCCCGCAATCTCGCGCAACGTTGACGGATCAGGCCCCATCACCCGGTAGGCAACAGGGAATGGCGAGTACGGCCCAAAAACAAGCTGAGTCACCCTGACCCGCGCTTCTGGGGCAAGCCCCTCAGCAGCTGCCTCGCGGATACGGAACTTGAGGGCCTCACGCTCCTCCTGACTGTCCGTCAGCACCACAATCTTTGCGAACGACGGATCAGGGAGTTCCGGCGCCATCGCCAGATAGAAACGCGGCGCGCCTTGCCCGATATAGGCCGTGACGATTTTTGCCTCACCCTGCTTTTGCAGCCAGGCCTCTATCTTGGCAGTGGTGGCGCTGGTCTGCTCAATGGAGGTCCCATAAGGCATTTGCACTTCAATCAATACCTCGGGACGGTCCGAGGTAGGGAAGAACTGCTTCTTGACCAGGCTCATGCCGAGGATCGCCACGACAAACGAAGCGATGACAGTGCCGGCCACCAGCCATTTGCGAGCGATGACCCGCGTCAAAATCCGGCGGAAGCGGTTGTAGTTAGGGGTGCTGTAGATGGCCGCGTGACCACCCTCTACCTTCTTGATGTTCGGCAACATCTTCACCCCCAGGTACGGGGTAAAAGCGACTGCAACCACCCAGGAGGCGATCAGGGCAATGCCCACGATCCAGAACATGTTGCTGGTGTATTCGCCGGCGGTCGATTGCGCGAAGCCGTTGGGCATAAAGCCGATAGCGGTCACCAGCGTACCGGAGAGCATCGGCGCAGCGGTATGACTCCAGGCGTACGCGGAAGCTTTGATGCGGTCGTAGCCCTCCTCCATTTTCACCACCATCATTTCGATAGCAATGATGGCGTCGTCCACCAGCAGTCCCAGCGCCAGAATCAACGAACCGAGGGTAATACGGTCAAAGTTCTTTCCAGTGGCCGCCATCACTACAAACACCACAGCCAACGTCAACGGCACAGCCGCAGCGACCACAACACCGACACGCCAGCCCATGCTGAGAAAGCAGACAAGCATTACCACAAGCAGCGCGACGAAGAACTTGACCATAAACTCGCCGACGGCCGAATCGATATTTACAGATTGATCGGTGACTTTGGAGAGCGTCATACCCAGCGGCATGCCTTCATTTATTTTGACTGTCTCCGCGTCCAACGCCTTGCCAAGGTCAAGACCGTTCCAGCCCTCACGCATCACGATCCCCAGCAACAAGGCCTCTTCACCGTTGTTACGCACGAGAAAGGTTGCTGGATCTTCATAACCACGTTCGATCGTCGCCACGTCAGAGAGTTTTAGCGTGCGCCCCTGGACCGCAATGGGTGTGTCACGAATCTTCTGCACCTTATCGAAGGCACCATCTAGCCGCAGGAAGACCTGAGGCCCATTGGTCTCGATGGAACCGGCGGGCGTGAGCACGTTTTGATTGTTGAGCGCGGCAAAGATGTCCTGTGGAGAAATGCCCAAGGTGGCCAGCCGATCGTGGGAAAAGGAAACAAAGATACGTTCGGGCTGCTCCCCAATAATGTTGACCTTCTTCACGCCTGGCACATGTAACAGTTGTTGGCGCAACGACTCCGCATCACGCACCAACAGTCGCTGAGGCTCGCCTTTGGCTTTCAGGGCAAGCAGCGCAAATGTCACGTCCGAAAATTCGTCGTTGACCATTGGCCCGATGACTCCCGCTGGCAGCTTGCGGACCTCATCGTCGAGCTTTTTACGCGCTTGATAGAACTCCTCCTGCACTTGTGAGGGCGGCGTGCTATCGAGCAATGACACCATCGTGAAGGCGAGGCCGGGACGGGTGTAGGTTTCCGTGCGGTCGTACCACTTCAGTTCCTGCAGGCGTTTTTCGAGTGGCTCTGCTACCTGATCCTGCATCTCCTGCGCCGTGGCGCCCGGCCAGGCGGTAATGACCGTCAACTGCTTGACCGTAAACGGAGGATCTTCCGCACGGCCCAGTTGAAAGAACGACAAGATGCCCGCGACGGCAATCAGGAAGATCAGAAACACCGTGATGGAACGCTCACGAACGGCGATCGCGGAAAGATTGAAGCGGCCCTCGCTCATGGACGACCCCCGGCAACTTTGGCGTCATCCTGTTGAGGCAGTCTCACCTCTTCACCCTCGCGCAACAGATGCGTACCTAACGCCACGATCTGCTCGCCGACCTGGAGATCGCCTGCGACTCGCGCTGAGTCGTCGCTCAAGCCCAAGACTTGAACAGGTCGCCAAGCCACCTTCGCCGGTGTACCGACGATGACCCACACGCCAGTGCCTTTACCCGGGTCATAAACGGCAGCAATCGGCACCTGCATCGAATTTCCCTGCGCGGCGCTTTCAGCGATCCGAAGCGTGACCGTCGAACCTATCGGTGCATTGGCCAGCGCGCCCTCAAGCACATACCGCGCCTCAAAGGTGCGCGTCATACGGTCGGCCGAGTCAGACAGCAGCCTCAGCTTCGCTGTAACTGCACCCGTGGTATTGCCATAAAGCGTCGCCTGCGCGGTGGATCCTGCTGCGGGGCGTAATGTCTCGGGCAGGTGCACGATGGCTTCGCGCTGCCCTGCCCGCGCCAGTCGAACCACGGGCTGCCCCGGGCTGACGACTTGCCCGGGCTCGGCGAGCGTCTCCACCACAACGCCATCGGAATCCGCAAACAGCACCGCATAACCAGAAGCATTGCGGGCTACGTCAGCCTGCGCTTCAGCGGCGCTGAGCTGCGCCTTCGCGGTATCCGCTGCGGCTTTGATCTGGTCGTAGGCCGATGCAGAAATAGCACCGGCGGCGACCAGGTCGCGATATCGAGCCTCGTCATCTGTTGTCTGCTTGGCTCGGGCTCGCGTGGCTATGACCGACTCTTGCTGTGCTCGCGCCTGCAACCCCAGGTCGATTGGGTCGAGGCGCATGAGCGGCTGACCACGTTTAACGGTCTGACCGGTGTCAACCAGACGCTCAAGCACCTTTCCTGACACCCGAAAGCCAAGGTCGCCCTGAACGCGGGCAGCCACTATACCAGTGAAGGAACGCGAGACGTCGGACGAAGCCTGAACAGCAGCGGACCTCACCAAAGGGGCATTCGTGCGCGGATCTTCAGCGGTGGATGAATCACCACATGCCGTCAGGACGAGAGGCAACAAGCAAGCGGCAATGGGGAAAGGTAGAAGCCGGCGCATAGGTTCCCTTACTTAAAAATAGGACGAGCGTCATATTCTCGATCTAGTGACGATTTGTGTCAATGGTCACATCCTGTCAATCATTTTGGTTTTCAACCAAAGCTTATGAATCACCATGAACACGGAGAAAAAGGTAATCGGCTCAAAGAACGTCAATTGACAGGTCGTGACTATTACGTAATATGGTCACAAATATCCTCTATTGAAGGAATCTCAATGCCTCCCCTCCGTCCAATTGCACTTTTGGTCAGCGCCGGCTTAATGGCCGGTTGCGCAGTCGGTCCGGATTTCCATCGTCCAGACGCTCCGCTTTCGGATCGTTACTTGGGTCAAGCTGCTGTCGAACAGCGGCCTGGAACGATGCCGGCCAGCCTTGTCGCTTGGTGGGAAGGCTTTGGTGATCCAGTGCTAACCGGGTTCATTTCCAAGGCACTAGAGCAGAATCTGGACCTGGCGCAGGCGTCGGCGCGAGTCACACAGGCGCAGGCCGGACTGGGTGCTGCAAATGCCGCGTTACTGCCTTCGGGGAATATCAGCAGCCAGGCTGCGCGCTCGTACCAGTCAATCGAGACGCCACTCGGCCAGGTGTTGAATTCGACACCTGGCTATGATCGGTACGGAAATTCCTACGAGGTCAACCTCGATGCCAGCTGGGAGGCAGATGTCTTTGGTGGCCTGCGACGCGGACGCGAGGCTGCTCTGGCCGAGTACCAGGCGTCCCAGGCGGGCGTCGCGGCCACACGACTGGCCATCGCCGCGCAGACCGCCGATGTCTACATCACTATTCGCGGATTGCAGACACGGCTGGACATTGCCAACAGGCAAGTCAAAACGCAGCAGGCGTTGCTAGAGAAAGTCCAATTGCTCTACAGCAAGGGACTCGCCGCCAACTATCAGGTTCGCCAGACCGAGGGTGAGCTATCACAGGTTCAAGCGACAGTGCCGGTCCTGCAAACCGGTCTGGATGCTGCGATGAATGCACTGGATGTCATGCTCGGCACCCCGCCAGGCACTCACCGCACACAACTTGCAATGGCAGCGAGCATTCCTGTAGCACCGCCGTTAAAAGCGATGGGAACGCCGGCCGATTTGCTGCGCCGCAGGCCTGATCTGATTGTGGCCGAGCGCCGTCTTGCGGCCTCAAACGCACGCATCGGGGAGGCGATTGCCGAGTACTACCCGAAGTTCTCCCTTAGCGCATTGCTGGGCAGTGCCACGGCGGTGTCCGCCGGCAATCTTTTTACCGGCGGCGCCAGCCAATCGGCGGGCCTGCTGGGACTGCGCTGGAGGCTCTTCGACTTCGGTCGCATAAACGCCCAAATCGACCAGGCCAAGGGACAGGAAGCCGAAACCCTGGCGGCTTACCGTCAGTCTGTGTTGCGCGCCACCGAGGATGTCGAGAACGCGCTCTCCTCACTGGTGAATCGGGAGGCTCAAGCAACCACACTCACCGGGGGAGAGGCGTCTCTTACTCAGGCTCGCCAATCGTCGTTCATTGCCTATGAGAAAGGCACGGCCAGCCTGATTGATGTCCTGCACGCTGACGAGACGATGCTGCAGGCTTCCGATGCTCGGGCGCAAGCGCGAACGGAGTCGGCACGAGCGGCGGTAGCGGTATTCAAGTCACTCGGTGGTGGCTGGCAACCTCGGGATGTCACGGTGACGAGTCGATGAAGCTTGAGGGGAAAGGCCCGAGATGTGTGCTTGAAGGTCGGGAGGCAACGCGTGCTCCCGACAGGACACTTATCGTGTAACAGCACTCAACTAGAAGCGGTAACTCACAGAAGTACCGAGCCCGCTCGCACCGTTCTTATAGTTGGCACTGTATGCACCTCGGGTCGCCGAGGTGTCATTGACCTGAACGCTCTCCTCCCACAGGTAGGAGTAAGCCACATCGATCGTGACATTCTCTGCCGGAGTCCAGCCAGCACCGAAGCTGATCACCTTCCTGTCGCCCGTCGGAATGCGCGGTCCACGATTGGTGTTATTGGTGGGTGACTGATCGACCGAAAAGCCTGCGCGAAGCACCCACTCGTCATTCAGTTTGTACGCCGTGCCGATGGCGTGAGCCCACGTATCATGCCAGTTCTGCTCTTCGGTAATGGTGCCCAGCGCGCCGCTCAACGCAGGGGGTAAACCCGTGTTCTCGATGGTTAATTCTTTGAAGCGACTCCAGCGAGTCCAGGTGCTCCCCACGTAAAGGGTCCAGTCATTATTAAGCTGATGAGTCACCGAGAGATCCACTGACTCCGGGGTATCCACATCCAGCGAAGCGTCATAACTCCGGCCGCTGACTCCCAACACGCTAAAGATGCCGTCAGTGACCTTGGTCTTGGCATCCAATTGATAACTGACCTTGGAATGGTAGGTCATGCCCAAACGGGTTCGGTCTGTAGCCTGCACCAGGATACCGGCGTTGAAACCGAGGGCAGTGTCGTCGCCAGTGCTTTTGAGTTTTCCGTCATTGCGACCAGGGCTAAGTGGATTGGGCACTATACCGGACAGCTCACCGCTGATACGGTTGATGGTCGGACCGAACCCGATCGAAACTTTATCGTAGAAGGCATAGCTGATGGTGGGCTGGAACGTAAGGGTCGTGACTTCGCTTTTATTGGCGTAGTAGCGCCCGGCGAAACCGCTGCCATAGTCAGTCATCAGACCGAAAGGTACATAAAAACCTACACCGAACGCCCAATGCTCATCGATAGGTTTGACGTAGTACCCCATAGGTACCGTGGTGGTTGGCACCATGTCGCCGTCTTCCTGGCCTCCGAATGTACTGCGGGTTTGGCTTATGTCGGACTTGGCGAAAAGAGTCGCCGTCCCAAGCTGACCTGCTCTCTTTTCAAGCGAGACATGCCCGCAGGGTTACCGAAGACTGTGCTCGCATCTTCAGCGGCGGAAGAACGACCGGCAAACCCGGAGCCCATCCCACTGATGCTTTGTTCATTGAGAGCGAAGCCGCTTGCAAAAACGTTTGAGGATGCGAGCACGACAGCAAGGCCAAATGGGGTCTTGAGCACTATTTTTTTCATTGTTTGAACTCTATGGGTATCACTGAGATGAAGCATTAGAAGCGATGGACCACCATATTTATTCATGTGACCAAATAAGTAAATAGTCACAATACAGATAAATAAAATGCCCTTCGACGGATGGAAGAAGGGCAAAGTGAAAAGCCGTTTGGTGATCTGTCGCGCCCCCCCCGGTATGCGGTAAACCTTTAGCCAAAGGTCAAGGCATGAGGCTACGCAAGATGAGATTGGAGGTAAGCGTGGGCGCCTCCTCGACGAAATCGAGGTTGTATTGCAGCAGCAATGGGTTGACGAATGGTCGCAACGCGAGATGTATCGCTTCTACTGTTTCATCCAGCGGAGTCTTGCGTTCAAATTCGCCAATCTCTCGCCCCTCCCGAACGATTTGCGACACGAAGCTTTTGATCTGTGCGTCATAAGCCTGCGTACTGGGCCAGCTTTCCGACGCCGCGAACGCTGCAATGTCATAGAGTTTTCGGTCGTTGAAGAACAGATTCACACCGGTGGCGATAACAGTTTTGACCAAACGTCGAAAGCGCTCCGTTGGAGACAGGCCTTCTACATTGATAGCCTGCTCCACTGCCGCGACGATTTCTGCCAGACAATTAGCGCAGATGGCCTCACCGATTGCTTGCTTGGAATCAAAGAATTTGTAGATGTAAGCCTTGGAAAACCCGATGGCCTTGGCCAGGTCGGAAACCGTGGTTTTGCTGTAGCCGTATTGACTGAAGTGCTCGTTGGCCGCCGCGACAATCTGGTCTCGAATGTCGTGATCGGCTGGGCCACGGGTGCTGGGCGAAGATGAAGATATTGATGGCTGATTCATGGAAATAGCTTACTCACCCTATCGAGGACTTACAAATTGTGACTAATTATATATATAGTCACAAATCGAACGTTTGAAAACCACAGTTGATCAGATTTGAAACGGGTTGACGTTTTGAGTAATCGCATATGGCGGATTAGCGTTCCAAAAGTTCCTTGTCGCTTACGCTAGACAGTCCCATCCCCTTCTCCTCGTGCTGGTGACGAAGCTCAGCCCAGTCTATAAGGGCAGTCATAGCCGGGCCGAGTGCATGACCCAGCACCGTCAGCGCGTACTCCACCCGCGGCGGCACCTCTGGGTATACGGTGCGTTGAACGATGTCATCCTGCTGAAGCCCTTTCAACTGCTGAATGAGCATCTTCTGCGTGACATCGGGAATGAGCTTTTCCAGTTCGGAGAACCGAAGCGGCCGGCCTTTAGCGGCCATCAGCTCATTGATGATCACAATTTTCCACTTCCCCTCCAGAACGCGAAGCGTAGCGTTTATAGCGGCAGACCAGGCCTGCCGTCGTAAAGGGTTCTCACATTCCCACTCGCGCTCCATCGATACTTACCTTTTGGTGGGTTACAGACAAAAACGTCGGTTCTTGCGGATCTTGCAGTGCTGATACTAACGTATCCGGACTTTGAATCCCTGGAGGCATTATGAAAATTGCGATCGTTGGTATTGGATCTATCGGCGGCCCCCTTACCCGAAAGCTTGTCACTGCTGGCCACGAGATCAGCGTCGCCAACTCTCGCGGAAAGGACTCGGTAAGCGCTTTTGCCAAGGAAGCGGGTGCTATTGCTTCCGATCTGAACGATGTCTTCGACGGCGCCGATGCTGTGATTATTTCCATTCCCCAACCAGCCATGGCGACTCTTCCCAAGAACCTTTTGGCCGCATTGCCATCCTCGGTTCCAGTGGTCGACACGAGTAATTACTACCCGGGCCTGAGAGACGAGCGCATCGCCGCTTTGGAAAATGGTCAAACCGAGAGCGTGTGGGTCAGCGAGCAGCTTGGCCGACCGGTAATCAAGGCCTTCAACAATATTCTTGCTTATTCGCTGGAAAATCTTGGTAAGCCAAAAGACGCCGAAGGCCGCCTGGGCGTAGCCGTTGCGGGGGACGATGAAAATCATAAGCGTCTCGTGATGCAACTTGTCGATGACGTTGGATTCGAGCCGGTCGACAGCGGCAGCCTCGAAGACTCATGGCGTCAACAGCCCTGCACGCCAGCGTACTGCTGCGATTACACCGCTGAAGAGATGCGCCCGGCGCTGAATGCTGCAGTCAAGGGAGCCGCCGCGCAGAAGAGAGAGGTGTTCTATGCGCAACTCCCTGCACTATTCGCCAAAAACCCTTCTCATCATGACGTCGTTGAATTTAATCGAAGCTTCAACGCGGCCAGTTGAACTCCTCGTAACCCACCGGCAGCTATCGGCCCAGGCACCCTGGTTGACCTTCCCGACAATCGCCAAGCGATGCTACGAAATCTAATGTCAGATCATTTCTACACCACCTCTGACGCCAGTCATCACCGCGACCACCTCGTGTAGGCAACCATAGCCCCTCATCATTCTGAGTGTCCGCAATGGGTTGTGGATTTAACCGGTCGATGTAGCCCCTTGTACGCACTGAAGGTCCTACCCCTGCCCTCGCAACGCCGAAATATCCCTCTTTGGGGGTACGCCAAACAGCCGGCTGTATTCACGGCTGAACTGCGATGGGCTTTCATAGCCGACCTTGAAAGCGGCACTGGATACGTCCTGGTGTTCATTGAGCATCAATCGCCTTGCCTCATTCAGTCGCAGCCACTTTTGATACTGCAAGGGGCTCATCGCGGTGAGTTGGCGGAAGTGGTGGTGAAAGGTCGGAGTGCTCATCTGCACTCGGGCCGCAAGTTCATCGACGCGAAGCGCCAAGGTGTAATTCAACTTCAACCAATCGATGGCTTTCGCGATCCGATAACCTTGGCCATCGACAGACGTTATTTGTCGAAGCCGGCTCGCCTGATCACTCTGCAAGAGACGGTAGTGAATCTCGCGCTGGATCAAGGGCGCAAGGACAGGGATGGACTCCGGCTCATCGAGCAGTGCCAGTAAGCGCTCAAATGAGGCCAGCATCGCTGGTGTCACGGCACCAATTCCTACCCCTTTCACAACTGATCGATCACGGGTTGGCGGCAGGTCACTTTGCGCTATCAGCTCAGCCAGAATGCGCAGATCGAGTTTCAACGTCAGCCCTAGGCATGGCTGTTCCGGGCTTGCCGCTAGCACTTCTGAATTGGCAGGTAAGTCCAACGAGGTGATCAGAAATCGCGACGTGTCGTAGGGGTAACCCTCGCCACCTACCCAGAGCTGTTTCTCACCCCGGGCGATGAGGATGATGCTTGGCTCGACCATGCAGACGATGGGCGGTGCTGGATGTTCGCGCCTGAAGAAGCCGAGACCTGTAATGGCCGTTCCGAAATCACCTGGTTTCGAGATCTGCGCGCCGATGATCTGCGCAAGCTTTTCTTGTGGCGATGTCTGTTGAGGAGCTGCATCGGGGTTGTTGTTCATATTCGTCTTGTACCTCTTCACTGAACTCTAACTCGCCAGCTACCGACCGTCCTGCAAAAAAACAGAGACTCATAGAATCAGGCAAGTAATCCAGCGCAATGCACTACAGAGGGTCTGGGCAGAGCGGGAGAATGTTCATCCAACAAACCCATCGAGGATGCTCCCATGCTTGTCAAAGCCTACGGTGCTCACGCGGGCGACAAACCCCTTGAGTCAATGCAGATCAACCGCCGAACGCCTGCAGCCCATGATGTTCAGATCGATATCGCCTTCTGTGGCATCTGCCATTCGGATTTGCATCAAGTACGCGCCGAGTGGGCAGGCACGCAATTTCCCTGCGTACCGGGGCACGAAATTGTCGGCCACGTATCAGCGGTGGGCGCACATGTAGCGGATTTTAAAGTCGGCGATCTGGTCGGTGTAGGCTGCATCGTCGACAGCTGCAAACACTGCGACGACTGTGAGACTGGCCTAGAAAACTACTGCGACGACATGGTTGGCACCTACAACTTCCCGACACCGGACGCACCCGGCTGGACGCTGGGCGGCTACTCGCAAAACATCGTGGTGCATGAGCGCTACGTGTTGCGCATCCGCCATCCCGAGGCACAACTGGCTGCCGTCGCTCCGCTGCTGTGCGCGGGCATAACCACCTACTCACCTCTGCGCCACTGGAACGCCGGCCCAGGCAAGAAAATAGGCGTGGTCGGCATCGGTGGCCTGGGCCACATGGGCATCAAGCTGGCTCATGCGATGGGCGCCCACGTCGTGGCGTTCACCACCTCTGAATCCAAGCGCGAGGCGGCAAAGGAGTTAGGCGCCGATGAAGTCGTCGTATCGCGCAAACCTGAAGAAATGGCTGCACATACCAAGAGTTTCGACTTCATTCTCAACACCGTCGCAGCCCCCCACGATCTTGATGCGTTTCTGGTGCTGCTCAAGCGTGATGGTGCGCTGACGCTGGTCGGCGCGCCCGCCTCGCCACACCCATCGCCGAACGTATTCAACCTGATCATGAAGCGTCGAACGATTGCCGGCTCGATGATCGGAGGCATCCCCGAAACGCAGGAGATGCTGGATTTCTGCGCCGAGCACAGCATCGTCGCCGAAATCGAACTGGTTCGAGCAGACCAGATAAATGAATCCTACGAGCGAATGCTCAAGGGTGACGTCAAGTACCGCTTCGTGATCGACAACTCCACATTGGTTGATTAAGCGCCTCAGATTCCAGAGCGCAAATGAACACCATCCAAAAGTAAGGAATATCGAATGAACAGACTCTTTCTTGCCCTGGGGCTGCTTATCGCCTCTTTTTCATCAATGGGAGCTGATATGTCTAACGGTGCTGACAACTTCTACAAAAGCGAAAAGGTAATCGCAGAAAAGGTCACCTTTAAGAACCAATACAAGATGAACGTTGTAGGGAACCTCTACATTCCTAAAGGGGTGGATCCCAAGACCAAGAACCCCGCGATCATCGTAGGGCACCCAATGGGCGCGGTGAAGGAACAGAGCTCCAACCTGTATGCCCAGAAGCTCGCCGAGCAAGGTTTCGTGACATTGGCGATTGATCTGTCGTTCTGGGGTGAAAGCGAGGGGCAGCCCCGTCAAGCTGTGTCGCCGGACATTTACGCTGAGGACTTCAGCGCAGCGGTGGATTTCCTGGGCACACGGCCTTTCGTTAACCGTGAGCGCATCGGCATCATCGGCATTTGCGGCAGCGGCGCCTTCGTCATCAGCGCGGCCAAGATCGACCCTCGACTGAAGGCAATCGCAACGGTCAGCATGTACAACCACGGCGACCTCTATCGCAAAGGTTTGGGTAATTCGACGACCCCAGAGCAGAAACGCACGGCACTCGCCGAAGCTGCAGAACAACGCTATGTGGAATTCACTGGCGGCGCTACCAAGTACACCGCCGGTGCCCCGTTGAAGCTGACAGGCAACGCCATAGGCGATGAGTTTTTTGACTTCTATCGCACTTCTCGCGGCGAGGTTACCCCTGCCGGCGCATCGCCGCAGACTTCCACCATGCCGACGCTGACCACCAATGCGAAGTTCTACAATTTCTACCCATTCGAAGACATCGAGACTATTTCGCCACGTCCCCTTCTCTTTATCACTGGCTCCGAGGCTCATTCTCGTGAATACAGTGAAGATGCCTACAAGCGTGCAGCGGAGCCTAAAGAACTGGTCATCATTCAGGGCGCCAACCACGTCGATCTCTACGACCGGGTCAGCCTTATTCCATTCGCCAAGCTGGCCACGTTCTTCAAAAGCAACCTGAAGTAGCCTCCTCGGTGTCCTGACTGGGCACCGAGTCCTTCGTAGCCTCGTTTTCTGGGCTGCGATGCTTCGCGCAATACAGGATTCAAACAATGACTGAACACATCATTCCAGCGCCCCATAAATCATGGGGTGCCGTATTCGCCATGTCGCTCGCCGCCTTAGTGCTGGTGGCATCGGAGTTCATGCCCGTCAGCCTGCTGACACCAATTGCCGCCGATCTGCATATCACCGAAGGACAAGCCGGTCAGGGCATTTCCGTTTCGGGGCTGTTTGCCTTATTCACCAGCCTTCTTATCCCTTTGGTGGCGGCGCGGGTTGACCGTAAACCGCTACTTCTTTCACTGACGCTGTTGATGATCCTTTCCGGAACAGTGGTCGCGTTCGCACCAAACTACGGGGTATTCATGATCGGGCGCGCGCTGATCGGTGTTGCGATTGGTGGCTTCTGGTCACTGTCAGCGGCAACCGCCATGCGCCTCATGCCTGATGACCAAGTCACACGCGCCATGGCAATCGTCAACGGCGGCAACGCTTTGGCGACTGTGATTGCAGCACCATTGGGCAGTTTTCTCGGCGCCTTGATTGGCTGGCGCGGTGCATTCTTGTGCATCATCCCAGTCGCGATAGTCGCTTGTGTATGGCTGTCTGTAAGCCTTCCACCGATGAAATCGCAAAGCGGTTCAGGCACTGGAAACGTCTTCAGGTTGATGAAAAGCGTACCGGTCGCGCTAGGCATGGTGGCGGTCAGTGTGTTTTTCATGGGCCAGTTCATGCTGTTTACCTATTTGCGCCCATTCCTTGAAACGGTCACGCACGTCAGTGTCTCCATGCTGTCTTTTATGTTGCTCGTTCTGGGCCTGGCGGGACTTGCCGGAACCTTCCTGATTGAAGCGCTCTTGAAAAATGGCCTGCATCGAACCCTCATCGTCATCCCGATCGTTATGGCGATGATTGCACTGGCGCTTGTTTCATTCGGTAGCTCGACGGCCACCACGACCGTCTTGCTTGGCGCATGGGGACTGGTTGCGACTGCAGCGCCCGTGGGATGGTGGACATGGCTGGCAAGAACGTTGCCAGACTCTGCTGAAGCGGGAGGCGGCTTAATGGTGGCGATCATCCAACTCGCTATTGCGTCTGGCGCAACTGTTGGCGGGCTGGTCTTCGACTCGAGCGGCTATCAAGCGACCTTCGAATTGAGCGCCACTTTGCTAGGCGTGGCGGCCGTTCTTGCCTTCCTGGCTGCACGCGCAGCATCGCGGGAGCCTGTTGCATCGGTAAGCATTGCTTGAAATAACCGCAAGACACGCCAAGGCATGTCTTGCGGTTTCGGTGGAGGATACGCTCGAAAATTGGACGTGACCGTCAACGTGCGCTGTCGATGATTTGGCCACCGTCTGGTGTCAGACTATAACCCGTCATGAACTGCGCATCCTTGCTGGCAAGGAACAGCACGACCGGCGCAATATCCTCTTCGGGCGATCCATAACGGCCAAGTGCGTTAGTGGGTGCGGGCGCATTGACCGCTGCCCCCCAAGTGTCTGCGACCGGCATGACATTGTTTACCGTTATCTTGTCAGCGCCCCACTCCCTCGCCGCCGAACGGGTCAGGGCACGCACCGCCTCCTTTGCCATGTTGTAAGGGGCGTAACCCTGCAAGCCGATGACACCGGCCAACGATGCAAAGTTGATGACTCTACCCTCCCCGCTGGCTTTCAGGTGTGGGTAGCAGGCTTGCATCGTCCGTAGATAGGCAATGGGCCCCATCTCTAGATTGCGTTGCAATTGCTCGGCCGACAGTTCGAGTACCGACGAAAAGACCGCCGAAGGGTCGAAGGCATTGTTCACCAGGATGTCGATCCGGCCATATTCAGCAACGACCTTTTCCACCGCGCTTTTGATCTGATCCGGGTCGGCGATATCACACACCACTCCGAAAGCGATGCCGCCCGCCGCCTGGATCTCGGCGACGACACCCGCGACATTTTCAGCCGTGCGAGAAACAACGGCCACTTTCGCTCCTTCTTCTTCAAACAGCTTGGCCGTCGCACGTCCGATGCCACGGCCTGCGCCAGTTACGATGGCTACTTTTCCATTGAGTCGGGACATGTGGATCTCCAGCTATTTAGGGATTACTAGATGTGCCGTTGTTACTTGGCCGTAGAGTGACGGCACTTCACGAGCAGCGTTTTGGGTGAGGAAAGAAGCGACCAGCAACACGAGGCAAATAGCTGCCGGCAGGGCACCACGAGGCTTGCGGACATTGATGTGCGCTAACGCCGAGAGCAGCAGGTGATAAAGCATGCCGGCATAGGCGAGGTCGCTTAGCGGCACGTTGATGCGCAACAGAATGGCGCCCACCGCCAGGATCTTCACTGCAATGAGAATCGGCATCAGGTTGGCGGGATAGCCGAGGTCGGCAAGTGCTTGACGAACCCATTCCCTTTTAACCAGGTACAGAGTCGCCGAGGCCAGATACAACAACGACAGCAGTGTCGTACTGATCCAATAAATGTAGATTTCAATCATGGGGTGTTCCTAAGCAAGCGTTAATGCGTCGACTTAGGTCAAAGATGTCGCCTAATATGAAAAGCTACAAGTAGGATGAAAAAGTGGTGCTTAGTATGGAAAACCAGACTATTGAAGACGATCAGATCAACATGCACGAGGAAATGCGCCGTGCATTTGCGCTCCTCTCAGGCAAGTGGAAGCTGGAAATCATGTGGTTGTTGAACCAGCGAATCTATCGCTTCGGAGAACTTCGCAAGGCGATCAGCGGCATCACCCAACATATGCTGACGGCACAACTTCGCGAGCTCGAAAACGATGGCCTAGTGTCGCGAACAGTCTTCGCGGAAGTGCCCCCGCGCGTCGAATATGAGATGACGGCAAAGGCCCGTGCGCTCGGGCCGACGATGGAGGCACTCGCGTTGTGGTGGAGCGAGTACGGGAAAAGCGTGCCGGTAAAGCCAAACTCGCGCGGTCGCAAACCTAAAAGCGGTTAAGCATTGAGTGTTGTTGTCCGATTAACCTACAAAACACTCCCAAGCAGGTATCCGCTAATCGCAGCCAATGGCTGCGTTATCAGCCCTGCTCGACCTGGCCTCAATGCGCACGGTTTTACTGTATGTGGTGGCCGACCCAATACTTACATACGGCGCCATGCACGCCTTGCACCGGGTCTTGATCTGGAAACGGCAGCACGTTGATGCTCGTCAGTTGCGACTTGCCTGGTGCCTCACGACATATGTCTGCGTGCTGTCCCGGCGGATAAGCGCCAACCACGAGAAAGTCGTCGCTGGAGTCCAAGTTGCAGTGGCCTGTACCAGCAGGTAGTAGCAACGCATCACCTGCCCTGACTTCAACTACAAAGCCATCAGGGCCGCCTAGCATCAAGCGAGCGTGGCCGCTGGCGATACCAAGCACCTCGTGCCCTTCAGTATGATAATGGTGATAGCCGTATACCCCGTTACGCCATTGCGGTGGCCAGCCATTAGCGCTGAAGGTTTCCTCAAACTGTGAAGCCAAATCGATGCGCCGACTTACAATCGCGTTGAGGTATATGAGTACAGGTAGGCGTGGGTTATTGGGAACCCAGCCATTGTGTTCAAGCATCAGGATTTGCATAGAAACTGCCCCAGATTGTGACCCGAACATTGGAAGATCTCCGGAGCGTAACAACGCTCGCTGACAGCTAAAACCAATCGGTGCACCCATCAGTGAATCCACAATCGATGACTACTCTTTAAGACAGACAGCTACTGGCTAGAAGCGCTCATAAGTTTTTCCGGCTCGAAAAATACTTCGCCCCCATGCTCAGAGCCAATGAGCAAGGCGAAAATACTTAGGGCTTCGAGCGCTTTGTTGAGAAGAAAAAAGCTTCCAGATCGCTCCGGAAGCAAACTGCTGAATACGCAACCGAGGGTGACCAAACCGCATGAGTGCGAGTGCTCTTCTCGGCACGCAAATCATGCTTGCGGATTCAAGCAGGAGGAAACCTGTAGGCAGAGCAACGGGAGCTGATCAGGAGATTTTCATCACTCCTGAACATCCATGAAGTCCCTGGCCCAATTCAAATATGTTTCCGGCAACGTGTAGGTAAAGGCCAGCTCGGTAGCGCTTAAGTTTGATGTGCTGCGAGTGAGCTGGCGTTGTTCACGAAGGCAGTCATAGGTCGCTTTAATGGAGGCGAAATAAGCACCATGACCTGCAACAATGATTCGTACACCTAGCTTGGCTAGCCGTTCGTTGTCGTTGAGTCTTGGACTTCCGTAAGTGACCAACATCAGTGGAATCGTGATGTGCTCTGCTATCTGTTCGAGGTGCGCAAAATCTTGTATGCCAACAACACAAATGCTATCCGCGCCGGCCTGTTGATAAGCGTGCGTTCGGTAAATGACCTCATGCACCGGTAAAGCTGATGCGTTGGTTCGAGCAATAATCGAAAGCTCTGGATCAATGCGTGCTTCCAGTGCGGCACGCACTTTGCCTACACCCTCTTCAGTGCTGATGAGGTCTGTAGATTTACACCCGAATTGAGCCGGAAGGAGGGTGTCCTCAATCGTGAGCGCCGCTATTCCTGCGCGCTCCAACTCCTGGACAGTTCGCATGACGTTGAGTGCATTTCCGTAACCGTGATCGGCATCAGCTATGACAGGCAACTGCGCCACACGGCCTATTCTGGCCGCTTGTTCGACAAATTCAGACAGGGTAATGAGTGCGAAGTCTGGTGCAGCCAGAACCTGCAGGGATGCAACTGATCCCCCCAGAATACCCACTTCAAATCCGAGATCGGCGGCAATGCGTGCTGACATCGGATCAAACACTGAAGCGGTCTGAAAACAGTTACTGGATGCCAGCAGCTCGCGAAACGAACGGCGTAATGCTTGATGGGAAACTCGGGGCATGAGCGCTCCTCACTGTGGCCGTCATCGTGTGAACGATCAGTGCCAACTCAAAAGTGCGGCGAGACTATCATGCAAAAAATAGGGGGTGATGACGATTCAGAATGACCCGATGCACAGATATCATTACCCATACTTGAGAGATGCTTTTCGAGCTTTGGAGCTTTGATCAACTGGCTGTTTTGCCATGAAGATCGCGGGAAGCTCCTTCGAGGGTTTTCCATAAGTTGCGCATCGTAGGGTTCTCATTCGTGATAGAGCAGTAGGAGCGTATCTCCAGTCGCGTGCTCCATTCATCACCACCTGCTTTTACCAACTGTCCTCGCTGAAGCTCGTCTATGACAGCGCTTTGTGGCAACCATGCCACCCCATAACCCTCGACTGCCATTCGCATCAGTAGCATCGTCATATCCGCCTCGTAGCACCGCTCCAAACTGCATGCAGTCGGGCCATTCTTTATGACGATGTCGGCAACACGACCTAGAAAAGTCGTAGCTGTATAAGCGAGGTGAGGAACTGTTTTGCTGGAGGTACCCGGTAAGGGATACAGCGGATTCCCATCGCCGTTAGGTGCGCACACAGGAATAAACGCGTCATGACCCAAGGTCAAACTCCCGAACTTTTCCGAATCGAGAAGAATGGGCGCCAAGGGGTGATGATAGACAATCATCAGATCACAACTACCCTCCTCCAGAGATATGACCGCGTCGTGGATGTTGGCGGCAACGACCCGTGCATTGAATTGCTCATTGTGCTGCTGAAATTGCTTCAGCCATTTCGGCAGGAATGTCATCGACAAACTGTGGCCTGCAGTGACCTGGATGGATCGCCCAGGCATCCGCTCTACCTCGCGAAGGCTTGAGCGCAGCCTCATTAACCCCGCCAATGCCTCGCGACTTTCTTCACAAAATGTGCGGCCAGCAGAGGTCAGTTGGACAGGATAGGTGCCACGATCCACCAACTCCGCACCGACCCATTCTTCGAGTGACTTTATACGCCTCGACAAAGCCGACTGGGTCACACAGCGAACCTCCGCAGCCCGAGAAAAATTCTTCCACTCCGCGATCGCCAGAAGATCATCCAGCCATTTGATTTGCATACCGACACCTCATGCCCCGAATGAGCAGTTTACTGCGACCTAATCAGGAAAAAGCAGCAGTTTCGAAAACTATTCCAAATGCGCATGAGGCTATCGGGATTACTCATCACGCCCTTCGAAGCCCGCCCCTAGAATCGAAAACGTTGGTGCGAGGCCACAGAGCTTCGACCGAATGACACTTGTCTCCTGCCAAGTAAAAAAAGCAAAAAAACCACTTGAGGAAAGCTCCGTGAAGAAAAATAAACTTCCGCGTCGGATCGCAATTGGCATTGCCTTAGGCGTGCTTGTCGGTTGGGCGTGCCACCACTTCGCAGGGAGCGAACAAAGCGCCAAAGAGATCGCGTCTTACTTCTCGATGGTCACCGACATATTTTTACGCATGATCAAGATGATCATCGCGCCTCTGGTGTTCGCCACCTTGGTCGGCGGCATTGCCAGCATGGGAAACTCCCGCTCCGTTGGGCGCATAGGCCTGCGAGCCATGGCCTGGTTCGTAACCGCTTCGGTGATATCGCTGGCAATCGGCATGGGCCTGGTGAACCTGTTCCAACCCGGCGCAGGACTGAACATGGAGGTCGTCCAGCATGCGGCGAGCCCCGTGGTGAACACCGGGGATTTCAGCCTCAAGGTTTTCATCAGTCACGTGTTTCCCCGCAGCATTGCTGAAGCAATGGCCAACAACGAAATCCTGCAAATCGTGGTGTTCTCGTTGTTCTTCGGGTTTGCCTTGGCGGGTGTGAAGCGAGCCGGTTACACAACGATTGTCGATGGCATCGAAGAGCTGGCCAAGGTGATGTTCAAGGTCACGGACTTCGTCATGGCCTTCGCGCCAATCGGCGTTTTCGCAGCCATCGCATCGGCGATCACCACTCAAGGTCTTGGCTTGATAGTCGATTACGGAAAGCTGATTGCCGAGTTCTACTTGGGCATCGTGATTCTGTGGTGCGTGTTGTTCGCTGCCGGCTACCTGTTCCTGGGGCGCTCAGTGTTTACCTTGGGCAAGCTCATCCGCGAACCTGTTCTGTTGGCATTTTCCACTGCCAGTAGCGAGTCCGCATATCCGAAAACCATGGAGGCACTGGAGAAGTTTGGTGCGCCGAAGCGCGTATCCAGCTTCGTTCTACCGTTGGGGTACTCGTTCAACCTTGATGGCTCGATGATGTATCAAGCGTTCGCCATCATGTTCATTGCACAGGCCTACAACGTCGACTTGAACTTCACACAGCAACTGCTCATCTTGCTGACGCTGATGATCACCAGCAAGGGAATGGCGGGTGTAGCCCGAGCGTCGGTGGTTGTGGTGGCGGCTACGCTACCCATGTTCAATCTTCCCGAAGCCGGTATTTTGTTGATCCTTGGCATCGACCAATTCCTCGATATGGCCAGGACTGCCACCAACGTGGTTGGCAATAGCATCGCGACGGCTGTGGTTGCCAAATCAGAACCACATGAAGAAGCTGAAGACGCGCCCGGCACTGAGTCTCCGCTCCCAATTCATACTGTAGCCACCGCCTGAGAACCTAAACATGAAAGGTAAATCGAAGCCGTCCAGTGGGTCATCGTTTGCACGCAAACTAGGTATCGTCGGTGGGCTTGGCTCACTGGCCGGCGGCGATCTTTTCTACAAGTTGGTGAAGTCCAGAGCTGTTCTGGAGGATCAAGGTCGCTATCACTTCCTCTTTGAGCAACACCCCTTCAAAGACGTCCTGATGCCCCTGGATCGGGGCGCCAGCATGACCTCCCGAAAGTTCTACGTATTTCAGGTTTGCCAGACGTTTGAGGCCAGCGAAGTCAATGCAGTCTTACTACCTTGTTTCGCCAGTCACACCTTTCGGGAGGAGATCCAGGAGGAAATTGGGATACCCGTTCTGGATATGATGGCGTCGTTACGCAAGCACGTGGATCATGTCGCTGCCCCCGGTACAACACTGGGCATCATCGCGTCCGACTATGTCAGGCACTCCGGGTTGTTTGAGCGCTATTTCGGCACTGATTTCAAGATCGTTTATCCAAACGATAACGAGCAATCCGGGTTGATGGACGCCATGTACGGAGTCAACGGCATCAAGGATGGACACCTTGACGGGGTACCGCTGGAGTGCGTTTATCAGGCCTGCCTCTCGCTTCAGGATCAAGGGGCCACAATCATCCTGCCTGGCATGACTGAGCTGTCGTTGGTCTGCGGTGATCTTCAACGGCGTGGCATCACTGTTCTGGATATCAACGAGATTTATGCCGCTTTCGCCACCTTGGAGAAAGGCCAGTCGACCCGTCCGCCTTTCAAACTTGGGATCGTGGGCGGAGTCGGGCCTGCGGCAACCGTCGACTTCATGGGCAAGGTCGTTGCGCATACACCGGCAGGTCGAGATCAAGAGCACATCAAAATGGTGGTCGAACAAAACCCCCAGATACCTGATCGCACAGCCAACCTGCTGTATGACGAAACCGACCCGACGATGGCGATGTACGCAACATGCAAACGACTCGAGAGTGCTGGAGCCAATGCCATAGCGATTCCGTGCAATACGGCTCATGCCTTCGTCGAACGCATCCAGGCGCACCTACGTGTGCCTATCGTGAACATGCTGACCGAGACGGTAGAGGCTATCGTGCAGCGATACGGCGTCGGCAAAACAGTCGGGCTGCTAGCGACCTCCGGCACCATCAAAAGTCAGGTTTATCACGAGGCAGCTCGGCAAGCAGGGCTTCAAATAATTGCCCCTGGTGTGGATTACCAAGCGTTGGTTATGGAGGCAATTTACGGAGAGCACGGCATCAAGGCAGGTTTCACAGAGGGCATATGCAAAGACCAGCTTCTGACCGCCGCAGAGCACTTATGTGAACTGGGCGCAGATGTGCTCATCCTGGGATGTACAGAGCTACCGCTGGTGCTCGATCATAGCGAATCCTACATGATCAAAAATCATGAAGTCGCACTGGTCGACCCGACAACCATATTGGCATTGAAGTGCATTGAACTTGCCCGTGAGAATACGGACAAGCCTCAGTCACTGAGCAAGCAACACCGAGTCGATTGATTACAACGGAGCTACGTCAAAGGAAGGCGTCTGTATTCAACGGGACAGGCACCTCCATCCTAAAAACCTTCATCGAAGCGGAATGAGGCGCCGTAGGCAGAATCCGGTAAATGGTTAGCGCCATCGTCCCGTAACCGCGAACGGAAAGTACCGCTCTGTGGTTCAGTACGATACAAGCCACGCTTTTGCAGTTCAGGAATGA
>NZ_JAHBCX010000009.1:0-110184 GCF_019955895.1 Pseudomonas sp. GL-B-12
TTGAGTCCCCTGAAGGGCCGTCGAAGACTACGACGTTGATAGGTTGGGTGTGTAAGCGCTGTGAGGCGTTGAGCTAACCAATACTAATTGCCCGTGAGGCTTGACCATATAACACCCAAGCAATTTGATGCTCCTAGTTGAAGAAACGAAAGAGACCAGATTGCGGTGTGTGAAGACGAAAGAACCGAAAGTTCGGCTCTGCTCACAAAAGCAGCACAAAACACCGAAAGCTGTCACATACCCAATTTGCTGAAGCGAGGCCAACTGGTCACGACTCAGTACCCGAATTTCTTGACGACCATAGAGCGTTGGAACCACCTGATCCCATCCCGAACTCAGCAGTGAAACGATGCATCGCCGATGGTAGTGTGGGGTTTCCCCATGTGAGAGTAGGTCATCGTCAAGATTAAATTCCGAAACCCCAATTGCGAAAGCAGTTGGGGTTTTGTTTTTGTCCGCAGGAAAGTTCCTACACAGTTATTCAGGGTCTCCAGTGCGAAATATCCCCTGACATTGAAAGTAATCGCCCTGGAAATTCCTCCTTTAATCTGGTTTCGCAGACCACTGATCTGCAGTCACCGGCAATCACAAGGAGCGAGCAATGTATTTTGAGATTTACAGGCAAATCCGCGGCACCGTCCTGACTGGCAAGGGCCAATGGCGGTGGCGGCTGAGGGCGGGGAATCATGAAACGATTGCCAGCGGGGAGGCTTACGTCAACAAGGCCGATTGCGTGCATGCAATCAGTCTGATCAAAGGGACCTGCGAGCAGACCCCGATCAAGGAAGTCTAGGTAGAGAGCGGTGAAGCTGCTCGTACAGAGCAGCTTCGTTTCAATCCGCCTTACGGCTGGGTATGGCCCAGTTTTCTCTTGATCAGTTCGTAGACGTCCTTGTGGGTGGAGTTGTGCAGGGATTTGTCCTTGCAGGCCGAGGCGAGGAATGTCTTGACCTCTTCCCTGGCATGCGGGTACAGGTTGGCGACGTAGTCGGCTTCGTGTGCCTGGGTGCAGTTGAAATGTTTGTCGTCTTTGGCTTTGTCTCTGGCCATGGTGCCGCTCCTTGTGATTGCGCATGTTTTGGATGACGAGGGTGGTTTTTCACCTCGTGCGTCGCTGAGCTTAGGGACTCAAGGGCTGCCTGCCAGGGATTCCAGGTAAAAAGGAAGCGACTGTAGGACGAAGCGTGGTCCAGCATTTTGCTTAAACGTGAACGGCGTCAGCCTGTTGAACCTGAGTTGGATAGACGGCAGTCGCACCAGCTACCTAAACTGTCAGCAGATTTGGAGATCGGGGGCAGTGGATGAATCGCAACGAACTTCGCAAGGCGGATATCAACCTGATGGTGGTATTCGAAACACTGATGCTCGAGCGCAATGTCACTCGGGTGGCGGAGAAGCTGTTTCTCGGTCAGCCGACCATCAGCTCTGCGCTCAACCGCTTGCGTGCGATGTTCAATGATCCGTTGTTCATACGCGTTGGCCATCGCATGGAACCGACGGCGCGGGCAGAGGAGATCATCAAGCACCTGTCACCGGCACTGGACTCCTTGTCCGTGGCTTTGAGCCTGACCCATGATTTTGACCCGGCCAGCAGCACGATGTCGTTCCGCATCGGGTTGTCCGACGATGTCGAGTTCGGCCTGTTGCCGCCATTGCTGCGAGCTCTGCGCCAGGAAGCGCCTAACGTGGTGTTTGTGGTGCAGCATGTCGATTACTGGCGGATTCCCGACTTGCTGGCGTCCGGCGATATCACGGTGGGTATCAGCCAGACCCGTGGCTTGCCGGCCAATGCCAAGCGCAAGTTGCTGCGGCACATCCAGCCCAGCATTTTGCGCGCCGATGCCTCCGACACACCGCTGACCCTCGATGAATATTGCGCGCGACCGCACGTGCTGGTGTCCCATACCGCCAACGTCAGTGGCTACGCCGACGAGTGGCTGGCAGACATCGGCCGCACGCGCCAGGTGGTGCTCTCGGTACCGCAATACAGTTCTTTGCCGGCACTGCTCGCCGGGACGGACCTGATTGCCAGCCTGCCGGACTACACCGCCGAGGCGATGGCTGCATCGGGAATGCTGTTCAAGGAACCCTTTCCGATCCAGACACCTACTCTGGACCTGTCCATGGTCTGGCTCAGTCATGTCGATACCGACCCCGCCGAGCGCTGGTTACGCTCGCGGCTGGAAGCGTTCATGAGTGAGCGTGCCGTTTTGCCGCTGCCTGAATGAACAGGGCGGCGCTGTGTTATATGTACGACCCGTCCACCCACCTACAGGAACCCGCTCATGCCTCACCTGCACATGGAATACACCGCCAACCTGACCGATCTGAATGCCGATGTGGCATTGATGCGGTTGAACAATACATTGGTGGGTTCCGGTCAGTTTGCTGCCGAATTCGACATCAAGAGCCGCGCGGTCAAGGTCGACACGTTCAAGGTCGGTACGGCACTGGCCGAGCGGGCGTTCGTGCATGTGAAACTGGCGCTGTTGAGTGGTCGTTCCGCAGAGATCAAGAAACAGCTGTCTGAAAGCCTGCTGGCAGTGGTGCGGGACCTGTGTGAGTGGCCGAGCAGCCTCGAGGTCCAGTTGTGCGTGGAAATTCTCGACATCGATCGCGACTCCTACAGCAAGACCGCCATCAACAACTGAACATCAGGCTGACTCCTGCTCGACGCAGGCCTGGATCACTTGCGCTCGCAGCCAGGTGTTGGCGCTGTCCTGGTCGACACCCTGGTTCCACTGCATGTCGAGGGTGAAACCCGGCAAGCCTTCGGGCACTTCACAGTGTTTGAAGGTGTCTGCACTGGCCAGCAGTCGCTGGATGCGCCGGGGCAAGGTCAGGGCATAGTCGGTACCGGTAATCAGCTTCAGTGCTGCACTGTAGCTGTTGGCGCGTGCGACGATCTGGCGCTGTTGTGCCTGCTGCGCAAGCCAGCCGTCGACCATGTTGGTGGCGGACGTCCAGGGTGTCGGGAACACGTGTCGACGTTCGACATAGGTTTGCAGGCTCAAGCGTGGTTCCGCTGGTGTGGCGCGCTTGTCGAAAACACATACCAGATCGTCTTCGAGTAGCGTCTGCGATTTGAAATCGACGTGACTGCGATGGAAGTTCGGACCGAAGCACATCACCAGGTCGAGGCTGCCTTCGCGCAACGCTTCGGCTGGGATATCGGCCTCGAGTTTGAACACATTGACCATCACCGGAAGATCGGCGAGGTCAAAGGTTTTCAACAGGCGCGGCAGGATCAGTTGCTCGAAATATTCCGGGGCGCAGATGTTGAAGGTCACGGGTTGCAGGCCAGGGTCGAACGTGGGTAAGCCGGCGTGACACAGGTTGATGCTTTCGAGGATTTTCAGCACGTGAGGGTACATCGCGCTGGCCTTGCCGGTGGGCTGCATGCCGCCGGTACGGGTGTTGATGAACAGTTCGTCCTCGAAACTGGTGCGCAGTTTTTTCAGGCAGTAACTCACTGTGGACTGGCTGACGCAAAGCGTCTCGGATACGTCGGTGACGCTGTTCTGCTCATACACGGCGACGAACACCATGAGGTCCTGCATGTCGAGTTTTCTAAGCGAATTACTGTTCAGCATCCATTGCGTCTCGCTGCGTCCCTTGCGCTGACCGTGCGCAAGGGTGGGGGAATGATCCTAGCGGAATGGGCGAGCAGGGAGAATGCCTTGCAGGACGTTTCGCCCAAGACCGTGTCAGCCCTGGACCATCGCCGACACGGCGCGGCGGCTGGACATCAATAGCGCGAACATGCCGAGGCCCACCAGCACTGCGCCGGCCATTTCCTGCGGCAGCGGCATCTGGCGCCCCCAAAGCCAGTGAAACAAGGTGATAAACAGTGTGCTCAGGTAGATGTAGGAAATCACCGAGGACGGCGCGATCACGCCGATGGCCCGATGCAACAGCCAGAACGTCGCCAACGTTGCGAACACGGCCAGGTACATCAGCCAATAGAAATCGTTGAGCGTCAGTAATGATGCTGAGCGCCAACCGCCACTGAATCCACAGAACACCAGCAGAAACAGCGCACCAAACAGCATGTTCCAGAACGTCATAGGCACCGGCCCGCGCCCCTTCAGGCTATCGGCTTTCAGGCGTTGGCTGAGAGGGGCGTAGAGTGCCATCGCCAGGCAACCGATGCCGTACACCGCCAATGCATACGACGATGGCAACTCGCCGGGATCGGTGCCTTTCATGATCAGCAAGACTGCCCCGGCAGCGGCGAGCAGCATCGGCATAATCCGTTGTTTCAGGCGGCCGTCAGGTGTCAACACGGCTTCGAAACCCAGGGTCAGCAGCGGCACCAGCGTGAACATCGTCCCGGTGTTGACGGCCGAGGTGTAGCGCAATGCTTCGAACAGCGAGCCGAAGTACAGCGCCAGCAGCATGCCGAGCACAGCGTGGCCGAGCAGCCCACGGGAGGTCATGACGGCATCGCCTTTAAGCAGCAATAGCGGCAGAAACACCACGGCACAAAACAACAGGCGCAAACCGGTCAGCAGGATCGGGTCGATGGCCTGGCTGACTTGCGCCGCCGCGGAAAACGACGCAGCGATCAATAAGGCCCAAAGCAGCATGCTGGCGTGAGCGACGGCGAAACCGGTGGTTTTCATGGCAGGCTCCGGGTCAATGGATGTGGCGGGTGTAGTGCCTTGGGTTGAAGCGCAGGACCATCAACATCATCAGCGCCATGACCGCTGTCAGTGACCACCAGGCCCATTCAAAGCTGCCGAGCTGGTCGCGGATGATCCCCGCCAGCAGCGGTGAAAGGCCGGCGATCAAGTAGCCGATGCCTTGAACGAATGCGGTCAGGCCACCGGCGCGCAATGGATTGTCCAGGTGATCCAGCGATACGATCAGGCTCATCGGGAACAGGCCGCCAATGCCCAGCCCCAGCAGGCAGGGCCACATCAGGCTCAAATGCTGTGGGCTCAGAATCAGTCCGCAGAAACCGGCGATGATCAGTGTCAGCAATACCATCAGCACGACGCGGCGGTCGCGGCTGCGATTGGCGATGACGGGCGTCAGCAGGCCCGACAGCACTTCCATGGCGGTCAGAAATCCGAGCAGCAATCCGGCGTGTTGTTCGCTCCAGCCCTTTTCCACGTAGTACGGCGCCAGCCAGGCCAGGACACAGGTGTAGGACGCAGTGCCCAGGCCAAAGAAAATCGCGAGCAACCACGCGCGGGAATTGGCGAAGTACGAACCTCTACTGAATGTCCTCGAATCCAGTGTTGGCATCCCCGCGCTTTGGCTGCGCCAGAAAAGCAATGCCAGCACGGCGAGAACGGCCCAGATTGCCAGGCCCATACGCCAGCTGCCGGTACGCTCCATCACCAGCGGCGCAAAGGAAGCACCCATGGCGGCACCGCCCATGATCGACGTGACGTAGAGCCCCATGCACAGGGCAACGTGGTCGCTGAAGCGCGATTTGATCAGCGCTGGCATCAGGGCCTGGATCAGGGCGATCCCGATGCCTGCCAGCACCGCGCTGAGAAGCAACTCCGCGGCTGAATCAAGGAGCAACCGCGAAATCGTGGCCACGCCGATGATCAGCAATGAGAACACCACCGTGCGCTGCTCGCCGAATCGCTGGCTGACGCGCAGGCCGACAAACATCGCCAGTCCCATGGCCGTCACCGGCAACATTGTCAGCAGTGAAGCCTGGCTGAAGCTCAGCGCAATGTCGTCGCGAATCGCCGAGAGCAGAGGCCCGACAGCGGCCATGGAAGGTCGCAGGTTCAGGGCAACCAGGACAATGCTGAACATGAACCAGAGGGCAGGGCGGGAAGTGGCTCGGGTGTTTTCCATGATCGGACCTTGAACAATAGGGTTCCGATTAGGCGCACGAGGCCTGGAGGCGGCAAATCAGAAATTCCGGCGAAGTATTTAGAAATTAAATACAAGTCGCAGCCAAATGTTTAGCCAGACGATATCCAAGGTTCTTCAAATCCTGATTTAACGACTTAACCCATCGTGTGACGCTGCAGGCCATCTGTTTTCTGCGGTTCTCTCTATGGACGGTTGGCCAGTCGCAATCCACTTCAAGGCATCCATCGACGCTCGAGCGTCGAGCCTTCTTCGTCGATTCACGCCCGCCACCGCGCCAAACCTCTCTGCACTTCCTTCTGAACTGGCCTTCTGGGCGCTGTGGCATTGCCGCCATGCGCGCCCGCCGGATTCCTGCTTTTTCCGCTGATTGTTCCTACATATTCCGCTTGATGGCGGGATTAAAGTGCGGGTGCTTTTGCGTACCCGCCTGACACGGAAAAAGAGAGTTCCCATGAGTAGTGCCACGACCTCGTTTGCCTCCAAGCAAGAAGCCCTGACCTTTCTGGAGCAGAACCCGGATATTGAAATGTTCGAGCTGTTCATCCTCGACAACAACGGTGTGCCGCGGGGCAAGCTGCTGCATCGTGACGAGTTGCTGGCGGTGTATGAAAGCGGGCGACCATTGCCGAGCACCATCCTCGGCCTGACCATCAACGGTGATGACGTGGAGAACTCCGGGCTGGTCTGGGATGTCGGTGATATCGACTGTCGGGCCTACCCGATCAGCGGCAGCCTCACGCGTATGCCATGGCGTCTGATACCGACCGCAGCCGTGCAGGTCAGCATGCATCCGACGGAGGGAATGCCCGCCACCATTGCCGATCCTCGTCATTTGCTGGCGAAAGTCATCGAAGGCTTACAGGCTGACGGTTATTACCCGGTCATGGCGGCGGAATTGGAGTTCTATTTGCTGGATCAGCAACGCGACAGCAATGGCCGACCGCAACCGGCACGGGATGTCGATGGCGGGCGGCCGCACGGCACCCAGGTCTATGGTTTGCGCGAGCTTGAACAGATCGAGCCGTTCCTGGCCGATCTCTATAGCGCCTGCAAGCTCCAGGGGATTCCGGCGCGCACGGCCATTTCCGAATACGCGCCGGGGCAAGTGGAAATCACCCTCGAACACCGCTCCGACGCGCTACAGGCGATGGATGAAGCGGTGCGCTACAAGCGTCTGGTCAAGGGGGTGGCGCACAAGCACGGCATGACAGCCTGTTTCATGGCCAAGCCATTCGATGACCTGGCCGGCACCGGGATGCACATGCACGTGAGCCTGGCGGACAAGGATGGCAACAACCTTTTCGCCAGCGAAGCCCCGGATGGGACGCCACTGCTCAAGCAGGCGGTCGCAGGCATGCTCAGTACCTTGCTCGATTCGCTGTTGCTGTTTTGCCCCAACGCCAACTCCTACCGTCGATTCCAGGCCAACAGCTATGCGCCACTGGCGGCCACCTGGGGCGTGGACAATCGCACCGTGAGTTTGCGCGTACCGGGCGGGCCGGCATATTCCCGGCACATCGAGCATCGAATCTGTGGCGCAGATGCCAATCCTTATCTGGCGGCTGCGGCGATTCTGGCCGGTATTCATCGCGGTATCCGCGAACAACTCGACCCTGGTACGCCGGTGGAAGGCAATGGCTACGCCCAAGCTGCGAGACTGTTGCCGACAGACTGGCTGACCACATTGCGATCGCTGGAAGGTTCGAGTTGGGCCAAAGAAGCGTTCGGCGGGGAATTCCTCGGCGTCTACCTGGCGGTGAAACGCGCCGAATATCGTCAATTCATGGGGGAGGTCGGTGAGCAGGACTGGCGCTGGTATTTGCATCAGGCTTGAGTCGAAGCTGCACCGGAGCTGAACCATTCTCAAATAGTCTGGAAGTATCAGGTTGGTTTTATAAGCTAACTAATCGTTGGCTTCTTTTTCACAAAAAATTGATGGTTGGCTATCTAAAATTAGAGCTGTCTCGGTAAATGAAATTTTCACATTTGCCGAAGACACTTTTTTCAGGACCCGCCGAATCTCATGCTTAAGATTAAAGCCGTGCGCCCCGAATGGGTGACACTGATTGCCAGCGCATTTTTGTTAGTTGGCTTCAATTTTGTACTCTGGCAGCACCTGTTCGAAATCACCGCGTCCGATGGCAAAGGCATCGTCATGCGCGTGGCCTTCGGGGCGATGATCTTCGCGGCGTTCAACATTGTGCTGACCCTGCTGGCGTTCCGGCCGGTGCTCAAGCCGGTCCTGACCCTGCTGTTCATGATCAGTGCGGGCGTGGCGTATTTCATGAGCCAGTATGGTGTTCTGATCGACACCGGCATGTTGCGTAATTTCGCTGAGACCAATGCTACGGAAGTGCGCGACTTACTGTCGCCTAAGTTGTTTGTATTTATTGTGCTGCTCGGCGTTTTACCGTCTTGGCTGTTGTGGAAGACACCGGTTTATTATCGTCGCTGGCACCGTGAGCTACTCAGTAAAGTTCTGGTGACTTTTGCCTCGGCAGCGGTCATTGGTGGTGTTGCACTGGTTAACTATCAAGGCCTGTCTTCGCTGTTTCGCAATCACCACGAGTTGCGCCTGATGGTGGTACCAAGCAACTACATTGGTGCCTCGGCTGGTTTCTTGCGCGAGAAAGTAGCAACTGCACGGCAACCCTTTGTCAAAATCGGTGAAGATGCCCAGCGCAATCCGGTCTGGCAAACACACGGGCGTAAATCCCTGACGGTTCTTGTCGTGGGTGAAAGTGCCCGGGCGGAGAACTTCGGCATCCTTGGCTATAGCCGTGACACCACGCCGAAACTGAGTAAGGAAGACGGCCTGATCGCCTTCACCGATGTGCATTCCTGCGGTACTGAAACCGCCGTGTCGGTGCCTTGCATGTTCTCCAATATGGGGCGCAAGGACTACAACGCCAGCAAGGCAAAGAACGAAGAAGGCCTGCTGGATGTGCTCAAGCATGCGGGTATCGACGTGATCTGGCGTGACAACCAGTCAGGCTGTAAAGGTACATGCGATCGCGTCACCATTCAGGACGTCAGCAATCTGAAGGACCCGGCGCTGTGCGCCAATAGCGAATGCCGCGACGAAATCCTGCTGCAAGGACTGCAACATTTCATCGATACCCTGGACAAGGACACGGTATTGGTATTGCACCAGATGGGCAGCCACGGTCCGGAGTACTTCAAGCGTTATCCGAAAGAGTTCGAACGCTTCACCCCGGTTTGCGAGAGTAATGCCCTGAACAATTGCAGTCGCGAAAGTATCGTCAACGGCTACGACAACACCTTGGTATATACCGACCATGTGCTGTCGACATTGATCGATCTGTTGCGCAGTAATCAGGAAAAAGTGGATACCGCGATGCTGTATCTGTCGGACCACGGCGAGTCCCTGGGTGAATACAACTTGTTCCTCCACGGCACGCCATACATGCTGGCACCGGAGCAGCAAAAGCATGTAGCCATGTTTGCCTGGTTCTCCAACAGCTATAAAAAGTCGTTTGCGGTAGATACCCACTGCCTGCAACAGAGTCGTGAAAAACCCCTGAGCCAGGACAACCTGTTCCATTCGATGCTTGGGCTGCTGGAGGTCAACAGCAAGGTCTACAACCAGGACCTGGACATGTTTGCCGGATGTCGTGGTCCAGTGGCCAACGGCGTGTTGGCCAAAGATTGAGTGCTTCGATTTTGTTTCACGCGGCGGCCGCCGACCTGCGGCCTGTAGAACTTTTATCAAGAGCCATTGCACATGTCCGCTCAGCCCCCATCCGCCATCGAGCTTGAGATCGCCCGGCGCTACGACCGGGAGCACGCGCGCGTCTGCCTTCAGCCGCAAGCGCCGGGTCTGGTCGGGCGTCTGGCGCTCTGGCGTGAGGAGCGGCTGGTGCGCAAGGCACTCAAGGTCGCCGGCGAGCCGGGGCTGATCCTCGACGTGGCCTGCGGTGTGGGGCGTTTCTGGTCGGTGCTGGCCGAACATGCCAATCGGGTGATTCTCGCGACGGATCCGTCCCAAGACATCCTCGATCATTCCCGTACACATCACCCGCAGAGTTTGTTGAAGCGGGTCAAAACCTTTCAAAGCTCTGCGTTCTCGATTGGCTTGTCGGAGAACGCGGTTGACTGCATTTTTTGCATGCAACTGTTTCAGCACCTCACCAACCCGGAACATCGTCTGGCGATGCTTGGCGAGTTTTACCGGGTCAGTCGCGATACGGTGATTGTCGCGGTGCGCCTCGACGGTCTTTTCAAGGCCGCGCGCTCGGGTGTGGAAGGGCCGTTACCGAGCAAGACCGAGGTGGAAAGCGAATTCAGGCAGGCGGGTTTCCGTTTGCTCAGCCATCAGGACTTTTTCCCCGGTTGTGCGCGGATGCGGGTCTATGTGCTGGGTAAGACCAGCTAGCCCGACTTTGTAGGACTATTCTGTATGTCACGCAGTAATTTTCGCTAACGCTCTTGTTCAGTGGATGCGCGGAAATCGCCGGGGGCGATATATACTGCGCGCCATTCTTCAAGGGAGAGCCGTGTGGCCATCGATATTCACTGGATTCGCGACAACGATAGCCTCGGACGGTTGTGCGCCGAGTGGCAACAGTTGCCATTCGTTGCCCTCGACACCGAATTCATGCGGGTCGACACCTTCTACCCAATCGCCGGCCTGCTGCAGATCGGTGATGGCGTTCGCGCCTATCTGATCGACCCGCTGACCATCGACAACTGGCAGCCATTGGCCGCGTTGCTGGAAAACCCGGCGGTGCTCAAAGTTGTCCACGCGTGCAGCGAAGACCTCGAAGTCCTGCTACGCCTGACCGGCAGCCTGCCGGCGCCACTGTTCGATACGCAATTGGCTGCCGCTTACCTGAACCTCGGTTTTTCCATGGGTTATTCGCGGCTGGTGCAGGAAGTGCTCGGCATCGACCTGCCCAAGGGTGAAACCCGTTCCGACTGGCTGCAACGTCCGCTTTCCGAAACCCAGATCAGCTATGCCGCCGAAGATGCCGTGCATTTGGCTGAGGTCTTCGTAAAGCTGCGTCCAAAGCTGTCTGACGACAAATACGTCTGGGTCCTGGAAGACGGCGCCGAACTGGTGGCCAACCTGCGCCGCGAGATCGACCCGTACGAGGTCTATCGCGATGCCAAGCTGGCCTGGAAGCTGTCCCGCGCTCAACTCGCCGTTTTGCGTGAGCTCTGCGCCTGGCGTGAAAAGGAAGCCCGGGTCCGCGACCTGCCGCGCAACCGGATTATCCGCGAGCATTCGTTGTGGCCGCTGGCGCGTACGCAACCGGATAACCTCGGCGCCCTGGCGAAAATCGAAGACATGCACCCGCGTACCGTGCGTCAGGACGGCCAGTTTCTGCTTGATCTGATCAAGCGCTCTGGCAGTGTGTCGCCAGATCAATGGCCGCTAGCCGTGCCGGAGCCGTTGCCGGTGGACGCTGCCGTTCTACTCAAGCAGATGAAAGCCATCGGCCAGGCCGAAGCCGAGCGCCTGAACATCGCGCCGGAACTGATGCTGCGCAAGAAAACCCTGGAAGCGCTGCTCAAGAGCGGCTTCCCCAATGGTCCCTACCAATTGCCTGATTCGCTGCGTGGCTGGCGCCGCGAATTGATGGGCCAGGCGCTGCTCGACAGCCTGGCCACCGCCGGAGAACAGCCTTGAAACGTATTTGTTCCATCTACCGCAGCTCGAAGAGAAACGAAATGTACCTGTATGTGCTCAAGAGCGATGCTCTGGAACGCGTGCCGGATCCCCTGATGGCAGCCTTCGGCAAGGCCATCCACGCGTTCGACCTGGTGCTGAGCCCCGAGCGCAAACTGTCGCGCGAGGACATCACAGTCGTGCTGGAAAACCTCGAAAAACAGGGTTATCACCTGCAAATGCCACCTGCCGAAGACGAGTACATCGAGCACTTGCCGGAAGAACTGTTGCGTCGCAACGATCCGATGTGAGCGGCAGACAGGCTCTGTTCAGAGTGGTTATGAAACACTGATTGATTTTAGCGATGGCAGCATCGACGGAGCACTGCTCCGTCGGCGGCCGTCTGCACCGTTTTTGAAAGGTTTGAAGCATGCGCGTCCTGATTGCTGAACACGACCATCCCGTGTACGCCCAACTGTTGCGCGAGGCGGCACCGGAACTGGAGGTGCTGACCAGTGGTGATTCCGCCGAACTGGCCAGCCAGGCCGCCGATTGTCCGGTGTGGCTCGGCCAGCCTGATTTGCTGGCGACCCTGTTACGCCAGGGCCATCAACCGCAATGGCTTCAATCGACCTGGGCCGGTATTACGCCGCTGCTGGCCGATGGCTTGCCGCGGCACTATCGGCTGACCCGTGCGGTCGGAATCTTCGGCCAGGTCATGGCCGAGTACGTGCTCACGTACATGCTCGGTCACGAACGTGAAGTGCTGGCGCGACTGGTCAGCCAGGTCGAGCGCAAATGGGACAGCCGCCATGGCCAGAGCCTGGCGGGGCGTAAGGTGCTGATCGTCGGCACAGGTGATATCGGCCAAAGTGTCGCGCAGTTCCTCGTGCCGTTCGGCGTCGAGTTGTATGGCGTTGCCAGCAGTGCGCGGGAACAGGCGCCGTTTATCGAAGTCGGTTCACTGGCGGATTTGCCGCGGCTGGTCGGTGAAGTCGATTACGTGGTCAATCTGCTGCCGAACACGCCGGAAACCCACGATATCTACGACGCGGCGCTGTTCAAGCATTTCAAGCCGACCGGGTTGTTCATCAACGCCGGGCGCGGTGTGGCGGTGGTCGATGCGGATCTGGTGGAAGCCTTGAAAGAAGGGCATCTGGCGGGCGCGGTGATCGACGTGTGCCGTCAGGAACCCTTGCCCCAGCGTCATCCGTTCTGGACGGCCTGGGGCCTGCTGCTGACCGGCCACAGCTCGGCACCGACTTCGCCTTCGATGATGGTGAAGCTGTTTGTCGAGAACCTGCGGGCGTATCAGGTGGGAGAAGCGTTGCGTGGGGAAGTGGATTTCGATCGCGGGTATTGATACCGCCCCAATCAAAAATGTGGCTTAGAGGGTGAAATCACCTTCAGCCGCCAACTCGCTCAATGGACGACGCGGGCTCGGTTCTTCTCGGGCTTGCAGGTAATCCGCCAGGCTTGCCTTGTCCCCCAGCTTGCCCACCGCGACGGCGGCGTGCAGGGCGTAGCCTTCAGGAATGTTCAGCTCCTTGCGGGTCAGCTCCTGGTCGAAGCCGGCCATGCCGTGGGTGTGCCAGCCGCTCAGGCTCGCTTGCAAGGCCAGGTGACCCCAGGCGGAACCTGTGTCGAAGGTGTGCCACAGGGCCGGGGTTTCTTCGGTGGCGCCAGGCACGGCGAAGGTGGTTTTCGAAATCACGATCACCAGGGCCGACGCATGTTGCGCCCAGCTGCGGTTGAATTCGTTCAGCAGGCCCAGGTAACGCTCCCAGTTCGGCGTGTCGCGACGTGCGTAAAGGAAGCGCCAGGGTTGCGAGTTGTAGGCCGAGGGTGCCCAGCGGGCGGCTTCGAAGAAGCTCAGCAGGGTTTCCTCTGGAATCGTTTCGCCAGTGAAGGCGCGGGGCGACCAGCGATCGGTGAACTGAGGGTGAATGGCGTAATCGGCAACGCGTGGGTTGGCACTCATCAAGAGATTCCTTGCTACGTTTGAAAGTGGGAGCGACGCAAAACCCTACTTGGCAGCGCAAAAACTGACAAGCCCGTTCTACCGACAGTCGCCAATGCTTGGCCCAAGGAGCTTCGGGCACTAGACTGGCGGCCTTTTCACCACCTGATGTCGATGCTCGAACCATGGCCGCCAAAGTAGAACCGTTCTGGATACGCAAAACCCTCGATCAACTCGATCAGGAGGAATGGGAGTCGCTGTGCGACGGCTGTGGATTGTGCTGCCTGCAAAAGCTTGAAGACGAAGACGACAACAGCGTCTATTACACGCGCATCGCCTGCAAGTTGCTGGATCTGAAAACCTGCCAGTGCAAGGACTATCCCAACCGTCGTGACTCCGTGCCGGACTGTATCCAGCTCACGCCGGGCAAGGCCGACGAATTCAAATGGCTGCCACCGACTTGCGGCTATCGCCTGGTCAGCGAAGGCAAGGACCTGCCGTTGTGGCATCACCTGGTGTGCGGTGATCGCGATGCCGTTCATCACGAGCGGATTTCCCAGTCCGGGCGCATGCTCGCCGAAGGCAGCGTGCCGGAAGATGACTGGGAAGATCACCTGATTTTCCGCGCAGGCTGATGGCCTGAGGTTCAGCATTTCACGAAGGAGTGTGTATGGCTGTGGGATGGCGGCAGGCGTGGATCGTTGGATTACTGGCCGTGAATTCGCCCGTATGGGCTGCGAACAAGGTCAATCTGGATTACCACGTGCGCCTGCTGCCGCAGAGCGATCAGGCCGAAGTACGCCTGACGCTCGCCCAGGGCTCGGCGGTACGCAGCCTGGATTTCGACCTCGGCGACGGCAGCCACTACAGCGATTTCAAGGCTGATGGCCAATGGCAACTAACCCCCGGCAAAGCGGCGCGCGGTGTCTGGCGTCCGGCTGCCGACAAGGCCAGCCTGACCTACCGGGTGAACATCAGTCACGGGCGCAAAAGCGGCAGCTTCGACGCGCGCATGACGCCAAACTGGGCGTTGATGCGCGGCGACGATCTGGTGCCGTCTGCCAGACTCGATCAGCAGGACGGCATCGAGCTGATTGCACGCCTCGAATTCGAGCTGCCCGGTGGCTGGAAAAGCGTTGAAACCGCGTGGCCACGAATCGGCCCGAATAAATTCCGTATCGATAATCCTTCCCGACTGTTCGACCGGCCCACGGGCTGGATGCTCGCTGGCCAGCTCGGCAGCCGCCGCACTCGTCTGGGCGAGACCGAAGTCACCGTAGCCTCGCCGCTGGGGCAGGGCATGCGCCGTATGGATGTGCTGACGCTGCTGACCTTCGTCTGGCCGCAAGTGCAGGCGCTGTATCCGCGACACCCGGGCAAACTGCTGATCGTCGGGGCCAATGACCCAATGTGGCGTGGCAGCCGGTCGGCGCACGAGTCGATCTACCTCAACAGTCGCCTGCCGTTGGTCAGCGAAAGCGGCACCAGTGCCCTGGTCCGCGAGTTGGCCCAGATGTTCGGGCGGATCAACGGCAAGCAGCGCAGTGACTGGATCAGCGAAGGCTTTGCCGAGTATTACGCCATCGAACTGGTGCGTCGGGCGGGCGGCATGAGCGATGAGCGCTACGAGAACCTGCACGGCAAACTGGTCAGGAACAGCCAGAAAGTCACCACGCTGCGCGGTGAGCAGGTCAGCCCGGCGCAGGTGGCCAGGGCGGTGGTGTTGCTACAGGAACTGGATCGCGAGATTCGCCTGAAAACCCACAACAAGCGTTCGCTGGACGACGTGTTGCGCGGGGCGATGCGGCTGGGGGATATCGATACCCAGGCGTTTGTTCAGCTCAGCGAGAGCGTGATCGGAGGTTCTTCAAAAGTGCTCAGTACCGAGTTGATTCAGTAATACCGCCATTCGCGAGCAAGCCCGCTCCCACAATTGATCTGTGCCAGACACTAAACCAATGTGGGAGCGGGCTTGCTCGCGAAGAGGCCAGTGGCTTCAGCGCAAATCCCGATTCAAACCCCGGCTTTCGGCGACTTCAAGGAATCATTGCCGGTAACGGTGGCGGTTTTGGTCGCCGCCTCGGCATTGGCCTTCATCTGACTCAGCTCCTCACCCGCCCGCTGGATTTTCGCCCGCACGTTGTTCATGTCCTGACGGCCTTTCTCCAGCAGGCTTTTCGCCGAGCTGTGGCCGGTAATACCACGGGCCAGGGCCACGCCGCCGATGGCCACCTGGACCAGGCCAAAGATGCCGCCACGCCGCAGCCCCTTGCCCACCATCACCACGCCGCCGGCCAGGGAGCCAATACGTTCCCATCCCTGCACGTTCTGCTCGGACGGGCTCTGGAACGGGGTGGATTCGATACGCTCGACGCGTTTGAGTTCGCTCATGGTCTGTCTCTCCAGGCTTCGGTGATCGATAGTCAAGCTGACAGCCTGGGCGGGCAGCTTGTTCAATCGGATGTGCGGCGATTCAGCGGAATTTTGGCCCGGAGCGGGTATTGAGCCCCTTGGACATGCGATCGTAGAGCACGACGTTGACCGTGGCGGCCAGGTTCATGCAACCGGTGGTCGGAATGTAGACCACGTCTTCGCACCAGTCGCGAATCTCTTTATCCAGCGATCCGTCTTCCGGGCCGAAGATGTAGAGCGCGCGATCCGGGTGGGTGTATTCCGGCAGCGGGCGAGCGCCCTCGACCAGTTCCACGGCGACGGGCACACAATTGAGGGGCAGGATTTTCTTCAGGTCGTCGATGCCGATCAGCGGGATGTCGTAGTGCACGCGCTTGGTATCGGTGACGAAGTCGGCGGCGCGCTCATAGCGCTTGCCGGTGTAGAACACCGACGCCACGCCGTAACAGCCAGCGGCGCGCATCACCGAACCGACGTTCTCCGGTGATTTGGGGTTATACAAACCAATGCAGCTGTACCGTTTGTCTGCCACGAGCGGGGTGCCTTTCGGGAAAAAAGCGCGATTATACGGGGATTGGGGCGGGGGTGTTCGGTTTGAGATTGGTGGTGTCTGAGCGATTGCTATCGCGGGCAAGCCCGCTCCCACAGAGGTCTCTGTCGTACACAAATTTTGTGTACACCCGAGAACCTGTGGGAGCGGGCTTGGTCCGGGCGGCGATCCGACGAAGAGGCCGGTTCAGGCACTGAAGATTATTAATCTTCTTTTTTCATCAACCCCGCCAATGCGGCAAACGGGTTGTGCGTGGCCTTGGCGATTTTCGGCGTGCTCAGCGAGCCTTCGTCGAAATACTGCTGGTCGGTATAACGCGAGTGCTCGTTATCGTGGCAGTACAGGCACAACAGCTCCCAGTTCGAGCCGTCCTGCGGGTTGTTGTCGTGGTTGTGGTCGCGGTGGTGCACGGTCAGTTCGCTCAGGCGCTTGCCGGAGAACTCACGGGCGCAGCGGCCACAGACGTGCGGGTACATCTTCAGGGCCTTGTCGCGGTAGCCCATTTCCTTGTCGCGCTGGTTGTCGGCGAGGATGCGATCCAGTTTCGAAGTGTTGGTTGGGGTGGACGAACTCATGGGTTCACCTTTGTAAAATGACTAATGACGGTATTAAGCGAAGTTTAGCTCAGCCCTTGAGCTTCTCGGCAATCCAGATGGTGTGGCGGGTGCCCTTGTTGCCGTGGGCGAAGACCTGCACTTCCTCGGCCTTGAAACCAGCCTTCTTCAGTTTGTCGGAAAACTGCCGGTCAGCGCTGGCCGACCACACGGCCAGCACACCTTTTGGTCTCAGGGCCTTGGCGCAGGCGCTCAGGCCGCCGGCAGAGTACAGCCAGCTATTGGCTTTCTGGGTCAGGCCTTCGGGGCCGTTGTCGACGTCGAGCATGATCGCATCGAAACCCTGGGGTTCGGCTTGCAGGACTTTGGCCACGTCTTCCATGCGAATCACGGTCCGCGGGTCTTGAAGCGGGTTTCCGGCTTTCTCGCCGAGTGGCCCGCGATTCCATTCCACAACGCCAGGCACTAATTCAGCAACCACCACTTCGGCGGTCTTGCCCAGGTGCTTGAGCGCCGAAGCGAGGGTGAAGCCCATGCCCAGGCCGCCGATGAGTACCCGCGAATTCGGCCGACCGGCGACCTTGCGACACGGGATCTCGGCCAGGGCATCTTCGGAACCGTGCATGCGCGTGTTCATCAATTGTCCGCCATCGCCACCCTGGATCTTGATGACGAAATCCTCGCCGTATTCGAACAGGCACAGGGCACCGCCGTTTTCAGGAATGGGGGTGGTGTCCAGCAGAACGAAACGTTTCATGGGGCTCACTTGAAGAAAATTGGCAGAACTCGGGAGGGCAAACAGACGCAGTTGGGAGTAGCCTGTTTATGACGACAAGGCCAACGGAGCCATTGATGAAGCGCACCATTCTAACGGTCATTGCCCTGGCCGCGCTCTCGATAACTGCAGTGCAGGCTCAACAGCTGCAATCGATTCCCGTCAGCCCCGCGCCGATGCCCGGCTCGCCCGGCACGGCGACGCCCACACCGTACCCGCAGATCAGCCCGGCGCCTTTGCCTAAAGTCGGCCCCGGCAGTAGCGGTCCGCCGTTGGTGCCGATTGAAATGCCGAGCCCGCCGACCAAGGACCAGCCCGTGCCGGGGCTGGAGCCCAATCCGCCGAAACCCAAGTCGCCGGGCGGCTAGACCTGCTGCGAGAGCAGTTGGCCGTCGGCCATGCGCAGGCGTTTGGAAAGGGATACGGCGAGGGCGCGGATGATCTTGGCGGCGATTTTCGGTGCGTCGTTGAGCATCTTTTCCAGCGAATCCTTGCCCAGGTTGAGCAACTGGCAATTGCTTGCGGCCACGCAACTTGCCGAGCGTCGTTCGCCATCAAGCACGGCCATTTCGCCGAACGAGCGGCCGCTGCGCAACGTGGCGATGGTGACTCGTTGCCCGTCAGCGGTGGTTTTCTGCACCGCCACCTGACCGGTGTGGATGATGCACATGAAACTGCCCGCATCGCCCTCCTGGAAGATCTCCTCGCCCTGGGCAACAGTGCTGATGCTGAAGTAGCCCGAAGCCGCGGCGAAGTCCGCCGGCAGCAGTTGATTGAACAGGCCGCAATCCATCAGCCAGTCGCGAATTTCGTTGTTCAGAAAGGTTGATTCAGACATGTCGTCACGGTCTTTTTTGGGATTGTTGCTGACTCGAATTCACCGCAAATCCCCTGTGGGAGCTGGCTTGCTCGCGAAGGCGGTGTGTCAGTCAACATCTCTGCTGAATGTTACGGCCCCTTCGCGAGCAAGCCCGCTCCCACATGGGTATTGTGTTGTATCGGCTAGCGGTGTGCGCAATTAAGACAGGCACACCGCGCCAGGTTCCTCAGGCAATACCCAATACCTTGAACAAAAATGCATATTCGAGTGCTACGTCACGCAATCCCTGATATCGACCGCTCATCCCTCCATGCCCGGCACCCAGTTCGGTCTTGAGCAGCAGGGGATTGCTGTCGGTCTTGGTCGCGCGCAATTTCGCCACCCACTTGGCCGCCTCCCAATACTGCACGCGGCTATCGTTGTAGCCGGCGATCACCAGGGTCGCCGGATAAGCTTGTGCGGTGACGTTTTCGTACGGGGCGTAGGCCTTGATCCGATCATGGACGTCCGGTTCTTCAGGGTTGCCCCACTCGTCGTATTCCGTGACGGTCAATGGCAGGTCAGGGTCGAGCATGGTGTTGAGTACGTCGACGAACGGTACTTCGGCGATGGCGGCGCCAAACAACTCTGGCCGTTGATTGAGCACCGCGCCGATCAGCAAGCCACCGGCGCTGCCGCCACTGATCGCCAACTGCGGTGCAGTGGTGAAGCCCAGGGCGATCAGGTGTTCGGCGCAGGCGATAAAGTCGCTGAAGGTGTTGTGCTTGTGCTCCTGCTTGCCGGCGCGATACCAGGCTTCCCCCAGTTCGCCGCCGCCACGCACGTGGGCAATGGCAAATGCCATGCCGCGATCCAGCAGGCTCAGGCGCGCATGGGAAAACCACGGGTCGAGGCTTTCGCCATAGGCGCCATAGCCGTAGAGGTACAGCGGCACGGGTTTGCCCAGGTCTGCGCGTTTGATCACCAGGCTGATGGGCACTTGCGTGCCGTCCGGCGCGGTGGCCCACAGGCGCTGGCTGACGTAGGCGTCGGCATCGAACGGGCCGAGCACCGGGGTTTGCTTGAGGACTTTCTGCTCGCCGGTCGCCAGTTCAAGCTGGCGGATTTGCGCCGGACGGTTCAACGCTTCGTAGCGCAGGCGAATCCGGTCGCTTTCGAATTCCAGGCTGTTTTGTACGTGCAGGCTATAGGCTGCGTCTGGCAGTTGCACGCGATAAGGCGCCAGGCCTTGTGGGTGAACTTCGATGACCGGCAAGCCGCCGACCCGCAGGCTGAGAGTCATGGCCCGGGTGTTCAGGCTGATGCCGTCGATCATCACCGTGTCGCTGTGGGGGATCAGGTTCTGCCAGTCGGCTTCGGTCGGCGCGGCGCCGGTATCGACAGCGGTGCACAAGGCGAAATTGATGCCGTCACGGTTGCTGCGAATGAACCAGGTCCATTGACCGTCGAGTACGCCGTGATCAACGTCGTACTCATGCTCCTCGACCCGTGGCGCGATGCAGGTAAAGGCTTGCTGCGGCTGGTTGGCGTCGAGGACCCAGGCTTCGCTGGTGGTCTTGCTGCCCACGGACAGCAGCAATTGCTGCTCGGAGCTTGAACGGTAGCAATGCATGAAGAAGCGCCCGTCCGGCTCATGGAACACTTCTTCGGCCGCCGTGCCGTCCAGGCGATAGCGATACAGCTTGTGCGGGCGATGGGTGTCATCCAGTTCGCCAAAGAACAGCGTCAGGCTGTCGTTGGCCCAGGTCATGCTGCCGTCGCAGTCTTGGAATTCCAGTTCGCTGACACGTCCGTCCGACAATTCCTTCACGAACAGCGCGTAAATCTCGTCGCCGCTGGAGTCGATGCTGTAGGCCAGGCGCTGGTGGTCCGGGCTGATGCTGAACGCACCCAGGGAAAAGAAACCGCCGTTGGCCAGTTCGTTCGGGTCCAGCAGCAGTTGTTCGCGGCTTTCGTCGAGGGTCAGGCTGTCATCGGCCGGGCGCGGGCAGCGGTAGTGCCGGGCGTACTCATCGCCCGCCGTGGTGCGGGTGTAATACAGATACGGTCCCCACGGTGAGGGCAGGGACAGATCGGTCTCGAGAATCCGCCCCTTGATCTCTTCGAACAGGGTTTCACGCATCCCGGCCTGGTCGGCGGTTTGCGCTTCCTGATATCTGTTTTCGGCTTTCAGGTAGTCGAGCACTGCTTCGGTGTCGCGCTCTTGCAGCCAGGCATACGGGTCGGAGCCATCAGCCATGCGGGCAATCGGAGCGTCGTGAGTGTTGGCGGATAGGGGCATGAAGGGCTCTCGAACAGTGTACGGAATAGGGGCTGGTAACATGGATAGCGCCCAACAGTCAGGCATTGATGCAGCCTGATGGGCGAAAAGCCGTTATCATAAGCGCCTCTTTGCCTGCCTTGCCATGGACACCATGACCGAGAACGACTATCTGATCGCTTGGGGCCTCTACGCCTTCGCCGCTTTGGGCTGCCTGTTGGTGTGGATGCGCTTGACCCGCTGGATGTGGCGTTGGCTACGCGAGCCGCTACGTCTGGCGATGGCCGTGCTGCTGTTCAGCCCGACCATCATCGACCCGGTGAAGGACAAAGTCGCACCGGCTGTCGCCATTACCGCGCTCGACCTGTTGTTCAAGGTCGGCAACAACGCCTGGCGGGCGATTTCCGATCTGTTCATGTACGGCATGATCGCGTTCGGCCTCTATCTGGTGCTGGTGGCGATCCGTTTCCCCATCGAACGCGCCTCCAACGCCCGCAAGGAACGTGAGGCTGCCACCAAAGCTGCCGTCCGCGCTGACGAGCCTGAGGATGATCAACCGTTCGGCGGTGCCGGCGATGATCGTTACGGTCGTCCTCCCGTGCCGAGCAATCCTCAGCGGATGCGAGTCGAACCCCGTCTGTAACCTTGCCCCTGCGATTGAGCGAGAGTCCGAGCATGTGTGAGTTATTGGGCATGAGCGCCAATGTCCCGACCGATATCGTGTTCAGCTTCACCGGTCTGATGCAGCGCGGCGGACGCACCGGCCCGCACCGCGATGGCTGGGGCATTGCCTTCTATGAAGGCCGTGGACTGCGGCTGTTCCAGGACCCGGCGGCGAGCTGCGAGTCGGAAGTCGCGAACCTGGTGCAGCGCTATCCGATCAAGAGCGAAGTGGTGATCGGGCACATCCGTCAGGCCAACGTCGGCAAGGTCTGCCTGTCCAACACGCATCCGTTCGTTCGTGAGCTGTGGGGGCGCAACTGGTGTTTCGCCCATAACGGCCAGTTGGCGGATTTCCAGCCTGCGGCCAGTTTCTATCGCCCGGTCGGCGACACCGACAGCGAAGCGGCGTTCTGCGATTTGCTCAACCGCGTGCGTGCGGCGTTCCCCGAGCCAGTCGAGGTCGAAGTGTTGCTGCCGGATCTGGTGGCCGCTTGTGCCGAATACCGCAGCAAAGGCGTATTCAACTGCCTGCTCAGCGACGGCGACTGGCTGTTCTGCTATTGCTCGACCAAACTGGCGCAAATTACCCGTCGCGCACCGTTTGGCCCGGCGCGCTTGAAAGATGTCGACGTGATCGTCGACTTTCAGGCCGAAACCACACCGAACGATGTGGTGACCGTCATCGCCACCGAACCCCTGACCGAAAACGAAACCTGGACCCGTTACGAACCGGGTCAATGGAGCCTGTGGCGACGCGGCGAATGCGTCAGCCAGGGCCAGACCTCATAAGGATTCAACCCCCCATGTTGCTCAGTTATCTACGGCTGGTGTTGTTTGCGGCGGGCCTGTTGATCGGTGTCCAGGTGTCGGGCTTCATCAGCGATTACGCCAAGCGGGTCGAGGCGCATCTGATCGAGGCGCAAGCCGGGTTGAGCGGGTTCCAGAACACCGCCAATCAGTTCTTCAAGGGTGACATGCAAGCTCTGGTGGCCCACTACCGCGCCAGCGAAGACCCGATCTTTCGCAGCGATGCCGACAGCCTGAGTAACCTGCTGACCCGCCAGGTGGCGTTGGACAAGCAGTTTCAGGCAATGCAAGGCCCGTGGTACATCCGCTTCCTGCAAGTGGTGCTGGCTGCTGATCCGGACATCCGCAAGGAAACCTGGAATGGCTACAGCTACCAGATCCTGTTGACGCCCGAAGCGATGGTTTGGGGCATGAGCGGCGCGTTGCTGCTGTCGTTCGGGATCGAGTGCCTGTTCCGTCTGATCGACTGGGTGGTGTTGGGCGGCAAGCGTCTGCGCCAGAGCCGGCCGATCGAAGAGCGGGATTTGCGCGGCTTGTAACACCGTCGAACGTCAAGGAGCCGGCAAGCCGGCTCCTTGCTTGATTACCAATCAATCGAATAGGTCATGCTCAAGGTACGGCCTTCGGCGTTGGGGAATGGCGCTCTGGCGTTGGCCTGGGCGAACAGGTTGACGTACGTGCGGTTGGTCAGGTTGTACACCCCGCCTTCCAGACGACCGACCGGCAAGTACACGGAGCCGAGCAGGTCCACCAGCGTATAGCCTTCGATGTCGCGCCCGTTGTTGTCCTTGGCGGCAGCGTCGTAACTGGCCAGGTGCATGCCTTGCAGGCGCAGGGTGTAGTCGTCTTCGGCGTAGCCGACGAACAGCGTGGTTTTGGCCGGTGAAATGCGTGTCGCCGGCAGATCGATCCATTTCCCGTTCTGCTCGGTCTCGCCTTTGGCCCAGGCATAGGTGCCACCCACCGACCAGTGATCGGTCGCGAGGTAGGTCAGGCTGTTTTCGATGCCGCGAACCCGCTCCTTCTGGTTGATCAGACGCAAGACACGGTTATTGGCATCGTAGAACTGAGTCACGTCCGAGGTGTTTTCATAGACGGTGACGTCGGCCTGCCATCGGTCCCAGTCACCGCGCCAGCCCAGCTCGTAGCTGTCGACCTTGATGGCCTGGGCGTTGAGGCTCTGGATGTCGAAGGTGCTGTTCACGTCACGCAAAAAGCGCTGGATGTCCGGCAGCGAAAACCCCTGGCTGTAATTGGCGAAGACGTCCTGATGTTCACTCAGGTGATAGACCGCGCCCAGGTTATAGAGCGTTGCATCGTACTTGAGGGTGTCACCGGGCAGGATGGCGCGTACGCCGGTCTGGACGATCTGACCGTAAGCGATGCTGTCGGAGACCTCGCTTTCGATCCATTCGCGGCGCACACCGCCACGCAAGGTCCAGTCTCCGATGTCCCAGGACATCTGCCCGAACAGTGCCTTGGTGGTGGTTTCGATATCCGGGCCCATCTCGTAAGTGGTGCCAGTCTTGGTGTAGGTCAGCCCTTTGAGGGTGTATTGGTCACCGCGCTGGCGGGAGCGTTCGTGATCATAGTCGGCGCCCCAGACCAGGTTGCCCGTGGCGCTGCCGATGGCCGGCAACGGCGTGTCGATGGCCGCACGCAGGCCGTAAACATCCTGCACGCTGTTGTTGTCGGCGATCCCGGCCTTGCCCCGCGACAGGTCCGGGAAGAACAGCGCATCGGCCCGGCGCCAGTAGCTTTCCAGTTGCAGGCCCTGGCCGTAGAAGTCGTTGTCGGTGTAGTTGAGGTTGGCCGCCTGGTTATGGGTGTAGGGCTGGTCGTCGAGTTTCAGTCCTTTGACCGCCACGGCCTCTTGCAGGTTTTTCGGGTCTTTTGTGAAGTCAGTGTCCTGCTGGTCCTTGTAGTCCTGCAGCGACAGGCTGAGTTTTTTATCGGCATCCAGTTCGTAACCGAAACGACCTTGCAGGTCATAGGTGTCGGTGTCCATGTTGCTGCCCTGGGATGTGTCCTGAGGGATGCGATTGCCGTTGCCGTCGTACTGATCGTTGCGCTGGGTCAGGTCGGCGGACACGTACCAGTCCAGGGCATCCTTGCGCCCGGTCGCACTCTGAAAGGCCTCGTAGGCGAAACCCTTGCTGTTGAGGTTGTTGCCGGTGGTCAGGCCCAGTTTGCTGCTGTAGGCAAGGTCCTGACCCTGGTTGCGCTTGGTGATGATGTTGATGATGCCGCCCGAAGCGCCGGCGCCATAAATGCTGCTGGCGCCGGAAACCACCTCGATGCGTTCGATACTGGCCGGTGCGATGCTGTTGAGCTGGCGGAAGTTGTCCCGCGTGGCGTTCTGCGACACGCCGTCGATCAACACCAGCATGTTGCGCCCGCGCAGGGTCTGGCCGAAGTTGCTCATCCCGCCGCTGGACGGCGCCAGACCGGGAACCAGTTGCCCCAGAATGTCGGAGACCCGACGCCCGGCGCCACTCTGTTGGCGGATCTGTTGTTCGTCGATCACTTGGACCGAGCCTGGAATCGAGGCAATGGTCGCTTCGCTGCGCGTCGCGGAAACGACGGTGGCCTGCATGTTCAATGTGCCGGGTTGCTGGTCGGTGTCCTCGGCCCAGGCCTGGGCGCTGAAGGAGCCGAGTAGCGGAATCATCAAAGAAAGTTTGGTTCGGGTCATGAGTTAGTCTTTTTTTAGTCGTGATAAGTGTGGGTAGACAAGATTGCGGGGGCAGGGGTGGAGGTGAATGAGCGCACCCAACGGATCCCGATGGCGGCCAGTGCATAGGTCAGCGCCACCAGCCAGAAACTGTGGGCCAGCCCGACCAGCCCCATGCCGATCCCGCCGAGGACGGCACCGAGCAGAGCGCCAGCCTTGGCCGCGCTGTTGCCCAGGCCGAGGGCAAAGCCCTGCTGGCTTGAAGACACGGTGTTGGCGATCAGCGCATAGGCGACGGGGAGCAGTGCGCCTTGCCAGATGCCCCAGACCAACCGGCTGACGAGAAAACCCAGCCATTCGTTAGCCAGTGCCGTGGCCGCGAGCGTCAGGGCGCAGAGCCAGGCAACGCCTTCGATGACACGCAAGGTGTAAGCCGGCTGCCAGCGGTCGAACAGACGCCCCCACAGCGGGGCGGAGATGGCCAGGGTCGCTGCACTCGCCGCGTAAGTAGCGCCGATCAGCCAGCCCGGTGCGTGCAGAATGTCGGCGACGTACAGCGCGTAGAAGGGTTGCGGCATCATCTTCGCGGCTTGAATCAACACGATCACCAACAGGATTCCACCGAGCCAGCCTTTAGGCAGGGCCACCGGCGCAACCGGTTTCTTCGTCGAGGCTCGCGCCTTGTCGGCCGGCAGGAAAAAGCTCCCCAGTGCACACAGCAGGCAAATCGCCGACGCGCCATAACAGAGCAAGGCAAACCCCGAGATGTCCATCAGCCAGCCGCCCAGTACCGGGCCGATCAACGAGCCGACGGCGGTCGCCGATTGCAGACGGGCCAGGGTGTGACCGCGCCGGGAACTGTCGCAACAGGCCAGGGCATAGGCTTGCGCGGCGGCGAGAAATCCGGCCAATGCGCCTTGCATCACGCGAATGCCCACCAGCAGCCACGGGTCGAGGGTAATCGCCGCCAGCCCTTGGCACAGCGCAAGTGCCAGCAACGCCCGAACGATCATCGGCTTGTGCCCGGTGCGATCACCCAACCGCCCCCACGCGGGCGTCAGCAGCATGGCCGCCAGCATCGGGCCGGCATACACCAGCGCCGAAAGCAGCGCGGTGTAGCCGGCACCCTCTGGCCCAAGCAGATGCTGGATCTGCAAGGGCCAGAACGGGCCGCTCATTTCCATGGCACCCATGGAGACAAACTGGATGACGATCAGCAGTCGCAACGCACGGCTATCAGCGAGCATCGGCGTTGGTTCGCAGCGGATTACTCAGGCGTCCGACGATGTCGGCGTGGCTGTCGTGCAAGCGCATGCGCATGAACGATTTGGCCGGCCAATCCTGTTCCAGCAGGGCCTGACGCTCGCTTTCCCAGCGTGCCGGTTCGACGTGCTCGCGCACGCTCTCGAAGCACTGTTGAACGTGCGTAGCCAAGCGCTCCCAAAGGCTATTTTCCGGCACATTCCAGTGGCGGGCGCAGAGCAACGTCAACTCACCGAGGTGGCACATGAACGTGGTGTGCAGGAGCTTGTCGCGGACAAAACCGGCGTCGTCGTACAGGGTCATTTTCGGATCGTGCAACTGGATATCCAGGCCCTTGGCGTGCAGGGTTTTGCGATCAATGCGAATGTCGCCGAAGTCACGCAGCAGCAGCCGATTCAACTGCCCGTCAGCGCCCATCACCATGAAGCTGTTTTGCTGGTGCGCTTCGAACGCCACGCCATACATCAGGTAGATGCCCAGCAGGCTCGGGACGGCAATCGACAGGTAATCATCGAAGAACGCCAGCATGGCCTCGCTGTCGTCACGGCCCTGAGCCAGTTGCACCCAGTCACGCAGCAACGGTTGTTCGAATTCGTTGACGGCGAACAGGCTGCCGACCGGCACGGCCAGTTCGCCTTCTTGCAGCAGGGTCAGCGGGTTGTCGCGGTACAGCACGGCGGCATGTCGGGACCGTTCGTCATTGGCCGGTTGTGGCGCGTAGTGCACGCCGATGCGCTCCGGCACGATGTTCAGCAGGCGCTGAATCTGCGATTCATGATCGAGAATCTGCAATATCAGTTGGCTGATGCGCGGACCCATCCGGGCCGAGCGCGGCGACACGGTGCGCTGCACGCTGGTCAGGCGCAAGGCCACCGGCAGTTTGACCATCGGCGCAACGCGGCTGGCCTCAGGTACGACCGTGCGGAAGGACATGGTCGGGTGACCAGTGAAGGCAACGATGTCGGTGACGATCAGCAGGTTGTCGGCGATCTCGCCGGCGAACGAATTGGGCAGTTCTTCATTGGCTTGCCATGGGTGCGACGGCAGCGGGAGGTAGTCCGCTGCCTCCAGGCCCCGTTGCTGCAAATGGCGCTGCAATTGTTCGGTGACCTGCGGGAAGTGGCCCTGCCACCAGTCCCAGTAATCGGCGGTGCCGGCCAGTGACTCGACGTGTGCGTACTGACGGTGCAGGGCGCACAGCACAATCGGAAAACTCGCTTCGAATTCTGGTGAGAAAGCGATGACCTGCGCAGTGCTCAAGCCCAGTTTGGTCTTGTAGTTCGGATGCCAGGGGTGGCCGAGCGTGCCCCACTGCTCGAGCAGTGACGTCGGGTTCTGGTGGTCGGGGCTGGCTTTGAGCCAGGCGAACAGATTGTCGTTGTGCTCGGTGTCGATCTGCTCTCTCAGGCGCTCGGTCCATCCATGGTGGAACGCCAGGCACAGGGTGTCGTTGCTGTAGCTATCGTCCAGCTCGCGGGCCAGACGTTCCAGTACCTGCGGGGAGGCGGGCGGGTTGAGCTGAGTGCTGAGGTGAGCGAGCAGTTCGCTGGGCAACTGGATTTTGTGGGGCAGGCTGTCGGGGGTGTGCAGGACGATGCTGCCACGCACGTCCCAGCTGTTCATTCTTCCGCCCGTCAGGTGATCGAAGCAAAGCTGCGCACCGTCGCCAAGCGGCAGCCAGCAACGATTGTTGTCGTCGTATTCGCAGGCGTCGGGGTTGATCAGACCTTCGCGAAACAGCGCCTGGATCAGGCGTTGGAAGCAGCGCTGGGCGGCGGGCTCCAGGGCATTGCTCAAATGGTCGAGGGTGATGCGGTGGGACTGGAAGGCCGGAGTGCCGAGGGCTTCGCTCCAGTTTGAGAGCAATTGCTGCTGTTTTTGCGTGTAAGCGCGCATCGAGTCCGACTCCTTCTGGACAGTGGTTTAGCTGAATGCGCGCAGAGAATACATTTTTCAAATTATAATGCAAATGATAGTAATTCCTACTTGTAGTATGGAGAACTCCTTTTCAGAGGCTGGCCAGGGGTTTGCTCAAGACCATGTAGCGCTCGCCCACCTTCCGCGCATACTCCTCCAACACCTGCTGACACAAGGCCACAATCTCCTCGACCCACTCAACGCCCACCCGCCACGACACCACCACCTGCAAGTTCGGTGGTCGTTGATCGATGTCCAGCAAGGTCAATTCACCGCGCGCCAGTTCCTCGGCCACCAGCACCGGCGGCAATGCGCCGATGCCAAAGCCGTCGCGCAGCAGCCGGGTAATCGCCGACACCGAGTTCACGCAGTTCAGACGTGGCGCCGTCACGCCATTGGCCTGCATCAGCGCCAGCACTTCCTGATGCGGGTGAGAGTTTTTCGAGTAGGTAATGATCCGCTCTTTCGCCAGATCGGCGACGCCTGAATACTCACGGTTGTACAGGGAATTGCTGGCGACAATCCAGCCCATGGGGTGGCTGGCCAGTTCCAGGCTGCGCACGCTTTCCTGGCGCAGCAGGTCGGTTTGCAGGATCACGTCGAGAAAGCCTTTTTGCAGCTGATCGCAGAGGTTGAGCGAGGTATCAGCCACCAGTTCGATTTCCACCAGCGGGTAGTGATCGGTCATCTGCGCCACCAACGGGCTGAGCCAGGTGTGGATTACCGTGTCCATCACGCCGATGCGCACCCGTCCGGCCTTGCTCGAACGGGTCTCGATCGACTGCTTGAGTGCCTGCATGGTGTCCATCATCTGCTCGGCGTAATCGAGCACTTTCAGGCCTTCGGGCGTCAGGCTCACGCCGCGCGAATCCCGCAGAAACAGCTTTACTCCGAGCTCGCCTTCAAGCACTGCAATTCGGCTGGAAATCGACGCCTGGGTGGTGAAGAGCTTGTCGGCGGTCAGGCGAAAACTCTTGAGTCGGGCGACCCAGACGAAGGTCTCGAGAAACTTCAGGTTCATGGGATAAAGATTTCTTATGTCTAAGGCGGGTTTTTATTAGTTGGACGCAGCAGGGGCGCGCGTCCAAAAATCGACGCATCCGGTTCCCACGATAGGCGTCGTCGGGGCTCAGAACAATACCAATAAAATCAGCGCGGAGATTTGCCATGAGTGCGCCCGACACCACCTCCATTGCGAAAGCCTCGGCCCGTCCGGGACCTTTCGACTGGTATCGCAACATCAATCAGCAGGAACGCCGCACCTTCTGGAGCTGCAAGATCGGCTATGGCCTGGACGGCATGGACACCCAGATGCTCAGCTTCGTGGTGCCGACCCTGATTGCCATGTGGGGCATCACCACCGGCCAGGCCGGGCTGATTCACACCAGCACGCTGATCGCTTCGGCCATCGGTGGTTGGGTGGCGGGGATTCTGTCCGACCGTATTGGTCGTGTGCGCACGCTGCAACTGACCGTGCTGTGGTTTGCCTTCTTCACCTTCCTCTGCGGCTTTGCCCAGAGCTACGAGCAACTGCTGATTGCCCGCACGTTGATGGGCTTCGGTTTCGGCGGCGAGTGGACGGCCGGCGCGGTGCTGATCGGCGAGGTGATTCGTGCCCAGGACCGTGGCAAGGCTGTTGGCATGGTGCAATCCGGCTGGGCGCTGGGTTGGGGGCTGACGGCGATTCTGTATGCGCTGCTGTTCTCGGTGTTGCCACCGGAAGACGCCTGGCGCGCGTTGTTCATCCTCGGCATCGTGCCAGCGATTTTCGTGATATTCGTCCGCCGTCTGGTCAAGGACCCGGAAATCTATCGTGAAGCCAAAGCCAAACAGGAACCGAGCAATCCGTCGAAGTTCTACGAGATCTTCGCCCCCGGCATGCTCTTCACCACGATACGCGCTTCGTTGCTGACTACCGGCGCGCTGGGCGGCTACTACGCGATCACGTCCTGGCTACCGACGTTTCTGAAAAACGAGCGCGGTCTGAGCGTACTCAATACCAGCGGTTATCTGGCGATGGTGATCATCGGGTCCTACGTGGGTTATGTCATCAGCGCCTATTTGACCGACATCCTCGGACGTAAAAAGAACTTCATCCTGTTCGCCGTGGGCTCGTTCACCATTGTGTTGCTGTACACCCAACTGCAGGTCAGCAACGGCGTGATGCTGTGGCTGGGCTTTCCGCTGGGCTTCTTCGCCTCGGGGATTTTCAGTGGAATGGGCGCATTCCTGACCGAGTTGTTCCCTACACGCATTCGCGGTTCGGGCCAGGGTTTTTGCTACAACATCGGCCGGGCGCTGGCGGCGTTGTTCCCGCTGCTGATCGGCCTGCTCAGCCAGACCGTGCCGCTGAGTGTAGGCATCGGTGCCTTTGCGGCGGTTTCCTACGGCGTGGTGATCCTCGCGGCCCTGAGCCTGCCGGAAACCCGTGGCAAGCAACTCGACGCCCAGTAACTGATAATCTGCGGGGCTGTCTTATAGATATGTCCCGCAGCTAAAAAGAAAAAAGCCTACAGGAGTGTTCAGCGTGAGCCGCCTGCTATTGAACTGCGACATCGGCGAGAGTTTCGGCAGCTGGACCATGGGTCTGGACGCGGAAATCATGCCCTACATCGATTGCGCCAACATCGCCTGCGGTTTTCACGCCGGTGACCCGAGCATCATGCGCAAGACCGTCAGCCTGGCCCTCAGCCACGGTGTGCAAGTTGGCGCGCATCCGGCCTATCAGGACCTGGTGGGATTCGGCCGCCGCTCCATGGCCTATGCCACCCAGGAACTTCAAGACATTCTGCATTACCAGATCGGCGCCCTCGACGGCATCTGCCGGGCCCAGGGTGGGCGAGTCAGTTACGTCAAACCCCATGGTGCGATGTACAACGACATGATGGCCAACCCGGCGCAACTGCGCGCTGTGCTGCAAGCGGTAGCGTCCTATGACCGAAATCTGCCATTGATGTTGATGGCCACCCGCGACAACAGCGCCGCCCAACAACTGGGCGATGAATACGGTGTGATCCTGTGGTTCGAGGCCTTTGCCGATCGTGCTTATGACAGCGCCGGCAGGCTGGTGTCGCGACAGCTGCCGGGAGCGGTGCATCACGACCCGGAAACAATCATCGAACAGGCGCTGACCATCGCCCGTGGCGATCCGCTCACCGCCAGTGACGGCAGTGCCCTGCATTTGCAGGCCAACACCCTCTGCGTGCACGGCGACAACGCCAGTTCGGTCGCTGCTGTGCAACGCATCCGTGAAGCCTTGAACCGGCAGAGCGCGTCATGAAGCTGCGGGTGGAAGTGGTGGCGCTGGATTGCCTGATGGTGCGCCTGTTCGATGAAATTGCCGAAACCAACATGCCGTGGATGCTGGCGGCCAGTGAAAGTCTGCGCACGGCATTCGCCGGGCATCTGATCGATCTGGTGCCGTCCTACACCACCTTGATGGTGCATTACGACTTGACCGCGCTGAGTCCCGCCCAGGCCCGGGAGTTGATTGCCCAGGCACTGATCGATCTGTCGCCCAATGCGCGTACGCGCGGCACCTGTCATGTGTTGCCGGTGTGGTACGACTTGAGCGTCGGTCCGGAGCTGAGCCTGTTGTCGCAGCGCAGCGGATTGGCGGTGGAGGAGGTGATCCGTCGTCACTGCGAGCGTGAATATCAGGTGTTTGCCCTGGGTTTTGCACCGGGCTTCGCTTTCATGGGGCTGGTAGAAGAGGTGCTCGCCGCGCCGCGTCTGAACACGCCACGCAAGAAAGTCGCGGCCGGCAGTGTCGGTATCGCCGAACGGCAGACGGCGGCCTACCCGGTGGTGTCGCCGGGGGGCTGGAACCTGATTGGCCGCACGCCGGCCAAATTGTTCGATCGCCACCGTGACGGCTACAGCCTGATGCAACCCGGTGACACCGTACGGTTCGAAGCGGTCGGCCATGCCGAATTCATTAACCTGGGCGGTGACGATACGCCACTGGAGGCCCAGGCATGAGCCGTCTGATGATTGAAGCGAGTACGCCGCTGTGCCTGTTGCAGGATGCCGGTCGATTCGGCGTACGGCATCTGGGCGTGACCCAGGGCGGAGCCGCCGATTGGCGTTCGATGGCTTGGGCCAACTGGCTGTTGGGCAACGGGCTGGATGCGCCGGTAATCGAAATCACCCTCGGCGGATTCACCGTCGTTGCCGAGGATGATTGCGTGCTGGCCTTGGCCGGAGCGGATCTTGGTGCGCAGGTGGACGGCGAAGCGCTGGCGCCATGGCGCAGTTTCAGGCTGCACAAAGGCCAGCGTCTGCAATTCACCCGGCCGTTGCTCGGTGCCCGGGCCTATCTGGCGGCGCCGGGTGGGTTTGATGCACCGAAAGTGCTGGGCAGCAGCGCGACGGTGGTCCGCGAGGAACTTGGTGGCCTGGACGGAATGGGCCATGCGCTGGGTAAAGGCGCGTCATTGAGCTACTCGGGGAACTCGCTGGTATTGCTGCGGGAGTTGCCGAACGAATACGTGCCGGATTTCACCGGCGAGCCATTGCTGGATCTGGTGCTTGGTGCGCAGATCGGCGAGTTCAGCGGGCAGAGCCTGTTCGATGCGTTCAACAGCGTGTGGAGCCTCGACAGCCGAGCCGACCGGATGGGCATTCGCCTGTTGGGTACGGCGCTGCAGTACCAGGGCAAACCGATGATTTCCGAAGGTATACCGTTGGGTGCGGTCCAGGTGCCGCCCGACGGGCAGCCGATTGTGTTGCTCAATGATCGGCAGACCATTGGTGGTTATCCGCGTCTGGGAGCGTTGACGCCGTTGGCGCTGGCGCGATTGGCGCAATGCTTGCCGGGGGCGCGGGTGCGGTTGCGGCCGGTGGTGCAGGATGTGGCGCACCGCGAGCAAGTCCAGTATTTACGTAGTCTTACAGACCGCTAAAAGCTTCGTCGGATCGCCGCCCGGAGCAAGCCCGCTCCCACATTGGTTTTGTGTGCGACACAGATCCAATGTGGGAGCGGGCTTGCTCGCGAAGAGGCCTTCACAGGCGACGAATTTTTACTTGGAAAGAAACCGCATCCCTTCCTCCAGCCCGCGAAGGGTCAGCGGATACATCTGGTCCTCGATCAAATCCCGCACAATGTTGGTCGAAGAGGTATAGCCCCAGGTGTCCTTCGGATACGGGTTGATCCAGATGAGCTTCTTGTACTTCTCCTTGAAACGCTGCATCCACACGTAACCGGCTTCTTCGTTCCAGTGCTCGACGCTGCCGCCCGCCTGGGTGATTTCGTAGGGTGCCATGGCGGCGTCGCCGATGAAGATCACTTTGTAGTCGGCACCGTACTTGTGCAGCAGGTCCATGGTCGAGGTGCGCTCGGAGGTGCGGCGCATGTTGTTCTTCCACACCGATTCATAAATGAAGTTGTGGAAGTAGAAGTACTCCAGATGCTTGAACTCGGTCTTGCAGGCCGAGAACAACTCTTCGCAGATCTTCACGTGCGCATCCATCGAACCGCCGATATCAAACAGCAGCAACAGCTTGACGGTGTTGCGCCGCTCCGGCCGCATCTGGATGTTCAGCAGGCCGGCATCCTTGGCGGTGTGGTCGATGGTGCCATCGATGTCCAGTTCCTCCGCTGCCCCCTGACGGGCAAACTTGCGCAGGCGGCGCAGGGCGACCTTGATGTTGCGGGTGCCCAGCTCGACCGAATCGTCGAGGTTCTTGTATTCGCGCTGGTCCCAGACCTTGGCCGCCTTGCCCTGGCGCTTTCCGGCATCGCCGACCCGAATGCCTTCCGGGTTGAAGCCGCCGGAACCGAACGGGCTGGTGCCCCCAGTGCCGATCCACTTGTTGCCACCGGCGTGGCGTTCCTTCTGTTCCTCGAGGCGTTTCTTGAACTCTTCGATCAGCTTGTCCAGGCCGCCGAGGGACTGGATCGCCGCCCGCTCTTCATCGGTCAGCGAGCGTTCGAACTCCTTGCGCAGCCAGTCTTCGGGAATCAGCGCCTGCAGGTGGTCGTCGAGTTTTTCCAGGCCGTTGAAGTAGGCACCGAACGCCCGGTCGAACTTGTCGAAATGCCGCTCGTCCTTCACCAGGATCGCCCGGGACAGGTAATAGAACTCGTCCATGTCGGCGAAGGTCACGCGCTGTTTCAGCGCGTTGATCAGGTCCAGCAGCTCACGCACCGAGACCGGCACCTTGGCTGCGCGCATTTCATTGAACAGGTTGAGCAGCATGGCATCAGCCTCTTAGCGGGTGCCGCGACGGCTCATGAACGCCAGACGCTCCAGCAGTTGCACGTCCTGTTCGTTCTTTACCAAAGCACCGGCCAGCGGCGGAATGGCCTTGGTCGGATCGCGCTCGCGCAGCACCGCTTCGCCGATGTTGTCGGCCATCAGCAGTTTCAGCCAGTCCACCAGTTCGGAGGTCGAAGGCTTCTTTTTCAGGCCCGGCACCTTGCGCACGTCGAAGAACACGTCCAGCGCTTCGCTGACCAGGTCTTTCTTGATGTCCGGGTAATGCACGTCGACGATCCGCTGCATCGTGACACGGTCCGGGAAGGCGATGTAGTGGAAGAAGCAGCGGCGCAGGAAGGCGTCCGGCAGCTCTTTCTCGTTGTTGGAGGTAATGATGATGATCGGGCGCTTCTTGGCCTTGATGGTCTCGTCGATTTCGTAAACGTAGAACTCCATTTTGTCGAGTTCTTGCAGCAGGTCGTTGGGGAATTCGATGTCGGCCTTGTCGATTTCGTCGATCAGCAGGATGACCCGCTCTTCGGACTCGAAAGCTTCCCAGAGCTTGCCCTTTTTCAGGTAGTTGCGAACGTCGTGAACCTTTTCCGTGCCCAGTTGCGAGTCGCGCAGGCGGCTGACCGCGTCGTACTCGTACAGGCCTTGGTGGGCCTTGGTGGTGGACTTGATGTGCCAGGTGATCAGCTTGGCGCCAAAGGATTCGGCCAGTTGCTCGGCGAGCATGGTCTTGCCGGTGCCCGGTTCGCCCTTGACCAGCAACGGCCGCTCCAGGGTGATGGCGGCGTTGACCGCCAGCTTCAGGTCATCGGTGGCGACGTAGGCCTGGGTGCCTTCGAACTTCATCTGCTAATCCTCGAACGGTAACGCCGACCTGTACGAGGCAGGGCGGGGGGGCAATAAAAGAGTCAGCCCCGACTATAACGCGGTGCCCGGTCGACTGTGAACGCAGACGGCTTATTCAGTCTCTGAATGGGGCGTCACATCTTGACTCAGTCTCGGCTGCTGGCCAGTATTGAGCTATCGCCATTTTGGCGATAGCTTGCCGGGCATGTCTACTAAATACCGATTTCGAGATACGTATCGCATTCAGTTGCGAGAGAAGGATCATCCACCGCCCCATGTTCATCTGACCGGTGGCGGGCTGGATGTAATGCTTAGCCTGGAAACCGTCGAAGTGATGGTAGGCAAGGCACCGCTGCTGATTATCAAGGAGGCGCTGGAATGGGTCAGGGCTCATCAGGCGCAATTGCTGGAGGATTGGAAACGATGCTACCCATGAAACGACCACGGCTGCTGGCCGTACAGGCACTACCGGAATATCGCCTGCAGCTGACCTTTATTGACGGTCAGCAACTGACTCTGGATCTGAGTCGTGACCTGCTGACCTTTCCGGGCTTGCAGTCATTGCAGGGACGCGCGTTCGATGGCGCGGCTCTAGGTGATGATGGCTGGTGCGTCGAGTGGTCTGAGCAGGACATCCAGATTGGTGCAGACACGTTGTACCTGGATGCGATCGCACAAAATGCCTCCGACGAAAATACCCGGATCTTCATCGACTGGCGCGCTCGCACCGGGCTGACACTCACGCAGGCCGCCGAGGCGCTGGGGGTCAGTACCCGCAGCATCAGTCGTTACAGCGGTGGCAGGGAAGCGGTGCCCCGGTCTTTGGCATTGGCCTGCCTGGGCTGGGACTACTTGCAGTTGCAAGCGAACGTTCCACGGGCGGCCGAAGAAACAGGCCGCTACACCGTCACTCGTAAAAGTTAACCGGCTTGCGGCTTGGCAAGGCGATGTGTGGAGTTATCAGCAGCACAATCAGGCCGATGAGGGTCCGCAGGGGCCAACTGTATCGACGTTTCATGGTGGCAAATCTCTGACGATCCAAAGCCATTGACTGCACTGATAAGCGGACGTTCGACCCGACTGGACGCCTGCGGGCAAGAGGCTTACCTTGATGCCCTATTTCAATGCTGTCGTTAAGGACCCAGCCATGAGCCGCATTTTCGCTGACAACGCCCACTCCATCGGCAACACGCCGCTGGTGCAGATCAATCGCATTGCGCCGCGTGGTGTGACCATCCTGGCCAAGATCGAAGGGCGCAACCCCGGTTACTCGGTCAAGTGCCGGATCGGCGCGAACATGATCTGGGATGCCGAGGGCAGCGGCAAACTCAAGCCGGGCATGACCATCGTCGAACCCACCTCCGGCAATACTGGCATCGGCCTGGCCTTCGTGGCCGCCGCCCGTGGCTACAAACTGATGCTGACCATGCCGGCGTCCATGAGTATCGAACGCCGCAAGGTGCTCAAGGCACTGGGTGCCGAACTGGTGTTGACCGAGCCGGCCAAAGGCATGAAAGGCGCTATCGAGAAAGCCGGTGAAATCGTTGCCGGCGACCCGTCTAAGTACTTCATGCCGGCGCAATTCGACAACCCGGCCAACCCGGCCATCCACGAAAAAACCACCGGCCCGGAAATCTGGAACGATACCGACGGCGCGGTCGACGTGCTGGTGGCAGGCGTCGGAACCGGTGGAACCATCACCGGGGTTTCACGGTATATCAAGAATACCCAGGGCAAGCCGATACTTTCGGTAGCGGTGGAGCCGGCGGTGTCGCCGGTGATCACCCAGGCCCTGGCCGGTGAAGAAATCAAGCCGAGCCCGCACAAGATCCAGGGCATCGGTGCCGGTTTTGTGCCGAAGAACCTCGATTTGTCGATCGTCGATCGAGTGGAGTTGGTCAGTGACGAAGAGTCCAAGGCCATGGCCTTGCGCTTGATGCAGGAAGAAGGAATTTTGTGCGGGATTTCCTGCGGCGCCGCCATGGCAGTGGCCGTTCGGCTGGCCGAGACCCCGGAAATGCAGGGCAAGACCATCGTCGTGATCCTGCCGGATTCCGGTGAACGTTATCTGTCGAGCATGCTGTTCAGTGATCTGTTTACCGAACAGGAGAATCAGCAGTAAGCATTAAACCATTGGCGGATCGTGGCTGGCGGTGATGGCTGAGGCGTTGTCGCGGGTTGCGATCTATTGATGTGGTCTGGTTGATGATGGATTTGCATCAGCCAGCGTTCAGGCGCCTTATGTTAAGAAATACTTTGTTGCACATTCATTAACATTGAATGTTAAAAAGTGCAGGTTTTTCACCGGGTCGGTAGTGTTTATCATGCTGGCAGCCATGTCGGGCAATGGACTTGGCGCAGTGTCGTTTATCTTCAAAGGAGTTGTTGATGACCTTATCGTTTGCCGCGAAGGCCTCGTTGTTGCTGCTGTTTCTCGGCAGCACCCTCTATGTGCATTTACGCGGTAAGGCGCGCTTGCCGGTTTTGCGCCAGTTCGTGAACCATTCGGCACTGTTCGCACCCTATAACGCCTTGATGTACCTGTTTTCCGGTGTGCCTTCGAAACCGTATCTGGATCGCAGCAAGTTCCCTGAACTGGATGTGCTCAAGGACAACTGGGAGGTAATTCGCGACGAAGCGATGCACTTGTTCGACGAGGGGTATATCCGCGCAGCGGCAAAGAACAACGACGCCGGTTTTGGCTCGTTCTTCAAGAAGGGCTGGAAGCGTTTCTATCTCAAGTGGTATGACGAACCGCTGCCTTCCGCCGAAGCCTTGTGCCCGAAAACCGTGGAACTTGTCAGCAGCATTCCCAACGTCAAAGGCGCCATGTTCGCGCTGCTGCCAGGCGGCAGCCACCTCAACCCGCATCGCGATCCGTTTGCCGGTTCCCTGCGTTATCACTTGGGCCTGTCCACCCCCAATTCCGATGATTGCCGCATCTTTGTCGACGGTCAGGTGTACGCCTGGCGCGATGGTGAGGACGTGATGTTCGACGAAACCTACGTGCACTGGGTCAAGAATGAAACGCAAAAGACCCGTGTCATCCTGTTCTGCGATATCGAGCGTCCACTGAGCAATCGCTTCATGACCCGCATCAATCGCAGTATCAGCGCCTGGCTGGGTCGCGCCACCGCCCCTCAGAACCTGGACGACGAGCGTGTGGGCGGGATCAACCGGGCCTATGCCTGGAGCAAGAACTCCAGCGATAAATTCAGTGGCGTGGTCAAGCAATGGAAGCGGCGCAATCCCAAGGCCTATCGGGTACTGCGCCCGGTACTGGCGGTGGTGGTGCTGACGTTACTGGGGTATTGGTTGTTTGGCTGAAGCCGGATACAGAACAGAAAAACCGCTCGTTGCGAGCGGTTTTTTTATTTCCGGGGAGTCCCGGGCAACCCCTCCAACCGCACAATGCTGATTCTGTGTCAGCTGTCATTACTGGCCTTTTGGCCGAGTCGTTGCAATCCATGTCAAACGCTGGTTATAGTCGGCGCACGGTGAGTTTTGGACTCACCTTTTTATCCCTCGAGCAAAGATCAGCCCAATGCCTGCATCCCTCATCAACGCGGTAGTCGATTCAGCGGTCAACGCTGGTGTCGTGCTGTGCGGGAATCAGCAGCCCGGGCAGATCAGTCATTACCCCCCACCTGTCAGTAGCACGTCGGTGTGCGCAGTCGCATCACCGCCAGGCGTTGGCATTTCGGGCTGATCAGCTGCCTTCTGCTGTTCCCCATGCCTGCCTGAAAAACTACTGGATTTCAGCTTTTTGCTGAGTTGGCTTTTTGCCTGACTACAGGTGGTATTCATGTTTGTCCTTTCGAAAAAGTCCGCGCTCGCGGCGGCGTCCACGAGCCTGTTCGTTCTGCTGTGGAGCAGCGGGGCGATTTTCTCCAAATGGGGGCTGGCTCACGCGTCGCCCTTTGCCTTCCTGATGTTTCGTTTCGTCATCGCCCTATGCGGCCTGGTGTTGCTGGTGCCGTTGCTCAAACTGAAGTTGCCCAAGGGCGGCAAACCGATGCTGTATGCGATGGCCACCGGTGTGGTGTTGTTGGGGGCTTATCAGATTTTCTATCTGCTGGCCCTGGACTTTAAAGTCACGCCCGGGGTGATGGCGACCATCATGGGCGTGCAGCCGATACTCACCGTGGTGGTGATGGAGCGCCAGCGTTCCTGGAGCCGAATGTTCGGTCTGGCCCTGGGGCTGACCGGGTTGATCATGGTGGTCTATCAGGGCATCGGTCTGGCCGGGATGTCGTTGGCCGGGATGCTGTACGGGTTGCTGGCGCTGGCGAGCATGACGTTCGGTTCGATCATGCAGAAACGCATCACCGACAATCCCCTCGGCACATTGCCGGTGCAGTATCTGGCCGGACTGCTGTTGTGCGGGATTTTCGTACCCTTCCAGCCGTTTCACTTCGAGCACAACAGCGGTTTCATCTTGCCGGTACTATGGATGGGGCTGGTGGTATCGGTGCTGGCGACGCTGTTGCTGTACCGCTTGATCGCCCGGGGCAATCTGGTGAATGTCACCAGCCTGTTTTACCTGGTGCCGGCGGTAACGTCGGTGATGGACTATCTGATCTTCGGCAATCGCCTGGCGATGTTGAGCCTGTTCGGCATGCTGTTGATCATCCTTGGTCTGGTATTCGTCTTCCGTAAAACCGCGTAATTGCGAGGAAACCCGATAAGGCCTGGAGCAATGCTCCGGGTCTTTGTGATTTTTGGCGTCATCCGCAACGCAACAATGCTACCGGTCAGCCACCAAGCCCGGCTTCAACACCAACCACAACGCCAGCGAAATCAACAACCCGCCATAGATATGCGCCATCGACAGCGGCTCATCGAGAAACATCGCCCCCCACAGCACCCCGAACGGCGGGATCATGAAGGTCACGGTCGACGACTTTACCGGGCCGATCGAACTGAGCAACCGGAAGTAAATGATGTAGGCAAACGCAGTACACGCCAGCCCCAATCCCAGCAGCGACAACCAGACCTTCCATCCCCCCCAACTCGCCGGTGGCTGGCTGATCACGCTGTAGCCGAACAACGGCAACATGAACAGGGTCGCTCCGAGCATGCTGCCCAGCGCTGACAGGCGACTGTCGAGCCCACCGGCCTGATCGAGCCAGCGTCGGGCGAGAAATCCGGCGAAACCGTAGCAGGTGGTAGCGAGCAGGCAGGCGAGGGCGCCCATCAGCAGTTGCATGTCGAACGCCACCGGACCGGCGCGGGTCAGGACGCCGACGCCAAGCAACCCGAGGAAAACCCCGCCGAGCTTGGCGGCGCTGAGTCTTTCATGGAAGAACAAGCCGCCGATCAGCACGCCCATCAGCGGCGTGGTGGCGTTGAAGATCGCCGAGTAACCGGCCGGCAAGACTTGCGCCGCGACCGAGTAGAGCGTCGCCGGGATGCCGGAGTTGATCACCCCGAGCAGCATCACGGTCTTGAGTTTTCCCTTGAAATCCCAACTGATGCGCATCAGGCCGAGAATTACCAGCAGCCCGACAGCGGCAATCGACACGCGGAAAAACGCCGTGGGAATCGTGCCGATCACCGGGGCGATGATGCGCATGAACAGAAAACTCGCACCCCAAATGGCCGCCAGTGACAGTAAACGGAAAATATCGACGGGGTTCACAGCGCGGTCCTTCCTTGGGGGAGGGGCGAAAGTGTTGCTGAGTGTGTGATCGATGGCAACCGAAAACCGGGCATTTAATTCGTCCGGAAAATTACGCTTCTCCTGCCCCCGGTTCACTGGCTAAGCTCAAGCCTCCCGAATTCCCGCAGAGGTCTCACCATGCCGCAGCAATGGCCAGCCGCCGACATCGCCCGCTTGATCCTCGATGGCTTTGACGATTACCGCGAGCATTTTCGCCAGATCACCGACGGCGCCCGGGCTCGCTTCGAACAGGCCCGGTGGCAAGAGACGCAGTCGGCGTCGGCGGCGCGGATCAATCTGTACGAAGACAAGGTCGGTGAAACGGTGGCGCGACTGCGCACCGCGTTTGACACCGACACCCTGGACGTCAGCTGCTGGCCGCTGGTCAAAAGCGCCTACATCAGCCTGATCGACCTGCGCTTCGACGATGAACTGTCCGAGACCTGGTACAACTCGATCTTCTGCGGGCTGTTCAGCCATGACCTGATCAGCGACGGCTGCATGTTCATCCACACCACCCGGCCGAGCCTGCGCCGTGCCCGGGCCGCGCAAACCCGCACCTACAAGCCGCAAGGCCAATTGTCGGCGATGCTCGCCAGCATCTTCGCCGACTACCGCTTCAGCGAGGATTACGCCGACCTGTCCGGTGACCTGAAGCGCCTCGAAGCGCAGTTGCGCGAGAACCTGCCGGATTGGGTGTGCAAGGACCCGGAGCTGAGCGTCGAGCTGTTTTCCTCGGTGCTGTACCGCAATAAAGGCGCGTACCTGGTGGGGCGCATCTACACCACCGACGAGCAATGGCCGCTGGCAATTCCCTTGCTGCACCTGGAAGGTCGCGGCATCCAGATCGATGCGCTGATCACCGATGAGGCGGACGTGTCGATCATCTTCTCGTTCACCCGTTCGTACTTCATGGTGGATGTGCCGGTGCCGGCGGAGTTCATCGGCTTCCTGCGGCGTATCCTGCCGGGCAAGCACATTGCCGAGCTGTACACCTCGATTGGCTTCTACAAGCACGGCAAGTCGGAGTTCTACCGGGCGCTGATCAATCACCTGGCCAACACCGACGACCAGTTCATCATGGCCCCCGGCGTGCGCGGCATGGTGATGAGCGTGTTCACCCTGCCGGGTTTCAACACCGTGTTCAAAATCATCAAGGACCGTTTCTCACCGTCGAAAAACGTCGACCGCGCCACGGTGATCGAAAAGTACCGCCTGGTGAAAAGCGTCGACCGCGTCGGGCGCATGGCCGATACCCAGGAGTTCGCCGATTTCCGTTTCCCGCTGAGCAAGTTCGATCCGGCGTGCCTGGAGGAATTGCTGGAAGTTGCGCCGTCCACGGTGTCGGTGGAAGGCGACACGGTGCTGATCCGCCACTGCTGGACCGAACGCCGCATGACTCCGCTGAACCTGTATCTGGAAAACGCCAACGAGGCGCAGGTGCGCGAGGCCCTGGAAGACTACGGGCTGGCGATCAAGCAACTGGCGGCGGCGAACATCTTTCCCGGCGACATGCTGCTGAAGAACTTCGGGGTGACCCGTCACGGTCGGGTGGTGTTCTACGACTACGACGAGATCTGCTTCCTCACCGAGGCCAACTTTCGCCATATCCCGCAACCCCGCACCCCGGAAGATGAAATGGCGTCCGAACCGTGGTACTCGATCGGACCACTGGACGTGTTCCCGGAAGAGTTTCCACCGTTCCTGTTTGCCGATTTCGGGCAACGCAAGTTGTTCGATCAGCTGCATGGCGAGTTGTACAACGCCGATTACTGGAAAAGCCTGCAGGAAGCGATCCGGGCGGGGAAGGTGATTGATGTGTTTCCGTATCGGCGTAAAGGGCTGGATAACGAATAGGAACAGTTGCAAGCGGCAAGCTACAAGCGGCAAGTTAGAAGCCGCTTTTAACTTGCGGCTTGTAGCTTGCCGCTTGAAGCTGCTTTTCTGCGACAATCCGCACCCTTGCGCCACTAGACGACTGAATTGCGTACCCGATGACCGACGAATCGCCCTCCATCGACAAACTGCTGAAAAACCTCGATCACGCCATGCTCGCCGACCGCCACCGGCTGCGGCGGCAGTTGCTTGAGCTGCGCAAGAAACCCGACGAGGCCAGACTGGGCCAGTGGGTGACGCGGATGCAGGCGTCCTGTGAGCAGGTGCTGGCGCGCAAGGCCAGCCTGCCGGTGATTCGTTACGACGACAGCCTGCCGATTGCCGCCAAACGCGACGAAATAAAAAAGGCGCTGGAAAAGCATCAGGTGCTGATCATCGCAGGTGAGACCGGCTCGGGTAAAACCACCCAGTTGCCGAAAATCTGCCTGGAAATCGGTCGCGGCCAGCATGGCCTGATCGGCCACACCCAGCCGCGCCGGATCGCTGCGCGCAGCGTCGCCAGCCGGGTCGCCGAAGAACTCGGCACGCCGCTGGGCGCGCTGGTCGGCTATCAGGTGCGTTTTGAAGATCAGAGCGATTCCAGCACCCTGATCAAGCTGATGACCGACGGCATCCTGCTGGCGGAAACACAGAACGACCGCTACCTGGAACGCTACGACACGATCATCGTCGACGAAGCCCACGAACGCAGTCTCAACATCGACTTCCTGCTCGGCTACCTGAAAACCCTGCTGCCGCGCCGTCCCGACCTGAAAGTCATCATCACCTCGGCGACCATCGACCTGGAGCGTTTCTCCAAGCACTTCGATGACGCGCCGATTGTCGAGGTGTCCGGCCGCACCTTCCCGGTGGACACCTGGTATCGTCCGCTAACACTTGAGCAGGACGAAGAGGGCAACCGCGTCGAGGACGACCTGACGGTGGATCAGGCGATCCTCGCCACCCTCGACGAAATCGCCGCCTATGAGCGCAGTGAACGCCGCAGTCCCGGTGACGTGCTGGTGTTCCTGCCCGGTGAGCGCGAGATTCGCGACGCCGCCGACATGCTGCGCAAAGCCCAGCTCAAACACACTGAAATCCTGCCGTTGTACGCGCGCTTGTCGCCGGCCGAGCAGCAGCGGATTTTCCAGTCGCACCCGGGCCGTCGCGTGGTACTGGCGACCAACGTCGCGGAAACCTCGCTGACCGTGCCGGGCATTCGCTATGTGATTGACAGCGGTACGGCGCGCATCAGCCGCTACAGCTACCGGGCCAAGGTCCAGCGTCTGCCGATTGAAGCCATTTCCCAGGCCAGCGCCAACCAGCGCAAGGGTCGATGCGGGCGGGTTGAGCCGGGCATCTGCGTGCGCCTGTACAGCGAAGAAGATTTCATCGGACGTCCGGAATTTACCGATCCGGAAATCCTGCGCACCAACCTCGCGGCGGTCATCTTGCAGATGCTGCATCTGCGTCTCGGCGAAGTCAGCGCGTTCCCGTTCATCGAGCCGCCTGACGGCAAAGCGATCAGCGACGGTTACAACCTGCTGCAGGAGCTCTCGGCGGTGGACCGCAACAGTCAGCTGACCCCTCTCGGTCGCCAACTTGCACGCTTGCCGGTGGACCCGCGAATGGGCCGCATGCTGCTCGAAGCGGCGAAGCTCGGCAGCTTGCAGGAAGTGCTGATCGTCGCCAGCGCCATGTCGATCCAGGACCCGCGCGAGCGTCCGCCGGAGCGTCAGCAAGCGGCGGATCAGGCCCACGCCCAGTGGAAAGACGCTGACTCGGACTTCGCCGGGCTGGTCAATCTGTGGCGCGGTTTCGAAGAGCAGCGCCAGGCGCTGACTGCCAGTCCGCTGCGTAACTGGTGCCGCAAGAATTTCCTCAATTACCTGCGCCTGCGCGAGTGGCGCGACTCCCATCGCCAGTTGAGCCTGATCTGCCGCGACATGCAGCTGAGCCTCAATAAAGAGCCGGCCGATTATCCGAAACTGCACAAAGCGGTGCTGGTGGGACTGCTGAGCCAGATCGGCCAGAAAACCGAAGACGGCGACTACCTCGGCGCGCGTCAGCGGCGGTTCTGGATTCATCCGTCGTCGGGCATCGGCAAGAAGCGCCCGCAATGGCTGATGACCGCCGAACTGGTGGAAACCACCAAGCTTTACGCGCGTATGGTCGCCAAGATCGATGCCGACTGGATCGAGCCGCTGGCCGGGCACCTGATCAAGAAAAACCACTTCGAGCCCCATTGGGAGAAGAAGCGCGGCCAGGTCGTGGCGTTCGAGCAGATCACCCTGTTCGGGCTGATCGTGGTCGGGCGCCGGCCGGTGCATTACGGCCCGGTCGACCCGGTGGTGTCCCGCGAATTGTTCATCCGTGAAGCGCTGGTGCGCGGCGAGATTCAGTCCAAGGCCAAGTGTTTGTCGGCCAACGCGCAGTTGCTGGAACAGCTCGACGAACTGGAAGCCAAGGCCCGTCGTCGCGACATCCTCGCCGACGAAGAAACCCTGTACGCCTTCTACGACGCACGGCTGCCGGCGGAGATCCACCAGACCGCGACCTTCGACAGCTGGTACCGGATCAACAGCCAGAAAGACCCGCAATTGCTGATCATGCGCGAAGAGGACGTGCTGGCCCGCGAAGCCAGTGAAGTCACCGCCCAGTATTACCCGGATACGCTGCACATCGGCGATCTGGAATTGGCCCTCAGCTACCACTTCGAACCGAATCACCCACGGGACGGCGTGACCCTGCGCGTGCCGGCACCGCTGTTGCCGATGTTGCCGCCGGAACGCCTGGAATGGCTGGTGCCGGGCGTCATCGAAGCCAAGTGCATTGCCCTGGTGCGCAACCTGCCCAAGGCCTTGCGCAAGAACTTCGTGCCAGTGCCGGACTTCGTCAAGGCGGCCTTGCAGCGCATGACCTTTGCCGAGGGCTCGCTGCCTCAGGCCTTGGGTCGCGAGCTGCTGCGCATGACCGGTGCGCGGGTCAGTGATGAAGCCTGGGCCGAGGCGGCGCAGCAGGTCGAAAGCCATTTGCGGATGAACCTGGAAATCGTCGACGCCCAGGGCAAGTTCCTCGGTGAGGGTCGCGATCTGGCCGAACTGACCGCACGTTTCGCCGAGGCCAGCCAGGCAGCATTGGCGGTGCCGCAAACCGCGAAGAGCCAGCAGCCGGTGGAGCCGAAAGTATTCGCCGCCGTGGCCGAGAAAACCCAGCAGAAGATCGCCGGGCTGTCGATGACGGTCTACCCGGCGCTGGTGGAGGAGACCGGGATGGTCAAGGAAGGGCGCTTCTCGACCCCGGCCGAGGCCGAGTTCCAGCATCGCCGTGCCCTGCAACGCTTGCTGATGCAGCAACTGGCCGAACCTGCCAAATTCCTCCGTGGCAAATTGCCGGGCCTGACCGAACTGGGCCTGCTGTACCGCGACATGGGGCGCGTCGATGCGTTGGTGGAAGACATTCTGCTGGCCAGCCTCGACAGCTGCATTCTTGAGGGCGAGGACCCGTTGCCGCGCGATGGTGCCGGATTGGCGTCGCTGGCGGAGCGCAAGCGTGGCGCCTGGACCGAGCACGCTGAGCGTGTGGCGAAGCTGACCCTGGAAATCCTCAAGCTTTGGCATGGCCTGCAAAAGCGCTTCAAGGGCAAGATTGATCTGGCGCAAGCCGTGGCCCTGAACGACATCAAGCAGCAGCTCAGCCACTTGGTCTATCCGGGGTTTGTCCGGGAAACGCCGATGCAGTGGCTCAAGGAGTTGCCGCGTTACCTCAAGGCGATCGAACAGCGCTTTGAAAAAATCGGTGCCCAGGTGCAGCGCGACCGGGTCTGGAGTGGCGAATTGAGCGGACTGTGGGCGCAATACCAGACCCGCGCCAACAAACATGCCCAGGAAGGCAAGCGCGATCCGCAACTGGAGTTGTATCGCTGGTGGCTGGAGGAATACCGGGTTTCGCTGTTTGCGCAGCAGTTGGGAACCAAGGTGCCGATCTCCGACAAGCGCCTGAACAAGCAGTGGTCGCAAGTCGAGCCGTAGGCCGGAGGCTGGTGCAATACCCTGTGGGAGCAAGCCCGCTCCCACAGGTCAGGTGGTGTGTCAGTGGGAGTTTGATCCAGCAAAAGGGGCGAAATGCCCACGTTTATGGCAAACTTCGCGCCTATAAACGCCGGCCCCGCGGTTTTGAGCCTTCACGGTCTCGGGCAGGTCGGAATAAAGCGATGCCAGGTTTTCGTCCCCCGGACGGGAATAGACCCTTTGTGTATTGGTACGACTGTGCCAATGCTTTCTGCCTGAACAGATTAGAGACACGACCATGCATAACGTCGTCATCAGCGGCACCGGCCTGTACACCCCGGCCAACAGCATCTCCAACGAAGAGCTGGTGCAGTCTTTCAATACTTATGTGGCGCAATTCAACGCCGACAACGCCGACTCCATTGCGCGCGGTGAAGTCGAAGCGTTGACCGAATCCAGCGCAGCCTTCATCGAAAAAGCTTCCGGCATCAAGAGCCGCTTTGTCATGGACAAGGAAGGCATCCTCGACCCGCAGCGCATGGCTCCACGCCTGCCGGAGCGTTCCAACGACGAGTGGTCGGTGCTTTGCCAGATGGCCATCGGCGCGGCCGAACAAGCCTTGCAGCGCGCCGGCAAGACCGCCGCGGACATCGACGGCGTGATCGTCGCCTGTTCCAACCTGCAACGTGCTTACCCGGCCATTGCCATCGAAGTCCAGGAAGCGCTGGGCATCCAGGGTTTCGGTTTCGACATGAACGTGGCGTGCTCCTCGGCGACCTTCGGTATCCAGACCGCCGCCAACAGCGTGCAACTGGGCCAGGCCCGGGCGATCCTGATGGTCAACCCGGAAGTCTGCACCGGCCACCTGAACTTCCGTGACCGCGACAGCCACTTCATCTTCGGTGACGCAGCAACCGCGGTGATCATCGAACGTGCTGACCTGGCGACGTCCAAGTACCAGTTCGACATCGTCAGCACCAAGCTGCTGACCAAGTTCTCCAACAACATCCGCAACAACTTCGGCTTCCTCAACCGCGCGGCACAAGAGGGCATCGGCGCCAAGGACAAACTGTTCGTGCAGGAAGGCCGCAAGGTGTTCAAGGAAGTCTGCCCACTGGTTGCCGAGCTGATCAGTGAGCATCTGCAAGAGAACCAGCTCAACGTCAGCGACGTGAAGCGCTTCTGGCTGCACCAGGCCAACCTCAGCATGAACCACCTGATCGTCAAGAAACTGCTGGGTCGCGACGCCACCGAACAGGAAGCGCCGGTGATTCTCGACACCTACGCCAACACCAGTTCCGCAGGTTCGGTGATTGCGTTCCACAAGAACCAGGACGACCTGGCCGCCGGTTCGCTGGCCGTGCTCAGTTCGTTCGGCGCCGGTTATTCGATTGGTAGCGTGTTGCTGCGCAAGCGCTGAGTTTGAATTAACTGTCGCAGCAGATGAAAAGATCGCAGCCGAAAGCTGCGATTTTTTTTGCGGGGCTTTTGTGGCGAGGGAGTTTGCTCCCGTTCGGCGACGAAGTCGTCGTAAAACAGGCTGATGCGGCATGTCTGGCAAATCGAGGTGACTGGTTCTGGGACCGCTTCGCAGTCCAGCGCGAGCAAGCTCGCTCGCCACATGAAGCTGATTCGATGGGGAGGGGAGAGAAAACAGTCTCGCGTTGATGCATCGGAGGATGATGGGGACCGACACACCAACGCCAGGCTGTAAAAGGAGCCCGGGCTTCCTTGCCCGAGTCGTGTAGCGGGGTGAATCAGAACTTGGCTTCGGCATCCAGTTGCAGGGTGTTGATGTCCGAATCGGTTTTCTTGATGTTGGCGTTGGTCTGGTCCGAAGTCGCCATGAAGTAGGTCGCGCCCAAGGCAAAGTTCTTGTCCAGATCGTAGCTCACTTTCATCTTGCTGCCGCGCGAACCGGTGAAGCCGTTGGCGAAGTCGGAGTCGGTGAAGGCACCCACCACAGCGTTACGCTGCACGTCGCGGTAGTTGTAGTCCAGGTTGAAGCCGTAGACCTTGGACTTCACACCAGCCAACCAGCCAGTGTCCTGGTCGTTGCTGGCATCGGTGTTGTTGACGTACTGACCGTAGATCGACAGCGGAACTGGCAGGTTGGAGAAGTCGAGCTGACCAAAGCCTTCGTACAGTTTGAAGGTTTCGCCCGGGCTGTTGCCGTTGACGGCCAGTGCGCATGGCGTGGTGACGGTACCGGAGGTAGGGCAGGCACTGCTGCTGTCGTTGTCGTAGGAGTAGATACTGCCGCCCAACGTCATTTTCATGCTGTCGGTGATGGCGAAGCGACCACCCAACTGGCCAGCGTATAGGCGCAGGTCGTGTTTGAACTGCACGCCTTCACCGTCGACGTTGTCCTTGAGGGTGTAGTGACCGGCGCTACCGAACAGCTCGGTGCTGCCGCTCAGCGGGTACTTGTAGGTGACTGCCACACCTTCCGGGTTGATGTCGCTATCCCAGATGATGTCGCCCATGCTCACCCATTGTTGCGGCATCTTGCCGCCAACCAGGTGCAGGTTCTTGATCGCATCCGGGTGGTAGTCGATGTAACCCTGGTCCAGCCAGATCTGCTTCTTGTCGAAGTAGTTGTTCAGGTCCTGGTTGGTCGAGCGAGCGTCGTCGTTGTTGCCGGTGGCGATACGGATACCGGTGTCGACCTGCGGGTTGATTTCGCTGTAGGCACCCAGGCGGGCACGAATGCGCTGACGGTCCTGGTCCTTGTTGTTTGGCACGCCATCGTTGTGCACGGTTTCTTCACGGAAGCGTACGTCACCCTTGAACTGGGTCTTGGCGGCCCATGCCAGCTTCTGGTCGAAGGTGCTCAGTGCGTCGGTTTTCTTCGCGGTTGCCGCGATTTGCTCGTTAGTCTCTTGCTGAGCCTGACGGGCGATCTGTTGGTCTTTCTGATCCCTGGCCAGCTCGGCTTGCAGTTCGCTGTACTGCGCGTTGGTGATCGAGCCGTTAGCCTTGAGCATGTCGAGCAGTTTGGCGTCGACTGCGGCACTGGCCGGAACACTCATGGCCAGCAACAGGCCGCCGCACAAGGCCGCCGCAGTTTTCGTGGAAGCAAGACGCATATCAATCTCCGAAGATGAGAGGGGATGACAGAGCCATCCGGGACACAACCGACCATTTAGTGGCGGAAAACAGTGACCGGGTATAACCCGGCGCTCTAAAAACAGGCGCCAGTATCGCGATGGTTTATGACAGAGCAGTGGCAATGTGATGTCATGTCCGTGACGATACAAAGCCGCCGTGAACTATTGAGTTAGAGCACTGTCGTCGTTTTGCCCGTGTGCATTGCAGAGCGATAGGCGATACTCGCGAGGCTTTCACGCCATGAAGAGTGAGGATGGTGATGCCGTTGCAACGCCTGCAAAAATTGTCAGAAATCGCCCCGCAGCAGTGGGACGCACTGGTGCCCGAGACTCAGCCTTTTCTGCGTCACGCTTTTTTGAGCGCACTGGAAGACAGCGGCAGCGTCGGACCCCATACCGGCTGGCAGCCTGAGCATTTATTGCACGTCGAAGGCGATCGACTGATCGCCGCGCTGCCCGGTTATCGCAAGTGGCATTCCTACGGCGAGTACGTGTTCGATCACGCCTGGGCCGATGCCTGTGAGCGTGCCGGCATCGACTACTACCCTAAGCTGTTGACCGCGGTGCCGTTTAGTCCGGTCACCGGGCCGCGGCTGTTGGCGGCCACGGTCGAAGACGGCTTCGAGTTATTGAAAAGCCTGCCGGGCTACCTTGAGCTTGAAGGGCTCTCCAGCGCGCACATCAACTTCACCGATCCGTTCACTGACGCGGCATTGAGTGAGCAGCCCGGCTGGCTGCAGCGCGTTGGCTGTCAATACCACTGGCAGAATCGCGGCTACCGGGATTTCCAGGACTTCCTCGACGTGCTCAGTTCGCGCAAGCGCAAACAGATGCGCAAGGAGCGCGAGCAGGTGGCGGGGCAGGGCTTCGAGTTTGAATGGCTGGAGGGGCGGGATCTGAGTCAGGCGCAATGGGATTTCGTCTATGCCTGCTACGCCAATACGTACGCGGTGCGCCGGCAAGCGCCGTATCTGACGCGGGAGTTTTTCAGCCTGCTGGCCGAACGCATGCCGGAATCGATTCGCGTGGTGCTGGCCAAACAGGGTTCACGGCCGGTGGCGATGGCGTTCAGTCTGGTGGGGGGCGACAGCTTTTATGGCCGTTACTGGGGATGCCTGGCGGAGTTTGATCGCCTGCATTTCGAGACCTGTTTCTACCAGGGTATGGACTATGCCATTGCCAACGGTTTCCAGCGTTTCGATGCCGGGGCACAGGGCGAGCACAAGTTGATTCGCGGGTTCGAGCCGGTGATCACCCATTCCTGGCACTACTTGCGGCATCCGGGGTTGAAAGCTGCGGTGAAAGACTTTCTGGAGCAGGAGCGGTTGGGGGTGCTGGCTTATGCAGAGGATGCGAAGTCAGCCTTGCCTTATCGACAAGGCTGACATTCACACCGTGCAGCGTGTCAGTTTTCTTCTTTGCCCAGCCAGCGATACAGCACGCCGCCGACCACTGCACCGAGTAGCGGTGCGACCCAGAACATCCACAGTTGTTGAATCGCCCAGCCGCCAACGATCAGCGCCGGGCCGGTGCTGCGAGCCGGGTTGACCGAGGTGTTGGTGACCGGGATCGAGATCAGGTGGATCAGCGTCAGCCCCAGGCCGATGGCAATCGGTGCCAGGCCTGCCGGTGCACGTTTGTCGGTGGCGCCGAGGATGATCAGGATGAACATCGCGGTCATCACCAGTTCACAGACAAATCCCGCCGCCATCGAATAGCCGCCAGGCGAGTGTTCGCCGTAGCCGTTGGACGCAAGGCCCCCCGCCAGTTCGAAACCGGGTTTGCCGCTGGCAATGAAATACAGCAGGGCGGCTGCAATCACGCCGCCAATGACCTGGGCAATGATGTAGGCCGGCAATTCATTGGCCGGAAACCGCCCACCCACCACCAGGCCGAGGGATACCGCAGGGTTGAGATGGCAGCCGGAAATATGGCCGATGGCGAAAGCCATGGTCAGCACTGTCAGGCCAAACGCGAAGGACACCCCGAGCAGACCGATCCCCACATCCGGAAAAGCCGCCGCCAGCACCGCACTGCCGCAACCACCCAACACCAGCCAGAACGTACCTACCAACTCTGTAGCCGAACGTTTTAACAGAGACATGAGAGTGAGCCCTTTCGAGATTATGCTGCCTTTAGCATCCAGCCGATGGACTGCAGAACCACCTCCAGAACATTGAAGTGAGTACAGCACGGTTTTTTCAGAATTCCAGCAGGCATAAAAAACCGCCAGGACCCGTTGTTGACAGGCTCTGGCGGTTTTTTGGGGGCTATCGGTCGCGCCAATCCTTGTGGCCGCCGCAATACTCAATCGATCCCGACAAACCCACCGGTCTGGTGTTGCCACAACCGCGCATACAAACCGCCATGGGCGAGCAGTTCGGCATGGGTCCCGGTTTCGGCGATCTTGCCGTTTTCCAGCACCACCAGCCGGTCCATCCGGGCGATGGTCGAAAGCCGGTGAGCGATGGCGATCACGGTTTTGCCCTGCATCAGGGTTTCGAGACTTTCCTGGATCGCCGCTTCGACTTCCGAATCCAGTGCCGACGTGGCCTCGTCCATGATCAGGATCGGCGCGTCCTTGAGCAGTACACGGGCAATGGCGATGCGCTGGCGCTGGCCGCCGGAGAGTTTCACCCCGCGCTCACCGACGTGGGCATCGAAACCGGTGCGGCCTTCAGCGTCCGACAGCGACGGAATGAAACCGTCAGCCCGGGCCTTGTGTACCGTTTCCCAGAGTTGGGCGTCGGTGGCGTCGGGCTTGCCATACAGCAAGTTGTCACGGATCGAACGGTGCAGCAGCGACGTGTCCTGGGTGATCATGCCGATGCGTTCGCGCAGGCTTTCCTGGCTGACGTCGGCGATGTTCTGGCCGTCGATCAGGATGCGTCCGCCTTCCACGTCGTACAGGCGCAGCAGCAGGTTCACCAGGGTCGACTTGCCGGCACCGGACGGGCCGATCAGGCCGATTTTCTCGCCAGCCTTGATGGTCAGGTTGAGGTCGCCGATGATCCCGCTCTGCTTGCCGTAGTGGAAATCCACCTGTTCGAAGCGCACTTCGCCACGGGCCACCGCCAGGGGTTTGGCCTGGTCGCGGTCGGTGACGGAGACTGGTTGCGAGATGGTCTGCAGACCGTCCTGGACCATGCCGATGTTTTCGAAGATGCCGGTCACCACCCACATGATCCAGCCGGACATGTTGACGATGCGGATCACCAGGCCGGTGGCCAGGGCAATCGCCCCCACGCTGATCAACGACTGCGTCCACAACCACAGGGCCAGACCGGTGGTGCAGACGATCAGCAAGCCGTTCATGCTGGTGATGACCACGTCCATGCTGGTGACCACGCGGCCGGCCAGTTGCGCCTTCTCGGTCTGTTCCTTGATGGCTTCGCGGGCGTATTGTTGTTCGAAGTTGGTGTGGGCGAACAATTTCAGGGTAGTGATATTGGTGTAGCCGTCGACAATCCGCCCCATGAGTTTGGAGCGCGCATCGGAGGCCACCACCGAGCGATCCTTGACCCGTGGCACGAAGTAACAGAGGGCGCCGATGAAGGCGAAGATCCATGTCAACAGCGGGATTATCAGGCGCCAGTCGGCTTCGGCGAACAGCACCAGGGAGCTGATGGCGTAGATCAGCACATGCCACAACGCATCCACGGCCTGCACGGCGGAATCGCGCAGTGAGTTGCCGGTTTGCATGATGCGTTGGGCGATGCGCCCGGCGAAGTCGTTCTGGAAGAAATTCAGGCTCTGCTTGAGCACGTAGCTGTGGTTCTGCCAGCGGATCATGCTGGTCATGCTGGGGCTCAGGGTCTGATGCACCAGCAGGTCATGCAGGCCGACAAAGATCGGGCGCAGCACCAGCGCAACCACCACCATCCAGGTCAGTTCGAGGGCGTGATCCTGGAACAGACTGACGTTCGGCGTCCCTTGGGCCAGGTCGATGATGCGGCTCAGGTAGCTGAACAGCGCCACCTCGATCAATGCACCAATCAGGCCGACGATCAGCAGGGCGGCGAAGCTTGGCCAGACCTGCTTGAGGTAATAGGTATAAAAAGGAAAAACCCGGTCCGGCGGAGACGCCGTCGGTGCTTCACGGAAAACATCGATCAGTTTTTCAAAGCGGCGATAAAGCATTGGTTATTCGCCCGCGAGCGGGCTCTCCTTTTAACGGTTTGAGCGTTGCCGGCAAACACCGGCAACGGCTCGGACATCCTTGTCCAGCTTAGTCTCAGTCGATGCGCTTGGCCGACTTGATGAACACCGGATCGGCCGGAACGTCTTTCATGCCGCCACGAACGGTGGTTGGCGAATTGACGATGATGTCGACCACGTCCATGCCTTTGACGACTTTGCCGAACACCGCGTAACCGTCGCCCTGGTCAAGGAAGTCGTTGTCCTTGACGTTGATGAAGAACTGGCTGGTGGCCGAGTCAGGCACCGAAGTACGGGCCATGGACAAAGTGCCACGAACGTTGACCAGGCCGTTCTGGTGCTCGTTCTTGATCGGTGCCTTGGTGTCTTTTTGCTGCATGGCCTGGGTGAAACCACCGCCCTGGACCATGAAACCCGGGATCACCCGGTGGAAAATCGTGTTGTTGTAGAAGCCACTGTCGACGTACTCAAGGAAGTTCTTGGTACTGATCGGGGCCTTGACCGGGTCCAGTTCGATTTCGATCTGGCCGTTGGTGGTGTCCAGCAGCACATGGGGGGCCTTTTCCGGCGTCGCGGCCATCAGGTTGGCGGCAAACAGTACGGAGCCTGCGGCGAGGGCGATTTTTTTCAGCATGGGTCAGTGATCCTGAGTGGTGGTGTCGACTGCGGTCAGAAACTCCAGCAGTGTTTGGTTGAAGTGTTCCGGTTGGTCCAGCGGCGTGGCATGGCGTGAATCGGCGATCACCACCAGCCGCGCGTCGGGCAGCAGTTTTACGTAGTTTTCCTTCAGCGCCACCGGTGTGTAGTCACGGTCGGCGCTGACGATGAGGGTTGGACAGGTGACCTTCGAAAGTCGTTCCTGAACCCCCCAGCCGACAATGGCATTGAAGCTGGCGAGATAAGCATGTTTGTCGTTTGTTGCCCAGCGTTTGGCCATCTTTTGTCGCAAGTCGGCCTGCTCGGGCTTCGGAAACAACTTGTCGCCCAGCGCCTTGCCGATGGCGCCCAGGCTAAGGGCGCGCGTCAGGCTCCAGCGCTTGAACCACTGCCAGTAGTCATCGCGGCTGCGCAGTTTGACCTCGGGCGCGCTGTTGACGATGCACAGGCTCTTGAGCAGTTGCGGCTGATCCACGCCCAGTTGGAAGCCGATCATGCCGCCCATCGACAGGCCGACATAATGTGCCGGACCGAGATTGAGGTGCTCGATCAGTGCAATCAGGTCAGCGCTGAATCCAGCAATGCTGTAGCGCTCCCGGGGTTTGTCCGAACGGCCGTGACCGCGGACATCCGGGACGATCACCCGGTAGCGGGTGGCAAGTGCCGGGATCTGTTTTTCCCAGTCCAGGGTGCTTGAGCCCAGACCGTGGACCAGCAGCAACGGCGTGCCGTGGCCATATTCCTCATAGTGCAGGTTGCAACCTTCGTGTTCGAAATAGGCCATGCATACACTCCGTGTCAGGCTTGTTCGGGGGCGGCGAACGGTGCGTCCAGTGGTGCGGTGTCAAACGTACGCAGCAGTTCGATGAGAATCTGCGTGGCCGGCCCGAGCGGTTTGTCCTTGTTCGAATACAGGTAAAAGCTCGGGTTACGGCTACCGCCCTGATCCAACGGTAGCAGCTTGAGCGTACCTTCCTTGAGTTCCCGTTCGATCATGTGCCTGGGCAGCCAGGCAAACCCCAGACCGCTGCTGACGAAGGTCGCGGCGGTGGCCAGGCTGCCGACGGTCCAGCGCTGTTCGGCACCGAGCCAGCCAACGTCCCGTGGCTGCTGGCGGCCCGAGTCGCGGATCACCACTTGCATCTGGCTTTCCAGGTCCTGGAAGTTCAGTTCGCGGTTGAGGCGGTGCAGGGGATGCTCCGGATGGGCGACCGCGACGAACTCGACGTCGCTCAACTCCGCGCCCAGGTAACCGGGAATACTGAACCCGGTGATGGCCAGGTCGGCCACGCCTTCGAGCAGGACCTCCTCCACGCCCGACAGCACTTCCTCACGCAGCCGCACCCGGCAGCCACGGCTTTGCGGCATGAACGCGGTCAAGGCGCGGACGAGGCGGGCGCTTGGGTAAGCGGCATCGACCACCAGGCGCACTTCGGCTTCCCAGCCCTGCTCCATGTGATGGGCCAGGTCTTCGAGTTGACTGGCCTGTTTCACCAATTGCCGGGAACGGCGTAACAGCACGCCGCCGGCTTCGGTCAGCACGGCTTTGCGTCCGTCGATGCGCAGCAACGGCACGCCGAGCTGATCCTGCATGCGGGCCACGGTGTAGCTGACTGACGATTGCGAGCGATGCAGCGCCTCGGCGGCCTGGGCGAAACCACCGTGATCGACCACGGCCTGCAGCGTTCGCCATTGATCAAGGGTCACGCGGGGCGCTTTCATGTTGAGCTCCTCTTGTCCTAAGCTGGCAGCCCTTATTGGAGGCTGCTGAATGAAAAAATTCTGTTGTGTGCTGCTGGCGCTGCTGCCGCTGACGGCGATGGCTTACCCGATCGATGTGAAAAAAGACCTCAACGGCATGAAGATCGATTACCAGACCTACGACACGGATAGCGACATCGGCTCCATTCAGGTGGCCAACTACGGCGACGTCGATGCCAGCTGCAAGGCCGTTTTCATCAATGGCCCGGAAGCACCGCGTACCCGCAAGATCGACGTATCGGCCGGCAAACACAAAAATGCCACCGTCAAGTTCACCCGCAGCATCATCAAGCTGCGCATCGAGCTGACCTGCACCCCGAAATGACAGCGATCTCCTGTGGGAGCAAGCCCGCTCCCACAGAGGCATGGGTTGCTTATAAACGAATTTATTGATGGGTTATAGCAGTTATTTGCGCTTTTTCATCGATATGACTCTGTTTAACCTTCACTCCATCGACCTACCGCATTCTCAGATGGAGGCTACATCCCATGTCCCGCGTTCTGATCATCGAAAGCAGTGCCCGTCAGCAAGACTCGGTTTCCCGCCAACTGACCCAGACCTTCATCAGCCAGTGGAAAGCCGCTCACCCGAATGACCAGATCACCGTCCGCGACCTGGCCGTCAAGCCGGTGCCGCACCTGGACATCAACCTGCTGGGTGGCTGGATGAAACCCGCCGAGCAGCGCAGCGACATCGAACAGGCGTCCTTGGAACGCTCCAACCAGTTGACCGATGAATTGCTCGCCGCCGATGTACTGGTCATGGCCGCGCCCATGTACAACTTTGCGATCCCCAGCACCCTGAAAGCCTGGCTCGACCATGTGCTGCGTGCCGGCGTGACCTTCAAGTACACCGAAACCGGTCCGCAAGGCCTGCTCAGCGGCAAGCGCGCCTATGTGCTGACGGCTCGCGGCGGCATCTATGCCGGCAGCACCGCCGATCACCAGGAACCGTACCTGCGTCAGGTCATGGGCTTCATCGGCATCCACGACGTGACGTTCATCCACGCCGAAGGCATGAACCTGGGCGGTGACTTCCAGGAGAAAGGCCTGAACCAGGCGAACGCCAAGCTCTCGCAAGTGGCCTGACCGGTTAATCGCCAGATAATCGCTGGATGGTCTAGTGACCTGGCGCAACCCTTCAAGGCTGTACGCGCATCGAACCTCCCTTCGCACTGGTTGCTCCTGAGTGCCCTGGCCCGATTGAACGCTTTAGCGAGATCGGGCTTTTTTTTGCCTGCGATCTGACAAACACCTACAAAACTCTGTGGGAGCGAGCCTGCTCCCACAGGATTTGGCGTATTTTCCGACAGCTTTCGGGGATCGCGATTCAAAGCGAAAACCGCTATCGTCGCCGCCATTCGAAATGAGGCGAGCATGGGCTATCTACTTTTTGTCACGCTGATCCAGGCGTTTTCCTTCAGTTTGATCGGCGAGTATCTGGCCGGTCATGTCGACAGTTATTTCGCAGTCTTGGTACGTGTGCTACTGGCGGGGCTGGTGTTCATTCCACTGACCCGCTGGCGCTCGGTGGAACCGGCGTTCATGCGCGGCATGCTGCTGATCGGTGCGTTGCAGTTCGGCGTGACCTACGTCTGCCTGTACCTGAGCTTTCGCGTACTGACGGTGCCGGAAGTGCTGCTGTTCACCATCCTCACGCCGCTGCACGTGACCCTGATCGAAGATGCGCTCAATCGCCGTTTCAATCCCTGGGCCCTGGTCGCGGCGCTGGTGGCGGTGGCGGGGGCGGCGGTGATTCGCTTTGACCGGATCAACCCGGACTTCTTCATGGGGTTCCTGTTGCTGCAACTGGCCAACTTCACCTACGCCGCCGGTCAGGTGCTCTATAAACACCTGGTCGCCCGCCACCCGAGCGATCTGCCGCATTACCGTCGCTTCGGCTACTTCTACCTCGGCGCACTGGCGGTGGCGTTGCCGGCGTTTTTGTTGTTCGGCAAGCAGAACTTCCTGCCTGAAGCGCCGTTGCAATGGGGCGTGCTGCTGTTCCTCGGCCTGGTCTCGACCGCTTTGGGGCTCTACTGGTGGAACAAGGGCGCGTGCCTGGTCAATGGCGGGACGCTGGCGGTGATGAACAACCTGCATGTGCCAGTGGGGTTGCTGATCAACCTGCTGATCTGGAACCAGCATGAGGAACTGGGGCGGTTGTTGCTCGGCGGTTCGGTGATTTTGCTGGCGGTGTGGATCAGTCGGTTGGGTATACGCAAGCCGATAGTGGCACGCTGAACCCTGTGGGATTGTGTGATGCCTTACTGTTACTTCGGGGCTAACTGCCCCACCAGAAACTCGATAAACGCCCGGGTCTTCTGCGGCACCCGCCGGGCTGACGAATACACCGCGTTGATGGTGATCGCCGGGGCCTGCCATTCGCACAGCACCGGCATCAGTCGCCCGGCCGCCAATGCATCCTCGACGATAAAGTCGGGCAGCAGGGCGATGCCCATGCTGGCCTCTGCAGCCTGGGCCAGCAAATCACCGTTGTTGGCGTGCAACGGCCCGGTGACATTCACCCGCTGGGTTTCCTTGCCATTGCACAGTTGCAGGCTGACACCACTCTGTAGATACCCGTAGTTCAGACATTGATGGGCGCGCAGATCCTGCGGAGTCTGCGGAACACCCGCACGCTCGAGATAAGCCGGGGATGCCACCATGATGCGCGGCGCGGGCGCCAGTTGCCGGGCGATCATCGTCGAGTCAGGCATGCTGGCGATGCGGATGGTCACGTCAAAGCCGCCCCGCACCGGGTCGACCTGCTGGTCGCTGAGCACCAGTTGCAGTTCGATGTTCGGGTGCTGTTCATGAAACAGCGGAATCAACGGCCCCAGCCGCCGAAGACCGAACGACATCGGCGCATTGACCCGCAACACACCGCGTAACTCGCCGATGCCGTCACGGGCGCGTTGCTCGGCCTCGTCCAGTGCCGCCAACACCTCCCGTGCTGCATCGAAATACTCGGCCCCGGCCTCGGTCAGGTGCAGGCTGCGGGTGGTGCGTTGCAGCAATTGCACGCCGATGGCTTCTTCCAGCGCCTGAATCTGTTTGCTGACTTTCGAGCGCGGCACGTCCATGGCGCGGGCGGCTGCGGCGAAGCCGTTCTCGCCGACCGTGACGACGAAGGCGCGCATGCATTCGATGCGATCCATATTGTCCCTATTTTAGAATCAATGATTCTCTATTTTAGGTAATTGTCCCTTTTATCGCCAGTCCCTAAAGTGACATCCAAGCCGACAACAACGCCGCTGAAGGCAACGTCGACTAACCCCTTACCCATTCGAAGTATCGACATCAAAAGGAACGCGCCATGTCTATTCGTGAACTGCTCAACCCAACCAACTCCGCCCTGATCCTGATCGACCACCAGCCGCAAATGGCATTCGGCGTGCAGTCCATCGACCGTCAGACTTTGAAGAACAACACCGTGGGCCTGGCCAAGGCGGCGAAGATCTTCAACGTACCGACCATCTACACCTCGGTCGAAACCGAAAGCTTCAGTGGCTACATCTGGCCTGAATTGCTGGCAGTGCACCCGGATCAAAAGCCGATCGAGCGCACCTCGATGAACTCTTGGGAAGACAAGGCGTTGGTAGACGCGGTGAAAGCCACCGGGCGCAAGAAGCTGATCATTGCCGCGCTGTGGACTGAGGTCTGCCTGACTTTCCCGGCGCTGGAAGCCCTGGCCGAAGGCTACGAGGTCTACATCGTCACCGACGCTTCGGGTGGCACCAGTAAAGAAGCCCACGACATGTCGGTGCAACGGATGATTCAGGCCGGCGCGGTGCCAGTGACCTGGCAACAAGTGTTGCTCGAATACCAGCGTGACTGGGCACACAAGGACACTTACGAGGCGGTGATGGAACTGGTGCTGGAACACAGCGGCGCGTACGGCATGGGCGTGGATTACGCCTACACCATGGTGCACAAGGCACCGCAGCGGCAGGTGAAGTAATCCATAAATACATCAGTAACGATGCGGTTCATGTGGGAGCGGGCTTGCTCGCGAAAACGGAGTGTCAGTCGACATCAATGTTGAATGACCCACCGCATTCGCGAGCAAGCCCGCTCCCACATTTGTTTTTGGGTGTTACATCCTGCGTTTTTCGGCTTCGGGAAGATGGCTTGCGCCCAGTACCGCCGGCAATATCCCCGCCCGCAAATCCGATCCACTCGGCTGCTGATAAAGACTCAACCCAAACTCCGGCAGCACCGCCAACAGATAGTCGAAAATATCGCCCTGGATCCGCTCGTAGTCGGCCCACGCCGTGGTGCGAGTAAAACAGTAGATTTCCAGCGGAATGCCCTGGGCCGTGGTCTGCATTTGGCGGACCATGCAGGTCATGTTCGGCTGGATCCCCGGGTGACTCTTCAGGTAGGCCAGCGCATAGGCGCGGAAAGTGCCGATGTTGGTCATCCGCCGACGGTTGGCCGACATGGCCGCGACGTTGCCCTGGGCTTCGTTCCAGGCCTTGAGTTCGGCCTGTTTGCGGCTCATGTAGTCGGTGAGCAAGTGCACCTGGGACAGCTTCTGCTCTTCGTCGTCACGCAGAAAACGTACGCCGCTGGCGTCGATGAACAGGCTGCGTTTGATCCGGCGGCCACCGGAAGCCTGCATGCCGCGCCAGTTCTTGAACGACTCGGACATCAGGCGCCAGGTAGGGATCGAGACGATGGTCTTGTCGAAGTTTTGTACCTTGACCGTGTGCAGCGTGATGTCCACCACATCGCCGTCGGCGCCCACCTGGGGCATCTCGATCCAGTCGCCGACCCGCAGCATGTCGTTGCTGGTCAACTGCACGCTGGCGACGAACGACAGCAGCGTGTCCTTGTAGACCAATAGAATCACCGCCGACATGGCACCCAGACCCGACAGCAGCAACAGCGGCGAGCGGTCGATCAGCGTGGCGACGATGATGATCGCGCCAAATACGTACAACACCATTTTCGCCAGTTGCACATAGCCTTTGATCGAGCGGGTGCGGGCGTGCTCGGTGCGAGCGTAGATGTCCAGCAGGGCGTTGAGCAAGGCGCTGACCGCCAGCAGCAGAAACAGGAAAGTGAAGGACAGCGCGACGTTGCCGAGGAAATTCAGGCTGGTTTTGCTCAGGTCCGGCACCAGATTGAGACCGAACTGGAGCACCAGCGAAGGCGCGATCTGCGCCAGGCGATGGAACACCTTGTTCTGTAGAAAATCATTGACCCAGTGCAAGGCCGGCTGGCGGCCGAGCATTTTGGCCGCGTGCAGAATGAGGTAACGCGCCACCCGTCCGAGGAACAGCGCAATTGCCAACAGCAGCAACAGCGACAGGCTGGAGTGCACGAGCGGGTGCTGGTCGAGGGCCCCCCAAAGGTCCAGGATGTTGATCCAGAGCTGTTTGATATCCATGGTCGAAAACGATTCTTCTGTAAGGCGCGAAAGGGGATTAGAGCATTTAAGACGCTTTGTATTACGTTCGGGGAAAAATCAGGCAACAAAAAACCAACTGTTTACCGCCATTTGTATAAAGAAACTCGGCCTGAGCGCTCGAAACCGTTACCCTATGCAGCTGTTTTTTTGCATTTCTTCGAGGTAGCACCCGTGTTTTCCCAATTCGCCCTGCACGAACGCCTGCTCAAAGCCGTGGCCGAGCTGAAATTTGTCGAGCCAACGCCTGTGCAAGCCGCGGCCATTCCGCTGGCGCTCCAGGGGCGTGACCTGCGGGTGACGGCGCAAACCGGTAGCGGCAAAACCGCTGCATTCGTTTTGCCCATCCTCAACCGTCTGATCGGCCCGGCGAAAATCCGCGTCAGCATCAAGACCCTGATCCTGCTGCCGACCCGCGAACTGGCCCAGCAGACTCTGAAAGAAGTTGAACGCTTCTCGCAGTTCACCTTCATCAAGTCCGGCCTGATCACCGGCGGCGAAGACTTCAAGGTCCAGGCAGCGATGCTGCGCAAGGTGCCGGACATCCTGATCGGTACGCCGGGCCGGATGATCGAGCAGTTGAACGCCGGCAACCTCGACTTGAAAGAAGTTGAAGTACTGGTGCTCGACGAAGCCGACCGCATGCTCGACATGGGCTTCGCCGAAGACGTTCAGCGTCTGGTGGACGAGTGCACCAACCGTCAGCAGACCATGCTGTTCTCCGCCACCACCGGTGGTTCGGGCCTGCGCGAGATGATCGCCAAGGTCCTGAACAACCCTGAGCACCTGCAGCTCAACGCGGTCAGCCAGCTGAACGACACCACTCGCCAGCAAATCATTACCGCTGACCACAACCAGCACAAAGAGCAGATCGTCAACTGGCTGCTGGCCAACGAGACCTACCAGAAGGCCATCGTCTTCACCAACACCCGGGCCATGGCCGACCGTATCTACGGCCGCCTGGTGGCGCAGGAATACAAAGCGTTCGTGCTGCACGGCGAGAAAGACCAGAAGGATCGCAAACTGGCGATCGACCGCCTGAAGCAGGGCGGCGTGAAAATCCTCGTGGCCACCGACGTCGCCGCTCGCGGTCTGGACGTGGACGGCTTGGACCTGGTGATCAACTTCGACATGCCGCGCAGCGGCGACGAATACGTGCACCGCATCGGTCGTACCGGCCGCGCCGGTAACGATGGCCTGGCCATCTCGCTGATCTGCCACGGCGACTGGAACCTGATGTCGAGCATCGAGCGCTACCTCAAGCAGAGCTTCGAGCGCCGCACCATCAAGGAAGTCAAAGGCACCTACGGCGGACCGAAAAAGGTCAAGGCCTCGGGCAAGGCCGTCGGCGTGAAGAAGAAAAAGACCGACGCCAAGGGCGACAAGAAGAAAACTGCCGCCAAGACCCCGACCAAGCGCAAGAGCGCCAACCGGCCGAAGAGCGATTCCCTGGTCAGCAAGGACGGCATGGCCCCGCTCAAGCGCCGCAAGCCGGAAGCGCCGGCGGCTGAGTAAGTCGATGCCGTGACCAAAAAAACCGGACAAATGTCCGGTTTTTTTATGCTCGAAATTCCTCAAACGATCAGCTTTCGGCTTTCTTGTCTGTCGTCTGCAACTTTTTCAAACGCTAATCAATCAACTGGTATTTATCCGGCAAATCCTTGCTGGCCGTGCCCAGACCCATCTTCTGCAACTCGTCGTTGATCTCTTTGGTTTTGGCCGGATTTTGCTCGGTGAGCTTGGCCACTTCCCGGGCCAGTTGCTCGCGCTTGGCGGTAGCTTTCTCGGGGGGGGGGAGGCCCAATCGGGGAGGGCGCAGGCGAAGTTAGTGGCGAGAGTGAGCGTCAGAAGGGATTTCATGAGAGGCCTCGGGATCCGTGTTGGGCGGTTAATCGGTTGAGGCTGTGGGGTTCGGAAAGTTCATACCGCTGCTTCTGTAGGATAAATACGCTCTCGGAAATACCGTCGCCTGGCCGCCGCTTTCCCCCCTTGTATCAAGAAACGTCCTGCATACCGGTCGGAATCGCCCGATTTAACCGCTACCGTTCGTCCCCCATACTTTTCGAATGGATCCATTATCTGACGTCAGGATGACGGCTCTCTAATATCGCGCCGCTATTGTGCTATCACCTTCCGCTTCGAGGGATCGAACATGTACTCACCCGCCCTTGTGGCGAGGTTGTGCCTGGCTTTGCTGTGCCTTTCTCCGCTGAATTCTGCAAGTACTGTCACCACCCCGGGTGACACTGATCTCATCCGCGAACGTCAGGATCGTCTGCTCGAAGAGCAACGTCGGCGTCTCGAAGATCTCAAGGAATTGCCCAGTAAGGAAACCAAACCCGTTCAACCCGCGGCGCCTGCGGACACCCGTTGTTTCCCCATCACAGACATCGAACTCAAGGGCGCCGACAGCCTTTCCGATAGCAAAAAAAAACGTCTGCTCAAGCCTTACATTGGCCAATGCCTGGGCGTCACTCAGCTCAACGAACTGCTGAAAGTCATCACCGATCACTACATCGCAAAAGGCCTGGTCACCAGCCGTGCTTATTTGCCGCAGCAGGATTTGTCCGGCGAGCACCTGAAGGTACTGGTGGTCGAGGGCAAGCTCGAAGGGTTGAAAGGCGCGCAGGGCAGCAAGCTGTCGGACCGTGAGCTGGGCATGGCATTCCCCGGAAAAACCGGTGAGTTGGTCAACCTGCGCGAAATCGAGCAACTGGTCGATCAACTCAACCGCTTGCCATCGAATCAGGCACAGATGGAGTTGGCACCGGGCAAGAACGTTGGGGGCAGCGAAGTACTGGTCAAAAACTCCCCGCAAAAACCCTGGCGCGCCGGGTTGTCCCGCAGCAACGACGGCATGCGCAGCACCGGCGAGCAGCAGTGGGGCACGACGTTTGATTGGGACAGCCCGCTAGGGCTGGCCGATCAGTTGAATCTGCGAGGTGGTCACGATGCGGTGAGCGATCACCAGCGCACCTCCAGCAACACAATGCTCAATTACAGCCTGCCGTGGGGCTGGTGGAACTTCAGTTACGCCTACAGCCAGAGTGACTATCGCTCGTTGGCCCAGGCCAACGGCTTCAATTTCAAACAGATCGGCGACAGCGAAAACCATCAACTACATGCTGAGCGGGTGATCCATCGCGATGCAGTGAGCAAGACCTCGCTCAGCACTGGCTTGTCGTACCTGCGCACCAACAACTTCATCGAAGGTAGCAAGCTCAAGCTGAGCAGTAACCGCATCAGCGAAGCAAAGTTTGGGATCAATCACGGTCGGCGAGTCGGCAGCGCATTCGTCAACCTCGACCTCGGGATGCAAGAGGGTATCGGTGCGTTCGATGCGCAGGGCAACGATCACCCAGGCCCTGGCGAACCGAACGCGCGCTACCGCAAATACACCGCCACGGCGAGCTACTTGCAGCCGTTCAAGCTATGGGGCGAGTCACTAAGTTTCAGCAGCCTGATGACCGGCCAGCGCAGTGAAGACGTACTGTTCGGCCCGCAGCGCACTAGCCTCGGCGGGTTGTCGTCGATCCGTGGTTACAAGGACCAATCCCTGTCCGGTGACAGCGGCGGTTACTGGCGCAACGACCTGCGCTGGAGCCGGCAGGTCACCCTGGATTGGCTGCGCTCTGTGTTCGCTGAATACGGCACCAGCCTCGGTTACGACCAGGGCGTGATTCGCAACGATCGCTTCAACGGCGATCAACACGGGCGCATGTCCGGCAACTCGGTGGAGGTGTTTGCTCGCGGCCAGCACCTCGCCGCGAGCGTGACCTTTGCCCATTCCCTTGAACGTCCGGACGCCCTGACCGAGCGCGAAGCGCCGATCTGGTTCCGGATGGATTTCTTTCTCTGATTTCGCCTCACCGAGACCTTCGACATGGACGCCCGCCAATACGCCTTCCTGAGCCGCCAGCCTTCTGCCGCAGTGAGATCGCGCGAGCACTTCTGCGGCATGCCCAAGCGCGGTCTGGCGTTCCTGTTGGCGAACGTGATGTTCTGGCAACCGATGTGGGCGCAGGCCGACGGCATCGTGGTAGCCACGCCGGGCACCAGCCTCGGTCAGGCGGGCAACGGCGTGCCGATCGTCAACATCACCGCGCCCAATGGCAGCGGGCTGTCACATAACCAGTTTCACGATTACAACGTCGGTACCCAGGGCGTCATTCTCAACAACGCCACCGCGCGTACTCAATCCACCCAACTGGGCGGGATCATCGTCGGCAACCCGAACTTCAATGGGGTCGCCGCGCAGATCATCCTCAACGAAGTCAACGGCGGCAGCCCGAGCCAACTCAACGGTTACACCGAAGTGGCCGGCCAATCGGCACGGGTCATTGTCGCCAACCCTTATGGAATCAGCTGCAACGGCTGCGGCTTCATCAATACCCCGCGCGTGACATTGACCACCGGTAAACCCGTGCTGGATAACGGGCGCGTGGATCGTTATCAGGTGGATCAGGGCAGCGTCTCCATCGACGGCGCAGGGCTGAATGCCAACAACGTCGACAGCTTCGAAATCATCACCCGCAGCGCGAAGATCAACGCCAAGATTCAAGCAAAAAACCTGACGATTGTGGCCGGTCGCAACGACGTCAACGCCCAGACGCTCAGTGCTACTGTTCGCGCCGATGACGGCAGCGCCAAACCACAATTGGCCATCGACAGTTCGGCGCTGGGTGGCATGTACGCCGGGGCGATCAAACTGGTCGGCACCGAGGCCGGGGTCGGGGTGAAGCTGGCCGGTAATCTGGCCGCCAGTGGCGGTGACATCCAGATCGATGCCAATGGTCATCTGAGCCTGGCCCAGACTGCTGCCGCTGGTGCAGTCAACGTCACAGCCGCGAGTCTCGATGCCCAGGGACCGGTTTATGCGGGCACCAGCCTTGCAGTCACAACCTCGGGAGACCTCAACACACAACAAAACCTCGCTGCCCGCGACCGCATCAGCCTGTCCAGCGACGGGCAACTGAGCAATCAGGCGGTGATCGAAGCCGGCGTCAACGCCGACAACAGCCGCAACACCAGCGGTGATGTCAGCCTCGCTGCGCGGAACCTCACCAACAGTGGCAGCGTGATCGCCAGCCGTTCGCTGCAAGCCACGGTGGCACAGACCCTGTCCAACCAAGGTGGGACGCTGAACGGTCAAGGCAGCGCGCAAATCTCCACCTCGACCCTGGATAACCGTCAGAGAGGTCGAGTGTTGAGCCAGGGCAGCCTGGGCGTCACCGCCAATCAGGTGTTGAACAGCCAAGGCGGCCTGATCACCAGTACTGGCAACCTCAATGCCAACGCCGGGTATCTGGATAACAGCGGCGGTGAACTGTCCAGCCTGACAGTCAGTACCGTGCAGGTGGGGGCTCTGGATAACGTTGCCGGTTTGATCGGCGCCGGGCAGAGCCTGAGTATCACCGCCAGTGGCCAGATGAATAATCAGGGGGGGCGTGTTCTTGCCCAGCAGGACCTGCAGATCAGCGCAGGTGCACTGGACAACAGTCAGCAAGGTTCGCTGGTCAGTCAAGGCACGTTGGGCCTGAACGTGGCTGGGACGTTGGACAACCATCAGCAAGGCAAGCTGACCAGTGTCGGTGCGCTCACCGCCCGAATTGCCGGAGCACTGCTCAATCAGTTCGGGCTGATCAACGCAGGCGGCAATCTGCAACTCACCGCCAATTCGCTGGACAACCGCAACGGCCATCTGTCGAGTGTCGGCGATCTGACATTAAGCGCCAGTCAGGCGGACAACAGCAGCAGCGGCCAGATCCTGACCAACGGCGACATCGCACTGAGCCTCGACAGCTTGAACAATCAGCTCAATGGCGTGATCGCCGGACAGCGTGATGTCCAGCTCAACGCCGGGCAGCTGGATAACAGCGGGGCGGGCAGCCTGTACGCGAAACGCCATCTCAACCTGATCCTGGCCAATCAACTGAACAACGCGCAGGGCACTCTGCGCGGCGACGGCACGCTCACGCTCCAAGCGGCGAGTCTCGGCAACCAGGGGGGCAGCGTATCTGGCGTGGGCGGATTGACCGTGACCAGCAGCGGTGCGATTGCCAACCAGGGCGGCGCCCTGCTGACCAACGCCGGTCTGACCTTGAACAGCGGCAGTCTCGACAACAGCCAGCAAGGCCGCATCGTCGGTAACGGCGTGGTACTCAACACCGGTGCGTTCACCAATCAGCAAGGCGGGAGCCTGACCAGCACTGGCGCGCTCAGCCTCACGGCCGGCCAAGTGGATAACAGTGTGGCTGGCCGCATCGCCAGCGCCATGGCGTTGACCGCAACCGTCACCGGCCTCGATCAGCACGCGGACGGGCAATTGTTCAGCAGCACGGATGTCACCCTGGACTTGAGCAATGGCCAGTTGAACAACCAGGGTGGTTTGCTGACGGCACCGGGTCAACTGCTGCTGAAAAACCTCAATGCCGTCGCTAACCAGGGCGGTGAAATTTCCAGTGCCAAGGCGTTCAGCCTGACGGCGCAAAGCCTCGACAACACTGACGGCAAGTTGCTCAGCGACCAGGGTTTGACCGTGCGCCTCAATCAGACACTGACCAACGTCAGAGGATTGATTTCGGCAGCGAGTGTGGATGCGCGCGCCGCTCGGCTGGACAACAGCAACGGCAGCATCAGCAGCGATGCCGACCTGAGCCTGCAACTGGCTGGCGCGCTGCTCAACCAGAACGGTGAACTGTCCAGCGCCGGAAACACCACCCTTGTAGCCATGAGCCTGGGCAATGGCGGCGGTCAGGTGCTGGCTGATCAACGCCTGAGCCTGATGATCAGCGGCGCCGTGGATAACCAGGCCGGTACTTTGGGGGCCGGGCAAGGGCTGAGCCTCAGCGCCGCAAGTCTGGATAACAGTCAGGCGGGCAGCCTCGTGACTGACGGTAACCTCGACCTCGGCCTTGGCGGCTTGCTGAACAACCAGAGCGGCGGCAGCGTGCAGGCCAAGGGCGTGATGAACCTGCAAAGCCTGAGCCTGGATAACCGCGGTGGTCGCATCTCAGGCAAAAATCTGCTGACCTTGCGCAATGGCTCGTCGGACAATCGCGGCGGTGTCATTCGTGCCGACAAGGACGTGCAGCTCTACATCGATCAACTGGATAACCGCCAGCAAGGTCTGCTCAGCAGCAAGGCCGGTATCGGCTTCACCGGCCAGCGTCTGGATAACCAGAGCGGGCTGCTCAGCGCCATAGGCCTCGTACAGCTGCAAGCAGGCGTCGTGCTCAACAATGCCGGTCGCATCGCCAGCCAGAGCGACCTGAACGTCAACATCGACGCGTTGACCCAGCAGGGCGGCGAACTGGTCGCCCAAGGCACGCTGACGCTGACTGGCACCAAACTGGATAACAGCCAGGGTGGTTTGGTCGGGGCGACAAAAGCGCTGAAACTCAATGTCGGTGACATCGACAACCGCGCGGGTGAAATCTCCAGTCAGGTTGATGTCGCCATCATTGGCCAACAACTGAACAACAGCGACGGCGGCAAGGTGCTGGCGGGCACCGCACTGGGCCTGAGCGTCGCCAAACTGATCAACCAGAACAAGGGGTTACTGTTCGGCGACACACTCAACCTCAACGGCGCTAGCCTGAACAATGCCGGCGGCACGCTGGCCAGCCAGAACGGCCTCGGCCTCAACCTCACAGGCGACCTGGACAACATTGCCGGCCTGCTCAGCAGCGAAGCCGCCTTGACGGTCAATGCCGCCAGCCTGAATAACGGCGCGGGCAGTCTGTCCAGCGCCGGTGCCTTGAACGTCACCACCACCGGGATATTGAGCAACCAGGGTGGCTCGATCACCACCGACGCCGGACTGACCCTCAACAGTGCCAGTCTCGATAACCGAAATAGCGGTGTACTGTCCGGCAAAGGCGCGACTCGGGTCAGCACCGGTGCTTTCGACAACAGCCACGGCGGTCGCCTGACCAGTGCCAACCCCCTGGACCTGAACGCTGCCCAAGTGACCAACCAAGACGCTGGTCGCATCGCCAGTGCCATGGTGCTGAACGCCAACGTCACCGGCCTCGATCAGCAGGGTGGTGAACTGTTCAGCAACACCGCGTTGAGCCTCGATCTGAACCACGGCCAGTTGAACAACCAGGGCGGCTTGATCAATGCCCCCGGTGCGTTGCTGCTGAAAAATCTCAATGGCGTCGCCAACAATAATGGCGAAATCTCCAGCGCCCAAGCCTTTACTGTTGACGCTCAAACACTCGACAACAGCGGCGGCAAGCTGCTCAGCAATCAAGCGCTGACGCTGCGACTGGCGCAGGCGATGAGCAACATCAACGGCATCATTTCCGCTGCCGCGCTGAACGCCCACAGCGCCAGCCTGGACAACAGCGGCGGTTTGATCAGCAGCCGTGATGGCCTGAAACTGGCCGTTGACAACAGCTTCACCAACCACAACGGCACCTTGATCGCCGACGGCAATCTGCTGCTCAGCGCTACCACAACGGACAACAGCCTCGGCCAGATCGCCGGTAAACAAGACCTCACCGCCACCGTTGGCAGCTTGCAACAACAGGGCGGACAGCTGATTGCCCAAGGTAATTTGAGCCTGACCGGCGATCGCCTGGACAACCGCCTGAACGGCATCGTCGGTGCGACGGGCACACTGGATATCAAGGTTGGCATCGTCGACAACCGTGGTGGTGAACTCTCCACCAAGGGCAACCTGACCCTGGTCGGCCAGCAACTGGATAACAGCGACAATGGACAAATTCTTGCCCAGAACACCCTGCTGCTGACAGTCGATCAAATCATCAACCGCAACAAAGGCCTGCTCTTTGGCAAGACCGGATTGAGCGTGACAGGCACCGGGCTGGATAACACCCGCGGATCCTTGCTCAGCCAGCAGAGCATCGACGTTGACCTCGGCGCTACGCTGGACAACAGCCTCGGTCTGTTCAGCAGTGAAGGTTCGCTCGGCGCGCGCGTGGGCAATCTGATCAACACGGCAGGCAGCTTTTCCAGCGCCGGTAGCTTGAGCGTCAATAGCGTTGGGGCAATCAGCAATCAGGGCGGGCAACTGGTCACCGATGCCAACCTCGACTTGCACAGTGCCAGCCTCGACAACCGGCAGCAGGGCCGGATCAGCGGCAAAGGCCCCGTCTCGATTCAAACCGGAGCCTTCGACAACAGCCAGAGTGGCCGCGTCAGCAGCGCCGGTCGCCTCGACGTGACCGCCGCAAAACTGACCAACCAGGCAGGCGGCAGCATCGGCAGTAGCGATGCACTGACCGTCAGCGTCACGGGGCTGGACCAGCAAAACGGTACCTTGTTCAGCAACAGTGCCTTGACCCTCGACTTGAACAACGGCCAGTTGAACAACCAGAACGGTCTGATCAATGGGCCGGTTCTGCTGCTGAAAAACCTCAACGGCGTCGCTAACCAGAGCGGGGAAATCTCCAGCGTCCAAGCCTTTGCCCTGGCGTCGCAAAACTTCGACAACAGCGGCGGCAAACTGCTGAGCAACCAGGGCCTGACCCTGCGCGTCAATCAAGCGCTGAGCAACGTCAACGGCATGATTGCGGGCGCCAGTGTTGATACGCGCGCCGGCACGCTGGACAACCGCGGCGGCCTCCTGACCAGCCGAGGCAACCTCGCACTTGACGTCAATGGTTTGCTGAGTAACCAGAGTAACGGCCTGATCAACGCGGCGCAGGCGCTCAATGTCGCTTCCGCCGACCTCAACAACCAGGGCGGCCAACTGCTCGGCGGCACGGCGCTGACGGTCAACGCGGCAGCCCTGGACAATAGCGCCAATGGCTTGATCAACAGTCAGGGCGGATTGAGCCTGACGGCCAACAGCCTGGACTCCAGCAATGGCGGTGAAGTGTCGGCCAAAAGCGCTATCGGCCTGAACCTTGGTGCATTGACCCAGAACGGCGGTCGCTTGCTGGGCGATGCCGGTATCACGCTTGACCTGGGCGGTGGAGACCTGAGCAACAACAACGGTTTGATCACAGCCAAAGGGCCGCTGACCATCAGCAACCTGCGCGATCTGAACAACCGCAGTGGTGAAGTCTCCAGCACTCAGAGCATTGCCCTGGTCGGACGCATCTTCGACAACAGCGGCGGCAAGCTGATCAGCAGCAACCTGCTGAGCCTCGATGCCACCGGCGGCCTGCTCAACCAGAACGGCCTGATCTCCGGTTGGCAGGGCCTCTCCGTAACGGGCGCCAGCCTCGACAACCGCAACGGCGGCACGCTCTCCAGCCGCAGCGGCAACCTCGGCGTGACCTTGAGTGGCGCCTTGCTCAACAGTGGCGCCGGTGCACTGGTCAGCCAGAATACACTCAGCGTCAACGCCTCCAGCCTCGATAACAGCGGCGGCATCCTGTCCAGTGGCGCTGGCCAGACCCTGACCGTCAGCGACCTGCTGGACAACGGCCAGAACGGCCTGATCGACAGTGGTGCGGCCCTGGTCATGCAAGCCATGACCCTCGGTAACGCGACGGGTGCGATCAACGCGCAACAGGGCTTGAGCTTCACCGGCACCACCTTGGACAACACGGCCGGCAACCTGATCGGCAATGGCACGGTCAGCCTCGATCTGCTCGGCGCTTTAACCAACACCAACGGCAAACTCGCCAGTGCCGGCCCGCTACTGATTCAAGGTGCGAGCCAAATCAACAACCGGGGTGGGCAACTGGCGAGCCAGTCCCTGCTGACCCTGCTCACCGGCGGCCTCGACAACAGCAATCGCGGCACCGTGGCCGCCAACGGTCAACTATCGCTCACGGCAACGGGCACCGTGCAGAACAACGCCGATGGCTTGATCTACAGCAAGAATGGTGGCGTGCAACTGCAAGCCGCGAGTCTAGCCAACAGTCATGGCGCACTGCAAAGCCAGGGCGTGCTGAACCTTAACTTCACCGGCGACATCGACAACGATAGCGGTCGCATCATCGCCCAAGGCGGCGACCTGACCATCATTGCCGGCAACCTCGACAACCGTGGCGGCGTGTTGGCCAGCCTGCAAGGCGCGTTCAGCGCCCACCTCACCGGCGTGCTGAAAAACGGCTACGACCCAAGCAACAACAACCAGGGCGGCGTCACCCAGGCCCAGCGCCTGGACCTGACCGCGCTGGCCGGCATCGACAACTACGGTGGGCGTATCGCCGCGCAAGCCGGCGATACGATCATTCATACCGCTGACTTCGACAACCGCAACGGCGGCCTCTACGCCCAAGGCCGAGTCAGTGTCACTGGTAACAACTTCGACAACAGCGGCAGCAATGACGGCCAGATCGCCGGCAGCCAGATCGACCTGACCCTGAGCGGTGGTCTGAACAACCGCCTGGGCATCATCGAAAGCGACAGTACCCTGGCGATCACCGCGGCGAGTATCGATAACCAGACGGGCCAACTACGTGCCCTCGGCACCAGTGGCGCGACCCAATTCAATGTCGATGGCCTGTTCGATAACCGTAATGGCACCGTCGAAAGCGCCAACAGCGACCTGACCCTTGCTGCCGGCAGCTTCCTTAACACTGGCGGCACCCTGTTGCATGTCGGCACCGGCACTTTTGGCCTGTCCATGGCCAACGTCGTCAACGCCGGCGGCAGCCTGATCACCCGTGGCGGCCTGACTCTAAACGCGGACACCTGGACCAACAGCAGCGTCATTCAGGCCGGGCGCCTGAACGTCAACGTCAACAACTTCAGCCAAACCGCCGGCGGCCAACTCCTGGCCTCCGACAGTTTCACGGGGAGCGGGGGCAACTGGTACAACGACGGGTTGATTGCCAGCGGTGGCAGTCTTGCCCTCAACCTGGGCGGTGTCTATAGCGGCAACGGCAGCGTGAGCAGTGTCGGCAATCTTGGTCTGAGTGCTGCGCAGATCGACCTTACCTCTGTGGCGAGTATCACGGCTGGCGCCAGTGGAACCGTCGGTAGCAGTGGCAGCCTGACCAACCTCGGACGCCTCACTTCAGTCGGGGCACTGACGGTCAATGCCGCCTACCTGAACAACCAGGGCACCCTGGGCAGTGGTGCCAACCTGCGCGTCAACGCCCCCACTATCCTCAACCAGAATGGCCTGATCTTCAGCGGCGGCGACATGGCGCTGCACACTGATAACTTCACCAACCGCTACGCGGATGTCTATGGCCTCGGCAACGTCAGCATTGCCAGGGACGACAACAATGGATTGAGTGCGTCGATCTCCAACGTGTCGGCGACCATCGAGAGCGGTGGCGACCTGAGCCTGGCGTCCAACTCCATCGAGAACCGCAAAGACGTATTCCAGACCACGGGCGGGTTGGTCTCTGGCGAGATCGGGGTGCAATGCTACACCTGCTCTTCGCTCGATCCTCTTGCCCCGTTGGGCTTAAACAGTTATGCGGTCTGGGTGGAAAACTACCAGTCGCAGATTGTTCAGGATTCAGCCTCGGCCAGTATGACGGCTGGGCGTAACTTTCTGGCAACCGGCGGGGTGTTACTCAATCAGGCGTCGACCCTCAGCGCAGGAAACAACCTCACGTTCAACCTGCAGGCCTTTACGAATCAAGGGGCTTCTGTAGGCGACTATAACGTGCGGCGATCTATTGCTCTTACTGCCGGGCAACAGACTACCGATTTGAATCTATGGAATTCGATCATGGCTTACAACGCTGCCAATGATCCTTCCTACGATCCGGGATCATTGGGATACGTCGGCGGCAGCAACCCGACCTTCTCAAGGCCTAATCTCCATTTCTGGAACAGTTCCGGCGCTGAATCCGTAATACAGGTAGCACCTCACCCTGACGGCAAAAACCTGGAAACCTACATTAGGTTTGGTTCGGTATATATCACCGTGCCTGCTGGATCCCTATGGTACGACTTTACGCTTCCTCATTACGGCGACGGTGTGCGGACCGCTGCACCGGACGCGATCCAGTCCGCAATTCCCTTCGACACCACGGTGACTTACAACAGCCCATCGTCTTACGCTAATGCGGTCGTGCAGGCGGGTGGTGCAGTCAATATCACCGCGTCGCAAAATCTCACCAACAGTGTGATCCGCGAAGGGGTGGTCAACGGTTCCGGTGCATCACGCGTCGGCTCGACCCAGCTCAATGGGCAGACCGCCCCGACCATCGTCAACCTCAACGCCCAACTACCGCCCAACCTAGCCCAACAGCAGGTCAATCCCCTGACACTGCCGGGCTTCAACCTGCCAACCGGCCAAAACGGTCTGTTCCGCCTGAGCGGGCATGGCGGTAGCGGTGCCCAGGCAACTCAGGCCAACGCTGCGCCACAAAGCTGGACCTTCGGTGGTGCCAGTGTCGCCTTGGCTCAACGCGACCAAGCAGTGCCGGATGCTCAGGTGCGCGACATCCAACTGAGCGATATCACGCAGACCTCGGTCGCCAGCCGTCAGGTAGTCGCGGACGCCCGTCAAGGTGTCGGCGTTGTCAGCAATGCATCGTCGATCAATGTTACGGCGCCGAGCGATGGCGGTGCCGGCAGCGTCGTCGTGCCGGGGCACAGCGCCGATGCGCCCGCTGCCACCGTGGTCAGCGATATAACCGGCGCGAACCTATCCAGTCATCCCGCCGCCGTCGCTCCGCAGCCCGGTCAGTCCAGTGTCGTCGCTCCGTTGCCCGGTCAGCCCGCCGCCGTCGCTCCGCAGCCCGGTAAACCCGTCGCCGTCGCTCCGCTGCCCGGCCAGACATCGCCTGCCATTGCGCAAATTACCCCGGCAGCCAGCCAGACCGTTGCACGGGTGCAAGGCCTGCCCAGCAGTAGCGGTCAGTCCGAACCGCAAAAATACCTGATCGAAACCAATCCAGTGCTCACCGACCTCAAGCAGTTCATGAGCTCGGACTACCTGCTGGGCAACCTCGGCTACGATCCTGACGACAGCGCCAAGCGCCTCGGCGATGGCCTGTATGAACAACGCCTGATTCAGCAAGCGGTGGTCGCCCGTACCGGTCAACGTTTTCTCGACGGCCTGACCTCGGACGAGGCCATGTTCAAGTACCTGATGAACAACGCCATCGCCAGCAAGGAGACGTTGAATCTGTCGCTTGGCGTATCCCTCACCGCCGAACAGGTCGCAGCACTCACCCACGACATCGTCTGGATGGAAAACGCCGTGGTGAACGGCGAACAGGTGCTGGTGCCGGTGCTGTATCTGGCCAACGCCAACAACCGCCTGGCCGCCAACGGTGCGCTGATCCAGGGCAGCGACGTGACCCTGATCGCCGGCCACGACCTGAACAACGCCGGTACTCTGCGCGCCACCCACAACCTGTCGGCCACTGCGGGTAACGATCTGGTCAACAGCGGCCTGGTCGAAGCCGGCAATCGCCTCGACCTGTTGGCGGGGAACAACCTCGTCAACAAGGCCGGCGGCATCATCGCGGGCCGTGACGTCACCCTGACTGCCGTCAACGGTGACGTGATCAACGAGCGCAGCGTGACCGCCGCGCAAGCCAGCAACGGTGAATTCAGCACCGGCCGCGCGTACGCCGATAGCGCCGCCCGCATCGAAGCCGCCAACGACCTGACCATCAAGGCCGGTCGTGACGTCAACAACATCGGCGGGGTGCTCCAGAGCGGCCGCGACACTACGATCAACGCCGGTCGGGATGTGAACCTGGTTTCCGCGCAGGCCGAAAACAAGCTTGCGAGCGGCAGCAGCTTTCTCGAGCAAAACATCACCCAGATGAGTGGCTCCGTCAGCGCCGGTCGTGACCTCTCGGTCAATGCGGGGCGTGACATCAGCGTCATCGCCAGCCAGATCGACGCCACACGCAACATTGCCATGGCGGCCACGGACAACCTGACCTTGAGTTCGGCGGCGGATGAGGAGCACTTCTACTCCGCGAGCCATCATGTCACCAAACAGACGGACCACGTCAGCCAGGTCGGCACCCGCCTCAGCGCCGGCGGCAACGTCGCCCTGAGCGCCGGGCAGGACCTGACCCTGCTGTCCAGCCGGGTCAGTGCCGGCGACGAAGCCTACCTGGTGGCGGGCGGCAATCTTGAGTTGCTGGCCGCACAGGACAGCGATTACTCGCTGTACGACATGAAGAAGAAGGGCGGCTTCGGCGGTAGCAGCAAGACGAAACGCGACGAAGTGACCGATGTGAAGAACATCGGCAGTGAAATCACCAGCGGCGGCGACCTGACCCTGGTCAGCGGCGGTGACCAACGTTACCAGGGCGCCAAGCTCAACAGTGGCAACGACCTGACGCTGGACAGCGGTAGCAGCATCACCTTTGAAGCAGTCAAGGACCTGCACCAGGAGAGTCACGAGAAGAGCAAAGGCGATTTGGCCTGGAACTCCGCCTCTGGCAAGGGCAATACCGATGAGACGGTGCGCCAGAGCAGCCTAGAACATCAGGGCCAATTGGCGATAAAGGCCGCTGACGGCCTGCAGATCGACCTCAAGCAGATCGATCAGAAGTCGGTCAGTCAGACCATCGATGCCATGGTCCAGGCCGACCCGAATCTGGCTTGGTTGAAGGAGGCCGAAGCCCGTGGCGACGTAAACTGGCAGATGGTCAAGGAGCTGCACGACTCTTTCGACTACAGCAGCTCCGGCTTGGGTGCAGGGGCACAACTTGCCATCGCTATTGTCATGGCAGCTTTTGTCGGTCCATATGCCCTGACTGCGTTGAGTTCAATGGGTCCAGTAGTTGCCGGAGCAGGTGCGGCGATTGCCGCCGGGGCGGCGACCAATGCCTCTACCAGTCTGGTCAACAATCGTGGCGACCTGGGTGCCGTATTCAAGGACGTCACCTCCAGTGACGCGCTCAAGGGCTATGCCATCTCCGGTATCACGGCAGGTTTGACCGCCGGCGTCTTCGATAACTGGACCGGTACCACTACTGATCCGGTTACCGGCAAGGTCACCACCAATCTCAGTACCTGGAAAGGGATTGGTCAGTTCGCGGCCAACCAAGGTTTGCAAAACGGCACATCGGTGGCGCTAAGCAGAATCATGGGACAGGGCGGTGACTTGGGTGATGCCCTGCAAAGCACGTTGTTCAACACCCTGGCGGCGGCGAGCTTCCATGCAGTGGGAGATAACGTTCCAGCTGCTGACGGTAGTCTGCAAAAGATCATGGTTCACGCCATGGTCGGTGGTCTGTTGGCTCAAGTCAGCGGCGGCGATTTCAGGACTGGCGCCTTGGCGGCCGGGGCTAATGAAGCGCTGGTGGCAGACCTCAATAAGCTGGTTCAAGGCAATCCGAATCTCCTGAGCATGAGCTCGCAGCTGGTCGGTTTGCTTGCCGCGTCCACACAAAGCGGCGCGGACGAACACAGCCTGAGAACCGGGGCATGGGTCGCACAGAACGGCACCCAGTATAATTTTGGCGATCACCTGCCTCCGGGTTTAACCGAATATGGGCAAGCGGCAACTACCCTTGTGGAGTACATGCAAAACCAAGGGGCACCAGTTGAAGAGGTTGATCAGGTTGCAAGAGCACTCGCGCAAGGCCAGGGATTTGAGGGCGTCCAACCTGCGAACGAATTCGTCAAGGCGTGGGGCGAATTCATGGCCGGAGAGCTCTCTGGTTTAGGGTTAGCAGCCGTGCTGGGGAAGGCCGGTTCTTGGTTTGCCAAAGGCACTGTGAACACCTCTTTGCTCGATGAGTTAACAGCAAATGGTGTGAAATTCACCCCAGAAAATGTTGTTGCGACAACTCGCAGTTCTAACGGGAAAGTTGTATTTCTAGAGACTGGAAACTCAAAAGCAGGATTGCAGCACATCATCGAAGAGCATGGTAGCCAATTCGCTCAGATGGGCGTGTCTGAGGCTCAAATTCCAAGCGTGGTGATGAAGGCAGTTTCTGAGGGTAAACTCGTTGGTTATCAAGGCTCTGGAGCGGGACGCCCAATCTATGAGTTAACTATTAATGGTCAGCAGCAGCGTATTGCTGTGACGGTTGGAGACAATGGTTTTGTCGTCGGCGCAAATCCAAGGGGGAGTATTAAGTGAAAAGCATAAAGTTGATGGCGGACTACCAGTGTCACCCGCTATGGAATATGTCCCCCGGTGAGTATAGGGACATAGCTCCCAGCGAGCTTCCTATTTCTAAAGAGCTTCAGGTGCGCCTATCAAAGTGGGCTGCGATGTACGATGGAACACTTGATGCTGATTATCCGCCAAATTCTGGATTCAAGAGTGAGGAGCTAGAGCGTGAATTCAAGCTAGAAGGAGAGCGATTGGCTGAAAGCCTGAGGGACGAACTGGGTCCGGATTACTCTATCCTTCTTAAAACTTAGTTATTAAAGAAGTGACCTGAGAAGGTTTGGCTTCGCAGAGGCAGGACTCGTAATTGGTGGTGGCAATCAGGTGTTATTTCCGAAAGATTTCAAAATTGACACTTCTTGGATAAGACAATGAATGAGTGTAACTGGGAAGTTATAGAGGGATTTTCATCTCCGAAGGAGTATGAGCGATTTTTTGCCTGGATCACTGAGCAGGTTCAAGCTGGGATGGTAGAGCAGGTTCCTGTTCAGGAAAGCTATGCTGGGCCAGGATTTGAAGAAAAGTGGTTCAAATGCATAGTGTCAAATGAAACATGGAGATTGGTTTCTCCCGAAGATCCATTTCACGGTTATTGGGGGCCAGTGTAGAAAAATCCGGTTATTGAGTTGGTGCAAAAGCAACAGGCGGTGCGGTAGGGCTAACGATTATGAAACGTCGGCTGTTGTCGTCGACATGCTCTTTAAAAATGCATCTTTAAGAGAAAACGGGGACGAGAAAACGGGGACAAAGAGAAAACGGGGACAGACCACGTTTTTCTGTGTCGCGAGAAAACGGGGACAGACCACGTTTTTCTGTGTCGCACTTTAACGATCTGAAATAGTGTGAAATAGATAGGGAGATTGTTTTTCGTAGGATTGACTAAGCTTTTGGCATCATTAATTGTGAACGGATTCACCATATGCCACGCAGAGCACGTGTCTTGATACCAGGTGTTCCCTTGCATCTGATTCAACGAGGAAACAATAGATCAGTTTGCTTTTTTTCAGAGGATGATTACCTTTTTTATTTAGAACTGCTTGCTGAGCAGGCCGACAAAAAATGCGTGTGAAATACACGCGTGGTGTCTTATGACTAATCATGTCCATTTGTTGATTAGCCCTCACGAGAAAAACAGTGCCAGTTCGCTTATGAAAGGAATAGGGCAGCGATATGTACAATACATAAATCGTACATATGGACGTAGTGGAGTTTTATGGGAGGGACGCTTTCGTTCGTGCCTTGTTCAAAGTGATAGTTATGTATTGGCCTGTTATCGCTACATTGAGATGAATCCTGTCAGAGCCAAAATGGTGACGCATCCTGCGGAATATCGTTGGTCGAGTTATCGTGCTAACGCACAATCAGATTTTTCGCACCTCATTACCCCCGCATGCTCAGTACCTATCGCTTGGGGGCACACATATATCGACTGCTGATGTCTATCGCGAGCTTTTTAGAAGCGAGTTGGAGATAGGATTGGTTGACCAGATTCGGGCTGCCACCAATGGCAACTATGTGCTTGGTGGTTCGCGATTTGCTGCCGAAATTGAAGCTATGATTGGGCGACGAGTTCGGCGGGGATGCCCGGGTAGACCGAAAAAGTATTCGATTTTTTAGATGGAAAACGTGGTCTGTCCCCGTTTTTCGTAGGCGTGATTCTTTGCGCGGTATTGAAACCAAACCAGGCCTTGATCGTGATGAGTATCCACCTGCAATGTTCCAAGAAGGTGGTCAAGGGGCCTCTGTAAGGCATATCAACCCTAGCGACAACCGTGGGGCAGGTGCCTGTATTGGTGCTCAATGTAGAGAGTTGCCAAACGGAACGAAGGTTCGAATAGACGTGGTGGATTAGAATATGACCAGCTTGGATAAATTGTTATCGAACGCAAGTTCATCTTTGAGCGAGCATGAGCCGGAAATGTTAGGGCAAACGCGTAGATTGGCAGGCACTTTAGCTGATCAACTTTTGGGAATGCTGTGTCAGCGTAATGGTTTTTATGTTCTAGAAAGTGCTTTGCATGTATTTCCAACACACTCTAGTCAGCACGAAATTGGTATTTGTGATTGGAACGAGAGTACTCTGTGGCGCAGTGGCTACAAAGGCCTGGCCGATGGTTGCCTTTTTTTTGCTGAAGATGTTTTTGGTGGGCAGTTCTGCATTAAAGATAGCAAGGTCTATACCTTTGACCCAGAAACAGGCTCGTTAGAGTACTTGGCTGATGATATTGAAAGCTGGGCACAAATGCTTCTCAGTGATTATGAGGTGCTTACGGGCTATCCGTTAGCGCATCAATGGCAAAAGCAGAACGGTCAGCTCCCTGCTGGGAAGCGTTTGTTACCTAAGGTGCCGTTCGTACTGGGCGGTGAGTTTGTGCTGGATAATTTGTACTTGGCTGATGCTGTGGAGGGGATGAGATTTAGAGCTGATATAGTCAGTCAAATTAAAGACCTGCCAGACGGTGCTCAGATTAGATTCAATCTTGACAGCTAATTTTTTATAACAGGTAACAGATTTATATAAAATCATACTCGATCTGACACCGGCCTCGTGCCGGTGTTGTTTTATCTGGCTTTTGATTTTCCGACTTTTATTTAGTCGCCCGATTATTCCTTCCCTTTAGTCGCTGGTCCTGCTACACGGGCAACCTGCTGACCATGAGTTCGCAGATCGTTGAAAGAAAACGGGGACAGACCACGTTTTTCTGTATCGCACTTTAACGATCTGAAATAGTGTGAAATAGATAGGGGGGATAAACGGGGACAGACCACGTTTTCGGTGCTTCTTCATACATGGGGCGCGACCCCGGCCATGATGGCGGCAGCTATGAGTTCGTCAGGCTGACCGACACGCAAACCGGCCTGGTGGTCAACGAGAAAAGGGGACGGATTTATTTGTTTGCAAAAGTCATGTAGAAAAGGGGATGGATTTATTTGTTTGGTTTGTGTGATGACCACTAAATAAATCTGTCCGCTATTTCCGACAACCGCCCCGTCCTCCGTGTTACCGGCCTAACGGACATCAACGCGCCGAGCAACGCTCACAAATACCTGATCGAAACCAACCCGGTCCTCACCGACCTCAAGCAGTTCATGAGCTCGGATTACCTGCTGGGCAACCTCGGCTACGAACCCGACGACAGCGCCAAGCGCCTCGGCGATGGCCTTTATGAACAACGCCTGATTCAGCAAGCAGTGGTCGCCCGTACCGGTCAACGCTTTCTCGACGGCCTGACCTCGGACGAGGCCATGTTCAAGTACCTGATGAACAACGCCATCGCCAGCAAGGAGACGTTGAATCTGTCGCTTGGCGTATCCCTCACCGCCGAACAGGTCGCAGCACTCACCCACGACATCGTCTGGATGGAAACCATGCAGGTCAATGGCGAGGACGTGCTGGTGCCGGTGCTGTACCTGGCCAACGCCAACAATCGCTTGGCACCCAACGGGGCACTGATCCAGGGCAGCGACGTCACCCTGATCGCTGGCCACGACCTGAACAACGCCGGTACTCTGCGCGCCACCCACAACCTGTCGGCCACCGCGGGCAATGACCTGGTCAACAGCGGCCTGGCCGAAGCCGGCAATCGCCTCGACCTGCTGGCGGGGAACAACCTCGTCAACACGGCCGGCGGCATCATCGCGGGCCGTGACGTCACCCTTACTGCCGTCAACGGTGACGTGATCAACGAACGCAGCGTGACCGCCGCGCAAGCCAGCAACGGTGATTTCAGCACCGGCCGCGCGTACGCCGATAGCGCCGCCCGCATCGAAGCCGCCAACGACCTGACCATCAAGGCCGGTCGTGACGTCAACAACATCGGCGGGGTGCTCCAGAGCGGCCGCGACACTACGATCAACGCCGGTCGGGATGTGAACGTGGTGTCCGCGCAGGCCGAAAACAAGCTTGCGAACGGCAGCAGCTTTCTCGAGCAAAACATCACCCAGATGAGTGGCTCCGTCAGCGCCGGTCGTGACCTCTCGGTCAATGCGGGGCGTGACATCAGCGTCATCGCCAGCCAGATCAACGCCAAGCGCGACATCGCCCTGGCCGCCACGGACAACCTCACGTTGGCCTCGGCAGCGGACGAGGGGCATAGCTACAGCAAAACCAAAAAAGTCACGACGCAGGAAGACCACGTCAGCCAGGTCGGCACCAGCCTCACCGCCGGCGGCAACGTCGCCCTGAGCGCCGGCCAGGACCTGACCCTGCTCTCCAGTCGGGTCAGCGCCGGCGACGAAGCCTATCTGGTGGCGGGCGGCAATCTTGAGTTGCTGGCCGCACAGGACAGCGATTACTCGCTGTACGACATGAAGAAAAAGGGCTCTTTCGGCGCCAAGAAAACCCAACACGATGAAGTCACCGATGTGAAAAACATCGGCAGCGAAATCACCACCGGCGGTGACCTGACGCTGAAAAGCGGTGGGGATCAGCGCTATCAGGTGGCGAAGCTGGAGGGTGGCAAGGACATCACGCTGGACAGTGGTGGCAGCATCACTTTCGAGGCGGTGAAGGACGTTCATGATGAAAGCCATACCAAGAGCAATGGTGATGCGTTCTGGACCTCATCGAAAGGCAAGGGCAACACCGACGAGACCCTGCGCCAAAGCCAACTGGTGGCTCAGGGCGAGCTGGCGATGAGGGCCGCTGGAAAAATCACGATCGACATAAAACAGATTGATCAGAAAACCGTTAGTGAAACCATTGATGCAATGGTGAAAGCTGAGCCCGAACTAGCGTGGATAAAACAGGCGGAAGCCAACGGTCAGGTCGATTGGAGGTTGGTCAAGGAAATCCATGACAGCTGGAAATATGACAACTCCGGACTCGGGGCTGCATCTGCGTTAGTCATTGCCATTGTCGCCAGCATGTTTCTCGGTCCTTTGATGGGGGCGATGGCCACCAACTTTACAGTGGGTACCGTGAACAACGGTGGCGATTTGGGGGCGGGCCTGAAAGCTACCGTCAGCAAAGATGCAATCAAGGGTTATGCCACGCAATTTGCTACCGGCTATGCGTTGAATGGTCTTGATGGGATGGTGAGTGGCTGGAGTACCGATGGAGCGCTCATTCTGAAAGCGGACGGGGTCATGAATCCCGGCTACTCGGCAAGCATGCTGGATTGGAACACCGTCAGTCAGAATGTCCTGCGCAGCACGGCACATGCACTGGTTGTAGGCTCGATCAACACCGCCATCAATGGAGGCAGTTTAAAAGACAATCTGGGTACCTCTCTGGTCTCTGAAGGCCTGGATCTTGCCGCTGCCTTTGGTAATAAACAGGTTGGAGACCTTGCCGATCATTTGAACGTCGATCCAGGGTCGGCACAGAAAATACTGATGCATGCGATCTTGGGAGGTGCACTTTCAGCGGCAAGAGGGGGCGACTTCAAGACCGGAGCCCTGGCAGGTGCGGCGGTGGAGGGCCTGAATGCGATTACAACCGAGGCCTTGGGTAACTATCTGGATTCGCGTTTTGCCACCGATGATCAATTCAAGGTGGGCACCGCTCAGATTATCGGTGTCCTGGCTGGCGCCATGGGTAGTGGCGATCCAGAGATTGCAAGCTGGGTGGCGGGCAATGCCGAGCGTTACAATCAGCAAGTGCATAGAGAGGCAGCAGCCCGTTTGGAGAAAGGCTTCGCTACTCTGCATGAGCAAAACCAGTTTGTGGATCTGCAGCCACAGGATGTACTGGCAGACCTGCAGAAAATTGCCGATGGTGAAAAAGACCCTGCGAAGCTGAACCCTCGAACTGTTGAATTTCTGAATCAATTCTCTCCTGGGGATCTTCGTGAAATTTTCTTTGAGCCGACTCTGACGGAGCAAATTGTCGGGCTGGGCATTGACCTGTTTTTCCCCACGCCAACAGGGAAGGGTAAAGCGGCGGTTGCCATCTCTGGCCCGGTAGGCAAAGAGATTCTGGAGGCCTTGGAGAAAAAGTTCGGTGCGGCGTTGGCGGAGGGAGGTGCAAAAGGACCTTTGAATACCTTGGAAGGTGTTCCTGGTCGAGTCCAGTCCCGAGTCAACTTAGCTAATGATGGTATGGAGCACTTGGCTTCACGTCACTTGTCGGGCAAAGTAAATGCAAGCCAGTTTTCTATCGGGGAGCCTGAGTTGCGTGGTCTTCTGCAAAGCAAAACGGTTGTGAGTACACCTGTCACACGAATGGTAGACAGTGCTGATGGTGTGCGCTATGTGCGCGAAGTTGAAGTTGGGCGTTCTATTGGTACGGATAAATTCAGTGGTGGACAGTCAACCTCGATAATGACTGTTATGACTGATAAATTTGGGAATCTAGTAACAGCATTCCCAGGGGTGCTCAAATGAGCTCTCGTGACCATGTGCGAGCGGATTTGCTGAGCTCTATGGCGTCGCTGTTTTCAGGGGACACTAATCCTCTGCTGTTGGCTGCTCTTAAAGCGGCGTTTCCCTGGTTGTCTTTTGCTCTGATCGTAAACTGGATTCCTGAACAGGCCGAGGATATTTACTGGGTGCTGATCGACTTAGATCGTATTGCAACTGTAGAAATCTCGCGATTAAGTAGTGACTTGGAAGACGTATCAGTCGAAGTGTTAGATTTAAATAAATATAAGGAGCGTCGCCTTTCCATTGAGAGCCGCCGAAAGCTCGAGGTTGCGATTGATCTGATGAAGGAAAATTACGCTAGCTAGAGGTTTTCTCTAGTGGTGCAAAAGGGACTGGGGATTCTTTGGCGAAACTGAGCCAAGGACAACAAAGAGCTATCAGCAAAATTGACAATATTCTCAGTAACTTCAAAGATAGCGATATCACGGGTACCTTAAAGGATATGGCCGGTACTCCTGTTCCGAAGCCGGGTGGCGGTTATTGGGATCACTTGAAAGAGATGAACGACATGCTTCGAGGATTACGAAACCATGCAGGCCCTCTAAAGGGTGTGAGTGATCCTGCAGCGCAAGCTGCACGTCAAAGAGCAATAGATTCTATTAATCGTATTGAGTCAGCTTTAAATGGTGCGGGGATATGAAGTTTCGCGATTTAGAAAAAGAAGCTCCAAATTATTGGTTGCCTGAAAATCATCCATCGCCTTTAACCGAGTGGTATTTGTCGGTGCGCGACACCCCTCTAGAGCAGTTAAGCGTAGGGGATGTGTGTCGCACATTAAGACAGGGTCTTTTTGTTTGCGAGATACTTCCTATTGCGGTAGCCCTATTAAACGATGATGTTCTGGCGGGAGAGCGGTATGACGGTGAGCTGATAGCCGCTCTTGCAGGTGTGAATACGTGTTACTGGCAAGCGAGCTCAAATGCGATGCTGCAAACAGTCTGTGCTTTGAATGAAGTAAAACATTTAACTAGCGATGCTGAGCTATTAAGGGATTCTTCAAATTTGAAGAGGATGCTTGGGGAGTTAATGGGTAATAGCTCATAAGGTACAAAAGGTATCGAAATTGCGCCGGGTAAATTTGATTAGTCGCAGCTTGTGTCCAGCGCTTAGCGTCGTGCATGTTTAATACGCTACTGATTACTGTCTCCCAAGAGAAAAGAAGAGAAAAGGGGACAGAAAAGGGGACGGATTTATTTGTTTGGTTTGTGTGATGACCAGTAAATAGATCTGTCCGCTATTTCCGATAACCGCCCCGTCAGCCGTGTTACCGTCCTACCGGACATCAAAGCGTCGAGCAACGCCCATAAATACCTGATCGAAACCAACCCGGTCCTCACCGACCTCAAGCAGTTCTGAGCTCGGATTACCTGCTGTCCAATTTTGGTTACGACCCGGACAACAGCGCCAAGCGACTGGGCGATGGTCTGTATGAACAGCGCCTGATCCAGCAGGCCGTCGTGGCGCGTACCGGTCAGCGGTTTATCGACGGCCAGACCTCGGACGAAGCGCTGTTCAAGTACCTGATGAACAACGCCATCGCCAGTAAACAGGAACTCAACCTGGCGCTGGGCGTCAGCCTGACGGCCGAGCAAGTCGCGGCGCTGACCCACGACATTGTCTGGATGGAAAACGCCGTGGTGAACGGCGAACAGGTGCTGGTGCCGGTGCTGTACCTGGCCAACGCCAACAACCGCCTGGCCGCCAACGGTGCGCTGATCCAGGGCAGCGACGTCACCCTGATCGCCGGCCAGGACCTGAACAACACCGGCACCTTGCGCGCTACCCACAACCTATCGGCCACCGCGGGCAATGATCTCCCACAGGGTTTTGGGGACTATTGGTCTTTTATTGCGATGCACATGTCCATTTCCATCACGCCGGTGTTCTCATCGTAGGAAGCCTCCACCGGGTACCGTTCGAAACCCGGACGCTGGTCGTAGGCCAATCCGCTTTCCGGCATCCACTGTCCGCACAACTCACCCCACGCCGCCGGGATTTCACTGGCCGGTCCTTTGAAGTGAGCGACGGCGTAGCGCCCGCCGGGCAGGTGGGTGACGGCGAGCGGGTATTTGGGTTCGAAGTCGGCGGGCACTTCGACGCAGGCGTCGTAGCGGCAGTATTGCGCTGGCGTGGCGCTGGGGTCGTCGTGGCCGATGCCGTAGCGCACGCGGTTGAGCAGGTTGTTTTCGATCATCCAGGGGGCGACGGTTTCGCGCCAGAAGGTGCCGATTTCCGGGCCGTAGGGGCCGGTGTAGCGCAGGTAGGCGACACGGGCGGGGGGCAGGGTTTTGAGGGTGACGTTCATTGTCTTGGCCTTGTTTCTAATCTGGGGACTTTGTGTTGAATGGTCGGGCCTCTTCGCGGGCAAGTCGGATCGCCGCACCGCCGCTCCCACAGGGGCCTGGTGTGAGCACATATCTTGTGTACAACACAAAACCTGTGGGAGCGTGGCTTGCCCGCGAAGGCCGCGCCTCGGTGCCTGGGGGGCTAACCACCATGACAGCAGCTCGACTTCTCCTGTTCCTCATATTTGTCGTGATGCCGCACCCACTCCATGATTTCCTCCTCGTTGCGACCCTTGGGCGTCAGGTCGAGGTAGTTGTAGGCGCCGACCAGCAGGTCCAGGCCTCGGGCGTAGGTGGAGTAGGTATGGAAAATTTCGCCGGCTTCGTTGCGATAAAACACGCTGAGACCGGGGAGTTCTTCCTCGGAGCCGTCGGTTTTTTCGTAGTTGTACGTAGCCTTTCCGGCGGCGACCTCTTCGGCTCGGGCACAGACGCCAAAGTCGTAGTTGAAATCGCATCCTGCTGACGACACCCAGTCGAACTTCCAGCCCATGCGCCGCTTGAACGCCTGGAATTCAGCGAAAGGTGCGTGGGAAACCGCTACCACGGCCACGTCATGGTGGGCCAGGTGCTGGTTGGCGCCGTCGATGTGATCGCTCAGGTACGAGCAACCGGGGCAGCCCTCGTCCCAACCCTCGGCGAACATGAAGTGGTAGATGATCAACTGACTGCGGCCACCGAACAGGTCCGCCAGTTTCAGTTCGCCGTTGGGCCCCTGGAAGCGGTAGTCCTTGTCGATTTTAACCCAGGGCAGGGCACGGCGTTCGGCGCTGAGCTTGTCCCTTTCCTTGGTGAAGGCTTTCTCGCGGGCCAGGTGCTGTTTGCGGGCGGCGAGCCATTCTTCCCGCGACACGACGGGATGGTTCTGGATGTTCATATTGATTTCTCCTGCGTGGGGCGGGGAGGTGACTTACACAGCCTAGTCGTTTGGCTTGCGTGGATTTCGACATGCCGCCGGTCGGTCGTCAGCAAATGCCCGGCTGATGGACAGCAGTATTCCCGGCAATGATCACCAGCGACAGGTGCTGGACGAGCAGGCTCGCTCCCACATGGGACTTGTGTTGCAGTCAGCCTTGTTTCGCCGCTTTCAGGCACTTCAAGTCGCTGAAGTCCTTCCTCACACCTTCAATTTTCTTCAGCAAGCGTTCACGCTGGTTCGACGTGCTTTCAGCCATCAGATCCACGAACAGTGAACGCGCCTGGGCCTCGGTGTTGGCAAAGGCCTGATGATAGGCGGGTGTCCACAAGCTCTCGCGATTGACCAGAAGTGTCTCGATGCGTTGTGGGAATTGGGGACTCTGGCGTTGCGCAACGGCCGCACTGAACTGCTTCTGCCAATGGACGCGGTTGGCAAGCCACTGGGTGTTCTGCTCGCCCAGGGCGCTGGACCATGTGGCTACCCGCTGTTGCTGGGTGGTGCTCAGTGGCCCGAGCCAGTCATTCAGGCGCTTCTCCATGCGTGCGCCGCGTTCCCTGATCTGCTGGTCGAGGGAAGGTTTGAGGTATTCCTCCTGGCGTTTGCGCTGGTCCTTGGCAAAGGCGTCGTTCATTTCGGCGACTTGCTTGTCATCCAGCCCTTGCAGCAACTCGATGGCCGACGGGGTGATTTCCCGCGCGGTCTCGGCGATCGCCTGTTCGGCTTCGTGGGCGCGGGCCTGCAAGGCGGCATCGGTGACCTGGTTGGTGGCGATCATGGTTTGCAGGCGGTCCAGCCAGTCGAGGTAGCCGGGCAATTGGGTGGTGCAGTGCCAGCTCAGGTGTTCCTTCAGGCGTTCGTTCAGCCAGCTTTTTTGCTCGCCGTTCATGTCCAGGTAGTCGCTGAGCGTCCACGGGATGATCACATCGAGATTGCGGTAGGCCAGGCCCACGCGGCTGCACGCGCCGAGGGTGAGGGCGATGGTCAGCACAAAGGCGATATGTTTGAACCAGCGGGACATGGGCGAATCCTTGCGAAAGCCAGCCTTCGGGGTCTGATTCTCATGTGAACCCGGGAGGAGCCCGGCAGTTCAGCCGATCAATAGAACGGGCGTTCGGCCTTGAGTGTAACCAGCCCGTCGCATTGGCTGTTGTGTCCGGCATAGGCCGAGCAACCGCTGCCGCTCAGGCTGGAGTCACTGTAGATCAGGTCGAGGTCGACGCCCATGAACGGGCGGGACAATTTCAGCGACCAATCGGTAAAACTGCCTACATACCCGCCATCCACCGCCACTGGCGTATTGAATTGGTGGGCGGTGTATTTCAGGCTGATACCGACACCGAACGGTTGATTACCGCTCAAGTCAGCGAACAGGGTGTTGTTCTGTTTGTCCGGGTCGTCGCTGAAGGCGATGCCGAAACGGCTGCCGAGCAAGGTCAGGCCGCCGAACAGTTCCTGGCTGTCGGGTGTCGTGACTTCCGGGTAGCTGTAGCGGATCAGGCCCACTTCGTAGCCGAGGGTTTGGTCGAAGGGTTGTTTAAAGCCCATGTAGGAATCGATCTCGAGGTTTTTCCCCGGGCTGATGCCCATGCTGGGCGACCATTGGCCCACGTAGAAACCGCTGTCGTGGCTCAGGTCCAGGCCGCCGTGGAACGAGCCGACGGCCGAGGGTTTGACCAGGCCTTGGGCCATGCTGCGGGTGGGGGTGGTGCCTAGCTTGAGGTCGAAGCCCCCCAGCTCACGCTGAAAGATTTGTGCGTGTGCTACGGAGCAGGCCAGCAGGCTGGCGAGCAATGCCGATAGATAGAAAGGTTTGAACATGCGTCACTCCATGAACAGCGAGGGCAGGCTGGTGAGCCCGCTGGAACGCTTGATCCAGACGCGTGCAAGGATACCGGCGAATGATCGGCAATGAAGGCCGTTCGTCGATTTTCAGAGGATTTGATAGTGTGGCGCAGGGGAGAAGCGAGGGTTCCAGTCCAAGCGCTTCGAAGCTCAAAGCGCTTTGGGACCAGGTGACGCGAGGGGATTACTTTTTGCCCAGGGTGATCTGCTTGGACGGGCCGAACGTCTGGCCGCTGACGCCTTTGGCAATTTGCTGGATTTCACCGCCGGACTTGAGGAACGCAGCGATCTGGCTGTTGATCGATTCGCTGGTTTCGACGGCTGGAGCTGGCTTTGCTTTGCTGGTGGATGCTTTTACACGCATGGCGGCCATTAACCTATAGAAAATTAACTTGGCCAGGCATCGTACAGGAATTACCTGATAATTGCTTGGCAAATATCCCCTCGGCATATTCGTGAGGGCGGGGTAATTAGTCGTCGGCCAATATTCGAAATAAGCACCTAAGCCGCTGTTTTAACTAAAAACATTGCCCGCAAAAATACCGCGTTAGGCTTGCCTGGGCATGGCGTAAATGCCCGGATCGGCCTGACGAGCGGCCAGGCGCGGGATGAAACCCCGGGAAAATTAAGGGTTTCAGAGGATTTTCTTGCGCCACCGGGCCGGCTGCCAAACGCAGCGCTTAAAACCGGGTAGAATGCCGCCCACGCAATGAGGGTATTGGACATGGCTTTAGTCGGGCGTTACAACAGTTTGCAAGTGGTTAAACACACTAACTTCGGTTTATATCTGGACGGTGGTGCGGATGGCGAAATCCTTCTGCCTAATCGTTATATTCCAAAAGATATTCCTAGCGAAGATGAAGACTGGCTCAACGTTTTTATTTATCTGGACAGCGATGACAAACTCATCGCAACTACTGAAAAACCGAAAGTTCAAGTTGGTGAATTCGCCAGTTTGAAAGTTGTTGAAGTCAACAGCATCGGCGTATTCCTGGACTGGGGGTTGCCGAAAGACCTGTTGCTGCCGTTCTCCGAAGAGAAGCGTCAGATGACGGCGGGCGAGTATGTGGTGGTGCACGTCTATCTCGACAAGCACACCCGTCGCATCACCGCCACCGCGCGCCTGGACCGCTACCTGGACAAGACCCCGGCCAACTACACCGCGGGTCAGGAAGTGGATCTGCTGGTGGCCGAAGCCACGGACATGGGCTTCAAGGCCATCATCAACAACAAGCACTGGGGCCTGATCCACAAGAACGAAATCTTCAAGTTCATGCGCGCCGGTAAAGAAGAAAAAGGTTTTATCAAGGAAGTTCGCGCCGACGGCAAGATCAGTCTGAGCCTGCAACCGGTCGGCCAGGAAGCGGCCACCAGCCTGAACTCGAAGATCCTCGCCAAGTTGCGTGAAAACAACGGCACCCTGGCGGTGAGCGACAAGAGCGATCCGGCGTTGATCAGCAGCCTGTTCGGTGTCAGCAAGGGCAACTTCAAGAAGGCCATTGGTACGTTGTACAAGAATGGCCAGATTGTCATTCATGCCGATCGTATCGAACTCAGTTGATACGCTGACAAGACAGAGGGCCAGGATGGCGCAAGCAGAGAAGTAGAGGTCTCTGGCGGGCGGCATTTTCTGGCCTTCTGGTTAATAATCGACAACATGATTCTTCGCCCCGGTGTTTTCTTTTCAACGAGAAGGCCGGGGTTTTGCTTTTTTTCTGCCGAGTCTTTGCCATGGATTGTGTCCTCGAGGTGTTTCGGTGAGCGCCACCCGGCGCAGCGCCGACGGGTTTGCCCTGCAAGTGATGGTCGGGTTGTGCCTGGTCTGGGGCGTGCAGCAGGTGATGATCAAGTGGGCCGCGGCCGATATCGCGCCGGTGATGCAGGCGGCCGGACGTTCCGGTATGTCGGCGTTGCTGGTCGGGCTGCTGATCTGCTGGAAGGGCGGCTGGAACCAGGTGGGTGCGACCTGGCGCGGCGGTCTGTTGGCCGGCGCCTTGTTCGGCCTGGAGTTCTTCTTCATTTCCGAAGGCCTGCAACTGACCACGGCGGCGCACATGTCGGTGTTCCTCTACACCGCGCCGATCTTCACCGCATTGGGTGTGCACTGGTTGCTGCCCAGTGAGCGTTTGCGGCCGTTGCAATGGCTGGGGATTGTCCTGGCCTTTATCGGAATTGCCATTGCGTTTGCTGGCGGGGTGTCCTGGGACAACCTTGATTACCGCATGTTGATGGGCGATGCCTTGGGTGTGCTGGCGGGTGCCGCTTGGGGCGCGACCACGGTGGTGGTGCGCGCCTCGCGCCTGTCGGAAGCGCCGGTGACCCTGACGCTGTTCTATCAGTTGATTGTCGGCTTCTTCGGCTTGTTGTTGATTGCGCTGCTCAGCGGTCAGATCAGCCATGTCAGCCTGACCAGCGTGGCGGTGGCCAGTGTGCTGTTTCAGGGCGTGGTCGTGTCGTTCTTCAGTTACCTGATCTGGTTCTGGCTGCTGCGCCGTTACCTGGCGGCCAACCTCGCGGTGTTTTCGTTCATGACGCCGTTGTTCGGCGTCACCTTCGGTGTGGTGCTGCTCGGTGAGGAACTGAGCCTGAACTTCGTCATCGGTGCCGTGCTGGTATTGGCGGGCATCACTTTTGTCAGCGCCGAGCAGTGGTTGCGCCGTCGTTTGCGCAAAGCCCTCGGGCAGTACTGACCGGCGCGAGCAAAAGACCGCCGGCGATCAGCAAGCCGCAGCCGGCGACCACCAGTGCCGGCTGCAAACCGCCACTGAAATGACTGCTCAGCGCCGCCAGCAATGGCCCGCTGAGCTGGCCCACGGCGAAACAGGCTGTCAGCAGGCCGGCATTGCGCTGGGTGGCATGGGGCGCCAGTTCCCGGGAGCGTTGCATCACCAGTTGCATGCAGGCCAGGAACGGCGTGCCGCACAGGACCACACCCAACGCCAAGCCTGGCCCGTTGCCCAGCAGGCAGGCGAACACGCCAGCGGCTTGCAGCCATAACGTCGCCATCAACCAGTGACTCGTTGCGCCAGGTTTTTGCCGCCGCAGACTCACCAGCACCACGCCGGTTGCCGCCGCCAGGCCAAAGCATGGCCAGAACAGGTCGGCCTGCCATTGGCCATGGAATTGCGCGTTGGCCATTTGCGACAAAAAGGTCGCCGGAATGATGTAGCCCAATCCGTACAAGCCATAGATCCAGCCCAGGCGAGCGATGCCTTGATTGCCCGACGCGCTGGCACTGGGCGCAGCCGTCGCGGTGACAGCCGGTTGTGGCAGGAACGGCAGGATCCCCAGCAACATCGCCAGTCCTGCGGCGGCATACACCAGCCACAAGGTGGCGGAAGTCTGGCCCAGCAGATTCGAGGCCAGGGCCAACAAACCTGTCAGAAAAATCCCCAACCCCGGTCCGGCGAAGACCAGGGCGCCGAGCCGAGGACGACCGGCCTCTGCCGCGAGTGGCTGGCTCAGGGCGGTAATCATCACCAGCACCCAGGCACTGGCCACGCCGGTGCCGAAACGCAGGAGCAGGTGCGACCAGAAACCATTGGCCCAGAACGACGCCAGGGTCAGCAGCACGCAGAGCCACAGTCCGCCGAGCAAGCGTCGGCGCACTTGCGCGGGACGTCGGGAAAACATGGCGTCCACCGCGCCGATGAAATACCCGAGGTAGTTGGCGGCGGCAATCAGCCCGGCGGCGGTCAGGTCGATCTGGCCTTCGCTGAGCAGGTGCGGCAGTTGCGGTGTTAGGGCAAAACGGCCGATGCCCATGGCCATCATCAGGGCAACGAAACTGGCGGATAAGCGGATCAGGGGAGACATGGTCTGGATTCCGTCTGGAGGATCAATGACCGTCAGGCTAGGACTGATTGACTTTCTTTAAAAATGAATAATAGTGAGTAACTTGTTCTTTTTTGGAGAATGTCGTGGAATTCAGCCAATTGCGCATCTTCCAGGCGGTGGCGGAAGAAGGGTCCATCACCCGGGCCGCCGAACGGCTGCATCGAGTGCCGTCGAACCTGTCGACCCGGCTCAAACAGCTGGAAGAGCAACTGGGTGTCGAACTGTTCCTGCGCGAGCGTCAGCGCTTGCAGTTGTCGCCTGCGGGAAAAGTCCTGCTGGACTACACCGCCAGGCTGTTTGCCTTGCGCGATGAAGCCAGCGCGGCAGTGCAGGGTGGGCAACCGGCGGGCGACTTCGTGCTCGGCACCATGTACAGCACGGCAGCGATTCACCTTCCGGGGCTATTGGCGCACTACCACCGTTTGTATCCGGCGGTGAACCTGCAAGTGCAATCCGGCCCCAGCGGTGAATTGCTCGAAGGCCTGCTCACCGGTCGACTCGATGCGGCGCTGGTGGATGGCCCCCTGGAACTGGCCGGGCTCGACGGGGTGCCCTTGTGCGACGAGCGCCTGGTGCTGATCAGCGAGGCCGACCATCCACCCGTGCGTAGCGCGCTGGATGTGCAAGGTCGTTCGGTGTTCACCTTTCGCCAAGGCTGCTCCTACCGCATGCGCCTGGAAGCCTGGTTCGCCCATGACCATGCGGCCATGGGCCGGGCGATGGAGATCGAGTCCTATCCGGGGATGCTGGCGTGTGTGATTGCCGGTTCCGGCGTGGCGCTGATGTCGGAGTCGATGCTCGCCAGTCTGCCGGGCCGCGAGAGTGTGGCCGTGCATCCGTTGGCCGAACCGTTCGCCAGCGCTACCACCTGGCTGATGTGGCGCAAGGGCATGGTCGGGGCCAACCTGAATGCCTGGATCGAGCAGCAACAGGTGGTTTTTCCGCCGGCACGGGTGCGGGCGCAGGAAATTGCCTGAACACAGGCTGATTGTGATTGATTCAGTAACAGATCATTGCGACTTTGCGCGAGCATTGCACAGGACTTCGGACTATTATCAGTGCGAAGGGGCTACAGAACTTTGGCCGCTCGGCACTACCCTGAAGGGGGCACCATGAAAGAGAAAATTCAAAACTGGCTGCATGACCTGGGTGTGGCTCTCGGTTTGATCGAACCGCCTCTGCAACCCGTGCCTGTTCGTACTGACGACGAACAGCGCCGACGCCAGCAGCGTCGCCGGTAATGGCAGATAACATCTGACAGGTGAAAGGTTTTCCGTGGCGAGGGAGCAAACTCCCTTGCCGCTTCGTGTACGTTTGATCGCCAGCCTTAGTACCGCCCAATCTCCAGCAAAAACCGGCTCAAATCATTCGCCGTCCTGACGGTCTTGAGCATCCGGTCTTCCTCCGCGGTAAACGCCGTTACACCCAGTTCATCTTCCAGATGGAAGATCAGCTCTTCGATATCTTTTTTATCCAATCCCAATTGCGCCAGGCTGGCGTTGTCGTCGAAGTTATCCCGGCCTTCCAGCAGGCGGCTGATGTAGCGATGTACGACAGCACGAAGGGCAGCTTCTTTCATGATCGTTCTTCGAGGAGGTGGGTGTAGGTCTCCCTGCCGGTGCAGGTCCTGCCGTTGAGTACAGCAGGCTTTAGCCGTGTGAGCGCTGCCATTCGTCAATCATGCTGCGCAAATGCTCCCCGGAAAAACTGCCGAAATGCCCGCCATGCACCGTGCGGATCGACAGCTCACGCAAGCGTTGCAGGCTGCGCGCGTAGTCATCGAGGTTGGAGTGGTAGGCGTCTTCGATCAGCGGGCCGTCGTAGATGATGTCGCCGCTGAACAAGGTCTCGGTGGCGGCTTCGTACAGGCAGATGCCGCCCGGTGAGTGTCCCGGTGTGTGCACGACGTGCAACACCCGATTGCCCAGGTCCAGCACATCTCCGTCTTCGACAAACCCCGTGGCCGGTGCGGCCTTGACCCGGTATTTGGCGTAGCACAGCGGGCAATCAGGGTGCGCCTCGAACATGTCGTCGCCGACGAAGGCTTTGCTCAGGTCGTTGTCGCCATCGGGTGCGGCGAGAATGTCCGCCTCGGCCGGGTGCACCAGCCGTTCAGCGAATTCGTGATGACCGGCGATGTGATCGAAATGGCAGTGGCTGGCCACGGCCACCAGCGGCCGTTCAGTGATCCACGGCAGTTGCTCGCGCAGGCTGACCAGGCCCGAGCCGCTGTCCAGCAGCAGGTCTTTGTCACGGCCCTGGATGTGCCAGAGGTTGCAGCGGTAGAAGGGGCGGATGTACGGCTCGTGAATCAAGCGGATGCCGTCACTGAGTGGTTTCACCTCGAACCACTGGTTGCGAGAAACAATCTTCATAGTTCATTTTCTCCAGGCGAAAAAAAACGAGTGTGGCAACCGACACCACACCCGTCGAAGAAAGCATCAAGTCGTTATGTTCAGCTTAGGCAGCGCTGGCCACTGCTGCCGGGCGGCGGGACATCAAGCTCACCAGCACGAAACTCACCAGGCCTACACCGAGGCTGTAGTAGATCGGGCTGTTGGCATCCAGACCATCCTTGAACATGAACAGCAGGGCAGTGGCGAAGCCCATGCCCATGCTGGCGATGGCGCCGGCGGTGGTGGCACGTTTCCAGAAGATCGCACCGATCAGCGGGATCAGCATGCCGCCTACCAGCAGGTTGTACGCCAGGGTCAGGGCGCTGATCACGTCGTTCACGACCAGAGCGATACCCAGCACCACAATACCGGTCAGCATGGTGACCAGGCGGTTCAGGCCCAGGCTCGACTGTTTACCGCCGCGCAGTTTCGGCAGCAGGTCTTCGGTCAGGGTGGTGGCAGCGGCGAGCAGGCCGGCGCTGGCGGTGGACATCATGGCGGCCAGTGCAGCAGCAATCACCAGACCACGGATACCGTCCGGCAGCGACAGTTTGACGATGGCGGCGAAGGCGTTGTTGACGTTATCCAGATCCGGGATCAGCACGTGAGCGGCCATGCCGATCAGGGCGCAGGCCAGACCATAAACGATGCAGTAGATACCGGCAGCAGTACCGGCAACCTGAGCCACTTCAGCGGTCTTGACGGTGAACACCCGTTGCCAGATGTCCTGACCGATCAGGATCCCGAAGAAGTAGATCATGAAGTAGGTGATGATGGTGTCCCAACCGATGGTAGTGAAGCTGAAGGCGGTTGCCGGCAGTTTCAATACCAACTCATCCCAGCCGCCAACGCGGTACAGGCAGATCGGCAACAGTATGAACATCAGGCCGACTGTCTTGATCACGAACTGGACGATGTCGGTCAGGGTCAGGGACCACATGCCGCCAATGGCCGAGTAGATCACCACGACGCCACCGCCGAGCAGAACGGACACCCAGAATGGCAGGCCGAACAGCACTTGCAATACGGTGCCGATAGCCAGGATCGAAACCACGCCGATCATCAGCGCGTAGGCCAGCATGATCACCGCGCTCGCCGAGCGGGCCATCGGGTTGTAGCGTTTTTCCAGGACCTGGGTAACGGTGTAGATCTTCAGTTTCAGCAGCGGTTTGGCGAGGAACAGGTTCAGCGCCACGATCCCGCAACCCAGCGCCGCACACAGCCAGAAACCGGAGATGCCGTGCACGTAGCCCAGACGCACGGTGCCCACGGTGGACGCGCCACCCAGGACGGTGGCAGCCATGGTGCCCATGTACAGGCTTGGGCCGAGGTTACGACCGGCGACCAAAAAGTCTTCGTTGGTCTTGGCCTTGCGCATGCCGTAGTAGCCGAGTATCAGCATCGCGGCGGCGTAGATGAGTACGACGAATAAATCCAAAGCCATTGTTGCGTGTCTCCGATTGTCTTTTTTATGGTGGAACTAAGTTGCGTTATGGCTATGGGGTGGTTTTTGTGGCGAGGGAGCTTGCTCCCGCTGGGCTGCGAAGCAGCCCCAAACCCTGCAAAGGCGTTTCTTCAGGAAAAACCCATTAGCCTGTTTTGCGACTGCTTCGCAGTCGAGCGGGAGCAAGCTCCCTCGCCACAGAGGTCACCTCATGGCCCTGTCTTCAAAAAATCAGGCGGCTTGACGCATCGCCGGTTTAGCGAGCGAATCCGTGCTCTGGCTGCGTGAATCGTTCGGGCCGAACACTGCGCTCGATTCCGGGAACAGGCTCAGCAGCGCCAGGTACACCAGCGAAGCCAGGCCCAGGGTCACCGGCAGGCTGATGTCGATACCACCGGCCATTTCGCCCAGCGGCCCGACAAACTGACCCGGCAGGTTGACGAAGCACAGGCCGACGGCCGCGCTCGGGATCCAGGCACCCAGGCCACGCCAGTTCCAGCCGTGGGTGAACCAGTAGCGGCCACCTTTCTCGCCGCGGGTGAACACTTGCAGGTCATCCGGGCAGTAGAAGCCGCGACGCACCAGCAGGCCGATGATCATGATCACCATCCACGGGGTGGTGCAGGTGATGATCAGCACGGCGAAGGTCGACACGCTCTGCACCAGGTTGGCCGCGAAGCGCCCGATGAAGATGAAGGCAATCGACATCACACCGATCAGCAGCGTGGCCTTGACCCGCGACAGCACCCGCGGGAACACGCTGGACATGTCCAGGCCGGTGCCGTACAGCGAGGTGGTGCCGGTGGACATGCCACCGATCACCGCGATCAGGCACACCGGCAGGAAGAACCAGCTCGGCGATACCGCCAGCAGACCGCCGACATAGTTGTTGGCCGCGATGTAGTCCGGTGCTTTGATCGCCACGATGGTCGCGGTGGCCAGGCCGAACAGGAACGGGATGAACGTCGCGATCTGCGAAATCACCACCGCCGCCATGATGCGGCGTTTGGAGGTGTCACGCGGAATGTAGCGCGACCAGTCGCCGAGGAACGCACCGAAGGAAATCGGGTTGCTCATCGCCACCAGCGCAGCACCGATGAAGGCGGCCCAGAAACCGGGTTGCCCCATGTTGACGGTGCCGGCGTAGTTCGCATCGAAGGGACCGGCGAAGGCGAAGATGCCCAGCAGGAACAGCAGGCTGGCACTCCACACGGCGATCTTGTTGACCCACAGCAGGAAGCGGAAGCCATAGATGCACACGGTCAGTACCAGGATCGCGAACAGACCGTAGGCAAGGCCCAGGGTCAGGTCGGTTTCCGGCAGGCCGATCAGGCGTTTGGCGCCACCGATCAGCGCATCCCCCGAACTCCACACCGAGAGCGAGAAGAAGGCGATGGCGGTCAACAGCGACAGGAACGAGCCGACGATCCGCCCGTGCACGCCGAAGTGCGCACCGGAAGACACGGCATTGTTCGTGCCGTTGATCGGGCCGAACAGGCCCATTGGCGCGAGGATCAGCGAACCCAGCAATACGCCCAGCACAATCGCCCAGACGCCCGCCTGGAAAGACAGGCCGAACAGTACCGGGAAGCTGCCGAGGACGGCGGTGGCAAAGGTGTTGGAACCACCGAAGATCATCCGGAACAAGTCCGTCGGGCCTGCGGTGCGTTCGTTGTCCGGGATCTGTTCGACCCCGTGGGTTTCAATTTGAGTAAGGCTTTGGTCTTTGTTGTTGTTATTCATGATCAGCTCCGATCATAAAGGCGCGCTCATCGTGCGTGAGCGTCACCTGTGTTGGCTAAGGGGTTGGCAGCCCTTCCGGCATCGCGGACAAATGTTCGTGGCAGGCCAGCCATAGGCCTTGTTGTTCTTGGCCAGACGCTTGTTTCTTGAAAACAATCGTCTCGCGCTCCTGGCTAAAGTGCTGCTCCCCTTGCATGCGCAACTCGGTGGCTACGTCATGGATGAAAATCGCCACGTCACCCTGCAGGCTGACGAATGCGTTGCTTGAGGTGCACGAGAGCACCTCGAAGCCATCCTCCGAGCGCCAGCCGTCCCACATCGCCTGATAGGCGTCGCGCGACAGCAGGGGCTGTTCGAGGGTGTAGAAGACGAAGCTGGCGTCGGCGCTGAACGCGCCGAAGTAGACTTCGCGATCGTTACGGGTAAAAGCGGACACCAGATCGGCGGCGGCTTTGAGCACCTGATCACGTTCATTCATGACCAATCCTCAGCGGTGGACTACGCCAGGCAGTACGCAGAGCATTTCGTACAGCAGGTTGGCAGCCAGCAGCGAGGTGTTGCCGGTGGTGTCGTAAGCGGGCGAGACTTCTACCAGATCGCAACCGACCAGGTCGAGGCCTTGGCAGCCACGAACGATCTCGATCGCCTGAATGGTCGTCAGGCCACCGATTTCCGGGGTGCCGGTGCCAGGTGCCCAGGCCGGGTCGATGCCGTCGATGTCGAAGCTGAGGTAAACAGGGCCGCCGCCGACTTTCTCGCGGACTTCAGCCATCAAAGGCTCCAGCGATTTGTGCCAGCACTCTTCGGCCTGAACCACACGGAAGCCCTGGTTGCGGCTCCAGTTGAAGTCGTCAGCGGTGTAACCCTGGGCGCGCAGGCCGATCTGCACGACGCGGTCTGGGTCCAGCAGGCCTTCTTCAACAGCGCGACGGAAAGTCGTGCCGTGGGCGATTTTCTCGCCGAACATGTGATCGTTCACATCGGCGTGAGCGTCGATGTGCACCAGGCCGACCTTGCCGTGCTTTTTATGAATGGCACGCAGGATCGGCAGGGTGATGGTGTGGTCGCCGCCCAGGGTCAGGGGGATCACGTTGTGTTCGAGGATGTCGTCGTAGGCTTCTTCGATGATGCGAACGGCGTCCAGCAGGTTGAAGGTGTTGATCGCTACGTCGCCGATGTCGGCAACCGACAGCGAGTCGAACGGAGCAGCACCGGTGGCCATGTTGTAAGGACGGATCATCACCGATTCGGTGCGGATATCACGAGGCCCGAAGCGGGTGCCAGGGCGTAGCGAGGTACCGATGTCCAGAGGCACGCCTACGAAGGCAGCGTCCAGGCCGGCAGCGGTATTCAAATGGGGGAGTCGCATCATGGTGGCGATGCCGCCGAAGCGCGGCATTTCGTTGCCGCCCAGTGGTTGGTGAAGAATCTTGTCCACGGGTAGGGCCTCATCGTCGTTGTTTTATTTATTGGGTTGCGCCGTTCACGGAAGGGACGGGCACCGTTGTGGGCCGATTCTGCGAAATGTAGTGGCCGGGAAGAATCGCTACGGGCAAATACTTAGTTCAGATTTTTCTAAACTAATGGCTGGGACAGCGATAGACTTAAAGTGCTCCGCAGAATCCTGTGGCGAGGGAGCTTGCTCCCGCTGGGGTGCGAAGCAGCCCCAAACCATTCACCTCAGTGCGGCAGACAAACCACATGAGCAGGTTTTACGACTGCTGCGCAGCCGAGCGGGAGCAAGCTCCCTCGCCACAAGAGCAGGAGTCCCCATGGCCAACGCTTTACCCGACCTGAAACTATTGCGCATCTTCGTCAGCGTGGTGCGCCATCAGGGGTTCGCCAACGCCCAGCAGGAGCTCAATCTCTCGACGTCGGCCATCAGCACCTACATGAGCCAGCTCGAAGCAGCCCTCGGCCTGGTGTTGTGCCATCGCGGCCGTGGCGGGTTCAGCCTGACCAGCAAGGGCGAGTTGTTCCATCAGGAAACCCTGCGTCTGTTGGGCGAACTCGAAGGCTTCGAGCAGTACGCCGCCGCCCTCAAGGGCGAGTTGCGCGGTACGTTGAACCTCGGGGTGATCGATTCCACTGTCAGTGACAAGGCCTTGCCGTTTGCCGAGGCCATCGGCGCCTACAGCCAGGAACACCCGGCCGTGCACTTGCACCTGTCGGTGATGAGCCCTTACGAATTGCAACTCGGGGTGCAGGACAACCGTCTCGACCTGGCCATCGGCGCGTTTTCCACGCGCATGAGCGGCCTGGTGTACATGCCGCTGTACCGTGAACAACACTGGTTGTATTGCAGTACGAGGCATCCGCTGTTCAATGAGCGGCGCATCCCCGAGCAAGTCATCACCCAGCAGCGCATGGTCGGTCGTGGCTACTGGAGCCAGGCCGAACTGGCGCGCCACGGTTTCAAGCACAGCGCCGCGACGGTAGAAAGTATGGAGGCCCAGTTGATTCTGGTGCTGTCCGGCGCCTACATCGGCTATTTGCCGGAGCACTACGCCCAGGCCTGGGCCGACAAGGGTGACCTGCGGGTGTTGCTGCCGGCGACCTTTGGTTATCAGGCGCCGTTCTCGATGATCGTGCGTCGGGGGCGTAGCCGCGAGCCGCTGATCCAGACATTCCGTGATCTGCTCAAAGCACAACTGAATCAGGCATAAAGACGATGTCCAGAATTCAATGTCCGCGTTGTCTGCGCCCGCAAACTCATTGCCTGTGCCCGTTGATTCCCAGCCTCGACAGCCGCACCCGGGTACTGTTGTTGCAGCATCCGAGCGAAGTGAATCATGCGTTGAACACTGCGCGTCTGGCGGCGTTGGGCTTGAACAATGCCGAGTTGATCGTGGGGGAAGTGTTCGAGGATTTGCCGGCGCTGTTGAATCAGCCGGGGTATCGGGCGCGGTTGCTGTTTCCCGGCGACGATGCCCAACCTATGCAGGCTTGTGCCGCGACGGACGAACCCTTGTTGCTGGTGGTCCCCGACGGTACCTGGCGCAAGGCGCGCAAGATGCTGCACCTCAATCCGCTGCTGGCGGCGCTGCCGAGGGTGACGCTGGCCGAAGGCGGAGTGTCCCGTTATCGCCTGCGCAAGGCACCGGGGCCGGGGGCGTTGTCGACGGTGGAGGCGATTGTGCAGGCGCTGGAAACCCTCGAAGCACCGGCGATATTTGCGCCGTTGCTGAAGCCGTTCGAGGCGTTGATCGAGGGGCAGATTGCGGCGATGGGGGAGGAGGTTTACCAGCGTAACCATGGGTCGAAATAGTTGTTGTTTATACTGGTCCCATCGTGAGCAGGCTCGCTCCCACAGGGGATTTTCGGTGGTTACAAAAATTGTGTTCACCGAAGAGCCAATGTGTGCGAGCCTGCTCACGATGGCGGTGGAACAATCACAGAAGATCTTGAATAGTGACTACCGCTCCCGCATCGCCTCGGTCCGCGCTTTCAATACCGGTTTAAGCAAGTAATCCAGCACCGTTTTCTCCCCGGTAATAATGTCCACCGTCGCCACCATCCCCGGAATGATCAGCAGCGGTTTGACGTCCCCGCCCAAATGGTTTTTGTCGGTACGCACCTGAATCAGATAGAAGCTGTTGCCCTTGTCGTCGGTGATGGTGTCGGCGCCGATCAACTCCAGTTTGGCGCTCAGGCCGCCGTAAATGGTGTAGTCGTAGGCACTGAACTTGACCATGGCTTTCTGGCCCGGATGCAGGAATGCAACGTCCTGTGGACGGACCTTGGCTTCGATCAGCAGGTTGTCTTCCAGCGGCACGATTTCCACCATGTCACTGCCGGGCTGGACCACGCCGCCGATGGTGTTGACCTTCAACACCTTGATGATGCCGTGCACCGGCGAGACCACGGTGGTACGGGTCACGCGGTCGTCGATGGCAATGCTCGAGGCCGTGATTTTCGACAGGTCGGTGCGTTTCTCGTTCAGCTCTTTTGCCGCTTCCGAGCGAAAGGTCTGTTCCGATTCATCAATCTTGCTTTTGATCTCGTTGATCGCCGATTCGGCCCGGGGAATCGCCAGGGTCGTAGCGTTCAATGAGCCGCGAATCTCCACCGCGCTGCGTTTGAGCCGCAGGATTTCCACCGGCGACACCGCACCGGTGCCCACCAGCGGCGTGGACATGTTCATCTCTTGTTGCAGCAGCGCCAGGCTGGCGCTGAACTGCCCCTGTTTCGAGCGGAACTCTGCCAACTCCTGGGTTTTTTGCCGAAGTTGCTCGGACAGCGTGCGCTGCTCGCTGGCGAGTCGGCGTTGCCGCTGTTCGTACAGCGAGCGCTCGTCTTCAGCCACTTGCGGAGCCTTGGCGATCACTTCTTCTGACAGCTTGAACGGCCGGCCTTCGGCTTCGGCCGAAAGCCGTTCGACCTGCGCGGTCAAGGCATAGCGATCGGCTTCGCTTTCGCCCTTGTTCGACAGATAGCGGGTGTCATCCAGGCGCAGCAAAGTGTCGCCCTTGTTCACCATTTGCCCTTCACGGACGAAAATTTCAGTAACGATGCCGCCCTCCAGGTTCTGGATCACCTGGACCTTGCTCGACGGAATCGCCTTGCCTTCGCCCATGGTCACTTCCTGCAACACGGCGAATTTGGCCCAGACCAGTGCGCTGACCACCAGCGCGGCGGCCAGCCACACGGTGATTCGCGACCAGCGCGGTGAGTCCTGCAAGGAGGCGCCGGCGGTTTCCGGCATGAACTCGGTTTCGGCACTTTTGTTGAAACTGTCGAAGTAGCCACGGGATCCTTGATCGGCAGACATGGACGACTCCTAGACGGCCGCAGAGCCGACACGGCCCTTGCGCAGTGCATCGATGACCGCTTCTTTCGGACCGTCGGCGACGATCCGTCCGTTGTCCAGCACCACCAACCGGTCCACCAGGCTCAGCATCGAGGTGCGGTGGGTCACCAGCAGGATGGTTTTGCCCTCGACCCAGCCGTGAAGTTTTTGCCGCAGGACGTCTTCGCTGCTGTTGTCCATGGCGCTGGTGGGTTCGTCGAGCAGCATGATCGGCGGGTCGAGCAACATCGCCCGGGCCATCAATACTGCCTGGCGCTGGCCGCCGGACAGCAGTTGCCCACGTTCGCCCACGGGCCGGTCGAAGCCTTGCGGGTGTTGCCGGGCCAGTTCGGTGACGCCGGTCATTTCCGCCACTTCGAGCATGCGAGAGTCGCTGATATAGCGCGCGCCCAGAGTCAGGTTGTCGCGCAGGCTGCCGGCCAGCAGCGGCAGGTCGTGGGCGACATAGCCGATTTGATGGCGCAGGTCGGCGACGTCCAGTTGCCGCAGGTCCAGGCCATCGAGCAGCAACTGGCCTTCATCCGGTTCATAGAACCCCATCACCAGTCGCGCCAGGGTGCTTTTGCCTGAGCCACTGCGGCCGATGATGCCGATGCGCTCACCGGGTTTCACACTGAAGCTGGCATTGGCCAGGGCGGGAGAGCTCTGGCCGTTGTAGTGAAAGGTCACTCCGACAACATCCAGCGCGCCTTGCAGTTGGGTGCGCTCCAGCGGCCGTTGTCTGGCGTCGCGCTCCTGGGGCAGGCCCATCAGCGCATCGGTGCTTTTCATGGTCAGTTGCGCTTGCTGGTAGCGGGTGATCAGGCCGGCGATCTGTCCCAGTGGCGCCAGCACCCGACTGCCGAGCATGTAGCTGGCCACCAGGGCGCCGACGCTGAGGTTGCCTGCGATGATGCTATAGACCCCGGCGACGATGGTTGCCATGCCGGACAGTTGCTGGATGAACAGCGTGCCGTTGGTGGCCAGGGCCGAGAGGTTGCGTGCGTGGCTGTCGAGGCGGGTGAGGGCGCCGTGGGTGCTTTCCCATTTGTGCTGGCGTTCGCTTTCGGCGCTGCAGGCCTTGAGGGTTTCCAGGCCGCTGAGGGTTTCGATCAGCAGTGCCTGACGTTCGGCGCCGAGGCTGAGGCTTTTCTGCACGGTGTCGCGCAGGCGCACCTGGATCACCATGGCGAAGAGGATGGTGATGGGAAATGCCAGTATCGGGATCACCACCAGCCAGCCACCGAGCAGGCCGATCACCAGCAGCATCAGCAGGCAGAAGGGCAGGTCGATCAGGCTGGTGAGGGTCACGGCGGTGAGAAACTCCCGCAGGCCCTGGAAGTCATGAATGCTTTGGGCGAAGCCACCGATGGTCGCCGGCCGCGCTTTCATCGCCATGCCGGTGATGCGCTCGAACAGGGTGGCCGACAGGATCACATCGGTTTTCTTGCCGGCGGTATCCAGCAAATGCGCACGCACGACCCGCAGCACCAGTTCGAACACGGTGCCGATCAGCAGTCCGATCGCCAGCACCCACAAGGTCGAGGTGGCCTGGTTCGGCACCACGCGGTCGTAGGTCTGCATCACGAACAGCGGTACCATCAGTCCCAGCAGGTTGATCAGGAAACTCGCGAGGATCGCATCGCTGTAGAGCCATTTCGACAGCTTCAGCGTATCGCGAAACCAGGCCTGGACCCGTGGCACCAGCGGCGAACGCAAGTCTTCGAGTTCGTGGCGTGGCCGGGCAAACAACGCCTGGCCACTGTAGTGTTCGGCCAGCTCCTCGGGGCTGAGCCATTGTTCGCCGCCGTCGGCTTCGCTGGGCAGGATCAGCACCTTGCCGTCTTCGCCATAACGGCGCAGGACGGCCGTGCGGCCGTTGTTGAGCAACAGCAGCACGGGCAGGTTGAGCGCGGAGATGTCTTTGAGGTCACGGCGCAGCAAGCGCGCCTGCAAACCGGCCCGGGCCGCTGCACGGGGCAGCAGGTCCAGGCTCAGGCGTTGGTGTGCCATGGGCAGCCCGGCACTCAGGCTGGCGCGGCTGACCGCCGCGCCGTGGAGTTTGCAGAGGATCAGCAGACCGTCCAGAAGCGGGTCATCGAAGCTCAGTCGCGGATCGACACCGGTGTTGCCAGGTTCCATGCTGGTCATTGAACCCTCCCGGGCACTACTTCATATCAGGCAGACGCGCTTCGTTTTTCACTTCGGTCTGGGCGATTGCATCGGCGGGCAGTACGACCCGTTGTTTGCTCAACAACTGGCCCATGTTCGCCAGGACTCGGTACATCGAAAACTCTTCGGTGTAGCGCACTTCGGTGTAGCGACGGTTGGCGTTGTAGAGTTCGTTTTCACTGTCGAGCAGGTCCAGCAGGGTCCGTTGACCGAGGCCGAACTGATCCTGGTAGGCGATGCGTACGCGTTTGCTGGTGTCGGCGTATTCACGGGCGGTCGGGGTTTGTTTCTTGGCATTGACCATGGCGTTCCAGGCCAGGTGAATATTCTCGTTGAGCTGGCGCAGGGCATTGTTACGGATGTCCATGGCCTGGTTGATCTTGTGCGAGTCAGAGGCCAGACGCGCCTTGTCGCTGCCGCCGCGGAACAGGTTGTAGTTCATTATCACACCGACCCGCCATTCATTGTCGTGGCCTACATCACCCTGCACGTTGTTGTTCGCACCCACAGCGGCCTCGGCGTCGAAGCGTGGGTAGAACGGCGACTTGGCGACTTCGTACTGGCTTTCGGCCGATTGCACGTCGGCCTGGGCGGATTTCAGGTAAGGGTTGTTTTCCACCATGCTCTGCTGGGCTTCAGGGAGGGAGGTGGGGACTTCGCCGCGAATCGACGGCGGGGTTTCGAGTTCATCGGGCATGCGCCCCACAACGGCGTAGAAGTTCGACTCGGCGTCAGCCAGATCGACTTCGGCGGTGTCGAGGTTGTTTTCTGCCAGTGCCCGGCGAGCCGCGGATTGGTCGGCATCGGCGTTGCTGCCCACGCCGCGCTGGGTGCGCAGGCCGATCTGGTCGTTGACCCGCAAGTGCGCTTGCAGGTTGTTCTTGGCCAGTGTCACCAGTTCGCGGCGCTTGAGCACTTCTAGGTAAACCTCGGTGGTGCGCAGGGCCAGATCCTGAGCCGTACCCTGAGCGTAATAGGCTCGTGAGTTGACCACGCCCTCGGTGCGCCCGACTTCATTGGCAGTGTTGAACCCGTCAAAGAGCATTTGCCGCAGGCGCAATTCCGACTGGGTGTAGTTGAGAGTTTCGGTGTGGTGATTGCCGAACGCCCGGGTATTGGTGTTATCGCTGTACCCGCGCCCGTAGGCTGCGTTCAGATCAACCGATGGATAAAAGCCCCCTTTGGCGACCTTCACGTCCTCATCCGCCGACAGACGGCTGTCTACCCGTGATGCCAGTTCCGGGTGGGTCGCGATGGTGCTCTGGATTGCGTCGGTCAGCGTCATGGCCTGAGCCTGGGACGAGCAGGCCATGGCCAAAAGAACCGCGCTGCAGAGGGGGGTTAATAGGCGCATGGTACATCTCCCTGATTCCTGGTGGTGCTTATCAGTCGCCAATTATTTGACGATATTTATAGGTGGAGTTGTTTCACATCTTTAACAAAAGAGCTAAGAACATTCTGGAGCGTAGCTAAGAAATTTTTTTCATAACCGGTATGCCAAAAAAAACTTATGCGCTCTGCAAAATCCAGCACATTGTTCAATTCGAAAGCCCTTGTTTTACGAGCTCTAGGGTGCTCATCGGGGTTTGAGGAAAGTTCCAATCCACTTATCGACAAAGAGCGGAGAAGTGCTGGAGGGGAGGGATGCGAGCGATCTGATGGTGACGGTTTTTTGTCACTTTGGTGATTCAAGATCGTTACGCACCGCTCACAGGCAACGTTGTTGCGTACAGGGATCCGATGCCATTGATTGCAGAGGGTTTTTCCCGAAATCGTAAACAGCGCCGTGAGCGACTGGCTGGGCGAGATCGTTGCCGGGGCCACGGCTTACTCAAGTAAACCGGTACCCGCAGCACGATCCGCCAGACAACCCGCTTGAGCCATGAGCACGTTCTTCGCACAAACAAGCTGCCGACAGCGGTTGGCAGCGGAGGAAGTGCACATGGCTACGCTCATCGGTATCGTCAGTAAGGTCATCGGTCAGGTGTTCGCGGTTGCGAGCGACGGCTCCCGGCGTGCTTTGGTCGAAGGGGACCGGCTGTTCGCCGGCGACCAACTGAGCACTGGTGTTGAAGGCGCGGTGGCGGTGCATCTGCAAAATGGCCAGGAACTGACCCTCGGGCGCGGCAGCAGCATGCAGATGACACCGCAGCTGCTCGCCAATCAGATTCCCCATGTGGACTCACCTGAAGCGCTGACGCCGAGCGAAGCGCAGCTGACGGATGTCGCACAGCTGCAAAAAGCCATTGCGGCGGGCGACGACCCGACCCAAACCGCTGAAGCCACCGCTGCCGGGCCTGCCACGACTGCCGGTGTGCCGGGCGGCGTCCAGGGCAGTGGCCATGGTTTCGTCCTGCTCGAAGAAGTGGGCGGGCGAGTCGATCCGATCATCGGCTTCCCCACTGCCGGGTTCAATGGCATTCCCGAACTTCCAGAAGAACGCCTGAACGCTAATCCGGACAACGCTATAGCGGCCGATGCTCCTGTGGTGCCGCCGGTGGTTCCGGAAGTGCCGAACAATCCGGTCACCTTCGACGGCCTGTCGGAGCAGAACGGCGAGCGGACCGTCAATGAAGCCAACCTGGCCGACGGTTCAGCGAGGAACGCAGACTCGCTGACGCGAAGCGGCACCTTCACCATCAATGCGCCCGACGGGCTGAGCAGCCTCAGCATCGGCGGGATCAACTTGATCAGCGGCGGCGTGGCGGCAGGTTTCCCGCAGTCGATCATCTCCCCGCTGGGCAGCACGCTGACCGTTACCAGTTACAACCCGGCCACGGGCGTGGTCAGTTACAGCTACACCCTCAACCGTGCCGAATCTCACGCAAGCGGCGAGGGTGCCAATAGTCTTGTCGAACACGTCACCGTGGTGGCCAGCGACAGCAATGGCGACAGCATTACCGGTACGCTGGATATCAGCATCACCGACGACGTGCCCAAAGCAGTCGATGACAACAATGGCACCGCCTCGGAAACCCTGCTGACCCTCAACGGCAATGTACTGAGCAACGACGTGCAAGGCGCCGACCGCGTGACGCTCGGCGAAAACACCGGCCCGATCACCCCGGGCACCTTCACCGGCACTTACGGCACCCTGGTGCTCAACGCCAACGGCACTTACACCTACACGCTGAACACCAGCGATGCCGACTTCAAGGCGTTGCACGGTGGTGGCGACGGCACTGAAACCTTCACCTATACACTGACAGACGCTGATGGCGACAGCAGCACCGCCAATTTGGTGCTACAGATCCACAACAACGATGATCCGGACACGATTGGCGGTTTGAATGTTGGGGGCGGCGAGTTGGCCGTCTTCGAGAAAAATCTCAGCGACGGCAGCGCACCGGATGCCACGGTGCTGACTCTGAGCGGCACCTTCACCGTCGCCGCCCTCGATGGCGTCACGACCCTGAGCGTCGGCGGCATCGCCGTGGTCATTGGCGGTGTAGCCGCCGGCTTCCCGCAATCGATCACCACGCCGTTGGGCAGCACCCTGACCATCA
>NZ_JAHBCX010000010.1:0-109599 GCF_019955895.1 Pseudomonas sp. GL-B-12
GGCTTGCTCGCGAAGGGGCCTTCACATTCAACATTGATGTTGCATGATCCGCCGCCTTCGCGAGCAAGCCCGCTCCCACATTAGGTTGTGTGAAATCTACGACCAAATAACGAGAGCCCCTCCTGCCAACGATGCATTCGTCTGGCACGCGGGGCTCTCTAGTATCGGCTCATCGCCTGTCAGTACGACAGGCATCGACCCAGACAGAGGCCTACCATGATCTACGCACAACCCGGAACCCCAGGCGCCGTCATTACCTTCAAACCGCGCTACGGCAACTTCATCGGTGGCGAGTTCGTTGCCCCGATCAATGGCGAGTACTTCACCAACACCTCGCCGGTCAACGGTGAAGTGATCGCCGAATTCCCGCGCTCCAGCGCCGCCGACATCGACAAGGCCCTCGACGCCGCGCATGCCGCAGCGGATGCCTGGGGCAAGACCTCGGCCCAGGACCGCTCCCTGGTGCTGCTGAAAATCGCTGACCGCATCGAGCAGAACCTAGAGGTGCTGGCCGTCACCGAAACCTGGGACAACGGCAAGGCCGTGCGCGAAACCCTGAACGCCGACGTGCCGCTGGCGGCCGACCACTTCCGTTACTTCGCCGGCTGCATCCGCGCCCAGGAAGGCGGGGCTGCGGAGATCAATGAGTTGACCACGGCCTATCACTTCCATGAGCCCCTGGGCGTGGTCGGGCAGATCATTCCGTGGAACTTCCCACTGCTGATGGCCGCCTGGAAACTCGCCCCGGCCCTCGCTGCAGGCAACTGCATCGTACTCAAGCCTGCCGAGCAAACGCCGCTGTCGATCATGGTCTTCGCCGAGCTCATCGCCGACCTGCTGCCAGCGGGCGTGCTGAACATCGTCCAGGGCTTCGGTCGCGAAGCTGGCGAGGCCTTGGCCACCAGCAAGCGCATCGCCAAGATCGCCTTCACCGGCTCGACCCCGGTGGGCGCGCACATCATGCATTGCGCCGCCGAGAACATCATTCCGAGCACCGTGGAACTGGGCGGCAAATCGCCGAACATCTTCTTCGAAGACATCATGAATGCGGAACCGGCGTTCATCGAAAAAGCCGCCGAAGGCCTGGTGCTGGCGTTCTTCAACCAGGGCGAAGTCTGCACCTGCCCGTCCCGGGCGCTGGTCCAGGAGTCGATCTACGAGCCGTTCATGGCCGAGGTGATGAAGAAGATCGTCAAGATCAAGCGCGGCAACCCGCTGGACACCGAGACCATGGTCGGCGCCCAGGCGTCCGAGCAGCAATACGACAAGATCCTCTCGTACCTGACCATTGCCCAGGAGGAGGGCGCCGAGCTGCTCACCGGCGGCGCGGCCGAACGTCTGGAGGGCGACCTGTCCAGCGGTTACTACATCCAGCCGACCCTGCTCAAGGGCCACAACAAGATGCGTGTGTTCCAGGAAGAAATCTTCGGCCCGGTGGTGGGTATCACCACCTTTAAGGACGAAGCCGAAGCCCTGGCGATTGCCAACGACAGCGAGTTCGGCCTCGGCGCCGGCCTCTGGACCCGCGACATCAATCGCGCCTACCGCATGGGCCGGGCGATCAAGGCCGGGCGCGTGTGGACCAACTGCTACCACCTGTACCCGGCGCACGCGGCGTTCGGTGGCTACAAGAAGTCCGGCGTCGGTCGGGAGAATCACAAGATGATGCTCGATCACTACCAACAGACCAAAAACCTGCTGGTGAGCTACGACATCAATCCGCTGGGGTTCTTCTGATTCCTTAAACACGACGCATAACCTGTGGGAGCGGGCTTGCTCCCACATGGGTATGTGGGGTTCCGGAAATTTGCGCAACACCCCCTACCAAATCACCCCGCAAACTCCTTCGAAAGTAGCATTCGGGCCCTCATCGCGCCGTGCATTAATGGCTCTACCGGAATCACCCGGGCACAAGAAGAGGAATGACCCATGTGGACTAAACCCGCGTTTACCGATCTGCGCATTGGCTTCGAAGTGACGATGTATTTCGCCAATCGTTGATTGACCACCCGGCCAGCCGATGCGTTGGCCGGGCCTGCCTTCTGGAGCATCCGCCATGCACATCCGCGTTCTCGGTTCCGCCGCTGGCGGTGGTTTTCCACAGTGGAATTGCAACTGCCGCCAGTGCGCCGGTGTGCGCCATGGCAGCCTGCGGGCACAGCGCCGTACGCAGTCGTCGATTGCCCTGAGTGACGACGGTGTGGAGTGGGTGCTGTGCAACGCGTCACCGGACATTCGCGCGCAACTCGAGAGTTTTGCGCCACTGCAACCGGCGCGGCGCCTGCGTGACAGCGCCATCGCCGGCATCGTGCTGCTGGACAGCCAGATCGACCATTGCACCGGTTTGCTCAGCCTGCGCGAAGGCTGTCCGCATGCGGTGTGGTGCACCGAGCGCGTGCATCAGGACCTGAGCAGTGGTTTCCCGTTGTTCAACATGCTTGAGCATTGGAACGGCGGATTGCAATGGCAACCGGTCGGCCTCGATCGCCAGCCGTTCAGCATCCCGGCCTGCGAGTATTTGCAATTTCGCGGGATTCCCCTGGTGAGCAACGCACCGCCGTATTCGCCTAATCGCGGCAACCCGCAACCGGGCGACACCATTGGCTTGTTCATTGAAGACCTGCGCAACGGTGCTTCGCTGTTCTATGCACCGGGCCTTGGCCGGATCGACGATGAAGTGCTGGGCTGGATGCAGCGTGCCGATTGCCTGCTGCTGGACGGCACCCTGTGGCGCGACGACGAGATGCGTATCTGCGAAGTCGGCCAGAGCCTGGGCAGCGAAATGGGGCACCTCCCACAAAGCGGCCCCGGCGGGATGCTTGAAGTTCTGGAGGGTTTCAACCGCCAGCGCAAGGTACTGATCCACATCAACAACACCAATCCGATCCTTGATGAAGACTCGGCCGAGCGGGCGCTGCTGGAACGGCGGGGGATCGAGGTGGCTTACGACGGCATGAGTATTGAGCTGTAGCGAAGGACGCCTTCGCGGGCAAGTCGGATCGCCGCACCGCCGCTCCCACAGGGTTTGGTGTTTGCCGCGAATCCATTGTGGGAGCGGGCTTGCCCGCGAAGAGGCCGGACCAGACGCCGCAGAACTTCCCGGAGAACCGCAATGACTGACAATGCAATGACCCCCAGTGAATTCGAAGCCGCCCTGCGTGCCAAGGGCGCCTACTACCACATCCATCATCCCTTCCACCAAGCCATGTACGCCGGCCGCGCCAGCCGCGAGCAGATCCAGGGCTGGGTCGCCAATCGCTTCTATTATCAGGTCAACATCCCCCTGAAGGACGCCGCGATTCTCGCCAACTGCCCGGACCGCGACGTGCGCCGGGAGTGGCTGCAACGGATTCTCGACCACGACGGCGTCCCCGGCAGCGAGGGCGGTATCGAAGCCTGGCTGCGACTGGGCGAAGCGGTGGGGCTGGATCGCGAGCAGATTTTGTCCCAGGAATTGGTGCTGCCCGGCGTGCGATTTGCCGTGGACGCCTACGTCAATTTCGCCCGTCGCGCCTGCTGGCAGGAAGCGGCCAGCAGTTCGCTGACCGAACTCTTTGCGCCACAGATCCATCAATCGCGACTCGATGCCTGGCCGACCCATTACCCGTGGATCGACGCTGCTGGCTACGACTATTTCCGCACGCGCCTGAGCCAGGCGCGGCGCGATGTCGAGCATGGCTTGCGCATCACCCTGGCGCACTACGTGACGGCCCAGGGGCAACAACGCATGCTGGAGATCCTGCAGTTCAAGCTCGACGTGCTGTGGAGCATGCTCGATGCCATGAGCATGGCCTACGAGCTTGCGCGCCCGCCGTATCACACGGTCACCGGCGACAACGTCTGGCATCGGGGGATCGCCCTGTGAGCCTGATCGATCGCCAGCAGTCACCGGCCTTGCGTCGCGGTTTTCGTCTGCAATGGGAGCCCCGTCAGGACTGCCATGTGCTGCTGTACCCCGAAGGCATGATCAAGCTCAACGCCAGTGCCGGACAAATTCTCGCCCTGGTGGATGGCCAGCGCAGCGTGGCGGCGATCATTGATCGATTGAGCGCGAATTTTCCCGGGGTACCGGGGATCGACGAAGACGTGCTGGCGTTTCTGGAGGTGGCCCATGCGCAATTCTGGATCGAGTGAGACGCTGCCCGGACCGCCGTTGTGGCTGCTCGCCGAGCTGACCTACCGCTGTCCGCTGCAATGCCCGTATTGCTCCAATCCATTGGATTTTGCCCGGCACGGCGAGGAGCTGAGCACGGAAGAATGGATTCGCGTATTCCGCGAAGCGCGGGACATGGGCGCCGCGCAACTGGGGTTTTCCGGCGGCGAGCCGTTGGTTCGCCAGGACCTTGCCGAACTGATCAAGGCTGCCCGGGACATGGGCTACTACACCAACCTGATCACCTCCGGCATCGGCCTGACCGAGCAGAAGGTGCGCGACTTCAAGGTGGCCGGGCTGGACCATATCCAGATCAGCTTCCAGGCCGCCGACGAAGCGGTGAACAACATGCTCGCCGGTTCGCGCAAGGCCTTTGCGCAGAAACTCGCCATGGCCCGAGCGGTGAAAGCCCAGGGCTATCCGATGGTGCTGAACTTCGTCACCCATCGGCACAACATCGACCGGATCGCGCAGATCATCGAGTTGTGCCTGGAGCTGGAAGCGGATTTCGTCGAATTGGCCACCTGCCAGTTCTATGGCTGGGCCGAACTCAACCGCGTCGGTCTGTTGCCCACCCGCGAGCAATTGCAGCGTGCCGAGCGCATCACCAATGAGTACCGCGAACGCCTTGAAGCCCAGGGCCACCCGTGCAAGTTGATCTTCGTCACCCCGGACTACTACGAGGAACGTCCCAAGACCTGCATGAACGGCTGGGCCAACCTGTTTCTCGACATCACTCCCGACGGCACGGCCTTGCCTTGCCACAGCGCCCGGCAATTGCCGGTGCAGTTTCCCAACGTGCGCGAGCACAGCCTCTCGCACATTTGGAACGACTCGTTCGGCTTCAATCGTTTTCGCGGCGATGACTGGATGAAGGAGCCATGCCGCTCCTGCGATGAAAAACACAAGGACCTGGGCGGCTGCCGCTGTCAGGCCTTCATGCTGACTGGCGATGCCAGCAATGCCGACCCGGTGTGCAGCAAGTCGCCCCACCACGGCGTGATCCTCAAGGCCCGCGAAGAAGCGGAGGCGCCGGGGTTGGGGATGGAGCATCTGACGCTGCGTAACGCGAAGGCTTCGCAGCTGATTTATCGCGGCTAGTCTGGCGACACATATCCCCTGTGGGATCGCCGCACCGCCGCTCCCACAGGGGATCTGCGGAGAGTTCGAATGTGAGTACACCCCAGGCAGTGCTACCCATTGGTCTGATTGCATTCACAGCTGGATGGTTTAGTGTGGTTTCTACCTTCCAAAACAATAAAAACAGGCTTTCCAATGAGCCAGAGTCTCAACCAGCTGCGTAAATTCGTTTCACCTGAAATCATCTTCGGTGCCGGTAGCCGGCACAGTGTCGGCAATTACGCCAAGACCTTTGGCGCACGCAAGGTCCTGGTGGTCAGTGACCCCGGTGTGATTGCTGCCGGTTGGGTCGCCGATGTCGAGGCCAGCCTGCAAGCGCTGGGCATCCAGTATTGCCTGTACTCCGATGTCTCGCCCAACCCGCGGGTCGAAGAGGTGATGCTCGGCGCCGAGATGTACCGGGAAAACCACTGCGACGTGATCGTCGCCGTCGGTGGCGGCAGTCCGATGGACTGCGGCAAAGGCATCGGCATCGTCGTCGCCCATGGCCGCAGCATTCTCGATTTCGAGGGCGTGGACACCATCCGCGTGCCCAGCCCGCCGCTGATCCTGATTCCGACCACCGCCGGCACCTCGGCCGACGTCTCGCAATTTGTGATCATTTCCAACCAGCAGGAACGCATGAAGTTCTCCATCGTCAGCAAGGCGGTGGTGCCGGACGTTTCGCTGATCGACCCGGAAACCACCCTGAGCATGGACCCGTTCCTGTCGGCCTGTACCGGCATCGACGCGTTGGTGCATGCCATCGAAGCCTTCGTGTCCACCGGCCACGGGCCACTGACCGACCCCCATGCGCTGGAGGCGATGCGCCTGATCAATGGCAACCTGGTGCAAATGATCGCCAACCCGACCGACATCGCCCTGCGCGAGAAGATCATGCTCGGCAGCATGCAGGCCGGGCTGGCGTTTTCCAACGCCATCCTCGGTGCGGTGCATGCCATGTCCCACAGCCTCGGCGGCTTTCTCGATCTGCCCCACGGCCTGTGCAACGCGGTGCTCGTCGAGCACGTGGTGGCCTTCAATTACAACTCGGCACCGGAGCGCTTCAAGGTGATCGCCGAGACTTTCGGCATCGACTGCCGAGGCCTGAATCACCGGCAGATCTGCGGGCGCCTGGTCGAACACCTGATCGCCCTCAAGCACGCCATCGGCTTTCACGAAACCCTCGGTTTGCATGGCGTCAGGACCTCGGACATTCCGTTCCTGTCGCAGCATGCGATGCACGATCCTTGCATCCTGACCAACCCGCGCGAATCCAGCCAGCGTGATGTCGAGGTCGTCTATGGCGAAGCCCTCTGACGAGCAACAACGGGCCCTCGCCGGGCTGCTGGGGCTGGGCAGCCATTCGGCGCGCAAGAGTCATTACCCGGAGCTGGCCGCGCGCCTGGATGATCTGGAAGCCGAGCGTAACCGCTACAAGTGGTTGTTCGAGAACGCGGTGCACGGGATCTTCCAGGCCAGCCTGCACGATGGCATGCGCGCCGCCAACCCGGCGCTGGCACGCATGCTCGGCTATCAGGACCCGCAGGAGGTGCTGTTCTCCCTGACTGACCTGGCCAGCACCTTGTTCGTCGACGGCGCGCAGGAGCTGGAAACCATCGGCGAAATCCTCCGGCACCAGCGCAGCCTGCACGGCTATGAAACCCGCTTGCGGCGCAAGGACGGCAGTCACCTGGACGTATTGATGAACCTGCTGCTCAAGCCCGGCCAGGAAGGCCTGGTGGAAGGGTTCGTCTCCGATATCACCGAGCGCAAACTGGCCCAGCGGCGCCTGCAGCAACTCAATGACGAACTGGAGCAGCGCGTCGTCGCGCGCACCGATGAGTTGCTCGAAGCCAATCGTAACCTTCAGCAGCAGATCACCCAGCGTAAACAGATCGCCCGGGCCTTGCGCGACGCCCGCGATGCCGCCGAGGCCGCCAATCACAGCAAGGACAAATACCTCGCCGCCGCCAGCCACGACCTGCTGCAACCGCTGAACGCCGCACGGTTGCTGATTTCGACCTTGCGCGAACGCAAATTGCCGGAAGCCGAACAGCTGCTGGTGGAACGCACTCACCAGGCCCTGGAAGGGGCCGAAGACCTGCTGACGGATCTGCTCGACATTTCCCGGCTCGATCAGGCCGCGGTCAAGCCGGACATCGCCTCGTACCGCCTCGATGAACTGCTCGGGCCGCTGGTGTCGGAGTTCCAGTCCGTCGCCCAGGCGGCCGGCTTGAACCTGCGGGTGCGCATGGCCGATTGCGCCATCAGCACCGACTTGCGCCTGATGACGCGGATCCTGCGCAACTTCCTCAGCAATGCCTGCCGCTACACCGATGAAGGCAGCATCCTGCTGGGGGCAAGGCGTCGGGGCGAGATGTTGCGCCTGGAGGTCTGGGACACCGGGCGTGGCATCGCCGCCGACCGGCTCGATTCGATCTTCCTCGAGTTCAACCAACTGGACGTCGGCCGCGCCGCCGACCGTAAGGGCGTGGGTCTGGGGCTGGCGATTGTCGAGCGCATCGCCAAGATCCTTGGCTATAAGATCGGCGTGTACTCGTTGCCGGGACGGGGTTCGATGTTCAGCATCGAGGTACCGATATCCGACGAGGTTCCGTTACCCGTGAGCCAGGTGGTGCCACAACCGGGCACCGGCAACCCGCTGCCGGGCCGCCGTTTACTGGTGATCGACAACGAAGTGAGCATTCTCGAAAGCATGAGCGCGTTGCTCGGGCAGTGGGGCTGCGAGGTTCTGGTCGCCACCGATGAAGCGGCTGCGCTGGCGGCGCTACGCGGGCAGGCGCCGGAGCTGATTCTCGCCGACTATCACCTCGATCACGGGGTGGTCGGCTGTGATGTGGTGCGACATTTGCGCGAGCATTTCCACCAGGACATTCCCGCGGTGATCATTACCGCCGACCGCACCGACCATTGTCGGCGCGCGTTGCAGCGGCTCAACGCACCCTTGCTGAACAAACCGGTGAAACCCGGCAAGTTGCGAGCAGTGTTGAGTCAATTGTTGGGGGCACCAGCCTGAAGCGGCCGGTACTGCAGGGTGAAGCCCAGTTCGGTGGATTGACCCTGTTCCAGCAAACGCAACCCCGGCCGACCGGGCAGGTGGTGCGCGTTGACCGGGTGGCTCACCGGTTCGATACAGAAAAACCCCAGGCCCACGGGGCAGTAGAGCAGGTAGTAGTCGCTGCCGGTGGCCTGGCATTCGAGCGTGTAACCAAGATCCGCTTGCTCGATCAGGCAGTGGCCGTTCCATTCGCAGAAGCCGTTGTCCACCAGCGATTCGGGCAATGCCTTCGGTTGCTGGAAATCCCACTCGACCGGCAACGCGCTGAGCTCTGTCGGCAGTTTTGCCCCGTCGCACATCCACACGTGCCGGGCGGGCGCCTGTAGTCGGGTGTTCGGTGTGCGCGGCAGATACGGATGCAATCCCAAGCCATGCCACGCAGCGTGTTCAGCCAGGTGCGTGACGTGCATTTCGATGCTCAGCTTGCCCGCGCTCAAATGGAAACGTTGCCGGGCGCGATAAGCGAAGGGGGTTGTGCTGTCGAGTTGCAAGACCACTTCATTTTCCGACCGGGAAACCACCTCCCACGGCTGCTGCCAGGCGCTGCCGTGAATCGGCAGGGGATCGGTGAGGCTGTTGGGCGCCAACGCCAGCCAACCATCGGGACAATCGAAACCGCCATCGGCGATGCGGTTGGACCAGGGGATCAAGGGAAAGCAGCCGAGTTTGCCGGGCAGGCCGGTGTTCAGGGCGTACTCATCGGCGTGTCGCAGCAAGGGCTGGCCGGTGCTGCGCACGGTCCAGTTGACGATGCTGGCGCCGAGTTCCGGGGCGAGGGTGAGGTGGGTGAGTTCGTCTTTGAGTTCGATCAGAGTTAGCGACATGTTGACCTGCCATGTGATTTTTTGAGACTTGCACCGTTCCCTGTGGCGAGGGGGCTTTTGTGGCGGGGGGGCTTGTCGGATCGCCGCACCGCCCGGTTCGGCTGCGAAGCAGTCGCAAATACAAGCGACTCGTGGTGCCTCATAAATTGCAGGGGGCCGCTGCGCGACCCAACGGGGCGGTGCGGCGATCCGACAAGCCCCCTCGCCACAAAAGCCCCCCAGCACTAAAGACCCTGGGCTTGCTGGTCAGGGTTTTTACAACACCAGATGCGGCAACCACAGCGACAGTGCCGGAATGTAGGTCACAGCCAACAGCACCAGGAACAGCACGCCGTAGAACGGCAGCAGGGCCTTCACAGTGGACTCGATAGTGACCTTGCCCACCGCCGACCCCACGAACAGGACCGCACCCACCGGCGGTGTGATCAGGCCGATGCCCAGGTTCACCAGCATGATCATGCCGAACTGCACCGGGTCCACGCCTATGCCGAGGATCACCGGCATCAGGATCGGCGTGAGGATCAGGATCAGCGGCGCCATGTCCATCACCGTACCGAGCAACAGCAGCATGACGTTGATGCACATCAGGATCACGTAGCGGTTGTCCGACAGGGTCAGGAACAGCGTGGTGATCTTCGCCGGAATCTGCATCAGGGTCATGATGTAGCCGAAGCTGGCGGCGAAGCCGATCAGGATCATCACGATCGAAATCGTCCGCACGGTGCGGTGCATCAGTTTGGGCAGTTCGCTCCATTTGTAGTCGCGGTAGATGAACATGGTCACGAAGAACGACCACAGCACCGCTATCGCCGCCGACTCGGTGGCGGTGAAAATACCCGACAGAATACCGCCGAGGATGATCACCATCGCCATCAGGCCCCACAGCGCTTCGCCGCAGATCTTCAGCGCCTCGCGCATCGGAATGACTTCACCCTTGGGGTAGTCACGCTTTTTCGCGAAGATCAGGCACAGCACCATCAGGCACGCGCTCATCAACAGGCCCGGCACCACACCGGCCATGAACAGCGAGGCAATCGACACCGTGCCGCCGGCGGCCAGGGAATAGAGCACCGAGTTGTGGCTGGGCGGTGTCAGCAGCGCTTGCACCGAACCGCTGACAGTCACTGCCGTGGCGAATTCCCGGGGATAGCCACGGCGCTCCATTTCCGGAATCAACACCGAGCCGACCGAGGCGGTGTCCGCCACCGAGGAGCCGGAGATCGCGCCGAAGAAGGTCGAGGCCATGATGTTGACCAGCGACAAGCCGCCGCGCACGAAGCCCACCAGCACCCCGGCGAACGCCACCAGGCGCCGGGACATGCCGCCCTCGGCCATGATCGCGCCGGCCAGGACGAAGAACGGAATCGCCAGCAGGGAGAATTTGTTCACGCCCCCGGCCACCTGAATCATCAGCGCCTGGAACGGGATGTCGATCCACCACGCGCCGATCAGTGCGGCAAACCCCAGGGCGTAGGCGACCGGCATGCCGATCAGGATCAACGCGATAAAACTGCCCAACAGAATAAAAGCGTCCATTCAGGCAGCCCCTTCGTTTTCTTCAACGAGGTCGAAACGCACGACCCGACGGTTGCTCTGGTCACCGAGCAAGAGTTTTTCCAGGACAAACACCAGCGTCAGCACGCCGCCCACCGGAATCGGCATGTACGTGATGCCCACCCGCAGGGTTGGCAGGGCGCTCATGAACTGATTCCAGGTGGACATGCACAGCTTGCTGCCCCAGATGGCCATGAACAGGCAGATGGTCGCCATCAACAGTTGCGCGACAATGGCCGCGGCCTTGCGCAGGTGCGGCGGCATACGGTCGGTGAGCATCGCCACCGCCATGTGCGAACCGGATCGGTAGCTGGCGGCGGCGCCGATGAAAGTGAACACCATCATCAGCAGAATGGCGGTAGGCTCCGGCCAGCTGGAGCCGGTGCCGAGGACGTAACGGGCAAAAACGCCCCAGGGGATCATCAGGGAAATGGCCAGGACCGACAGGCCAGCAACCCAGATGCAGGCCATGTAAATCCTGTCGTTGATACGCAGCAGCAGATTCTTCATCGGTTTCCACCGTAACCGGGCGCGCACTGACGTACACCAATGTCAGCGGCGCCGGGCCTTTCTTGAATGCAGGGAGGGTTACTGAACGGCTTCGATGCGCTTGATCAGGTCGGCGTAAGGCGCGCCGTATTTCTCGCGGATTGAGGCGGTTGCCTCGTAGAAAGGTTTCTTGTCGACGGTGATGAACTCGACGCCGGCGGCCTTGAGTTTCTCTTCACTGCTGGCCGATTTCGCATCCCACAGGGTGCGTTCCTGGGCTTGGGCCGCCTTGGCGGTTTTCTTCACCAGGGCCTGCTGCTCGGGGGTGAGTTTTTCCCAGGTGATTTTCGACATCACGATCGGCTCGGGCAGGATCAGGTGACCGGTCAGGCTGTAGAACTTGGCGTTCTGGTAGTGGTTGTGTTCGAGCAGGGTCGGCGGGTTGTTTTCCGCGCCGTCGATCACGCCGGTCTGCAGGGCACTGAAGATTTCGCCGGTGTCCATCGCGATGCCGTTGCCGCCCATGGCGTTGATGGTTTCGATGAACATCGGGTTGCCTTGCACGCGGATCTTCATGCCCTTGAGGTCTTCCAGGCTGCGCACCGGTTTCTTGGTGTAGAGGTTGCGCGTGCCGCCGTCCATCCAGGCCAGGGCGACCAGGTTGAATTCGGAGTTGGTGATCTTGTCGAGGATTTCGTCGCCGACCGCGCCGTCGATGACCTTGCGCATATGCGCCTGGTCACGGAACACGAACGGCATGTTGAACACGTTCACGTCCGGCACCACCGGCCCGACGATGCCGAGGCTGACCCGGGCCATCTGCACAGCACCGACCTGGGCTTGTTCGACCACTTCCTTTTCCGAGCCGAGTACGCCACCGGCGAACATCTTGAAGGTCAGCGCGCCATTGCTGTCGGCCACCAGGGTTTTGCCCAGTTGCTCTTCAGCCACCACGGTCGGGTAACCGGCGGGGTGAATGTCGGCGAATTTGATTTCCAGTGCCTGGGCGGCACCGCTGAGGGAGAAGGCGAATGGAAGTGCGGCGGCGAGCAAGGTGCGTTTGAAGTCCATGGGGGGTGTCTCCAGTTTTATTGTTTTTTTATTCAAGGCACAGCGATGCAGCAGGAGCGCTTTTTCTTTCGAGAAGGGTCAGTCGTTGAACAGGGGTTCGGGTAAGCCTTTGACGCCGGGGTCGAGGGCGAACACGCCACCGGCCAGTGATTGCGGGTCATGGTCGTCGCCGGGGCGGATCGAGGTCACGAACAGCGTGTCCAGTCGAGGGCCACCGAAGGCGCACATGGTGGGTTTTTTCACCGGTACGGCGAGGGAACGGTCAAGTCGGCCGTCGGGGGTAAAACGGTGGATCAAGCCTGCGTCGTTGGCGCAAATCCAGTAGCAGCCATCGGCGTCGACCGCCGCGCCGTCGGGGCGACCTTCGTATTGGTTCATGTCCACGAACACGCGGCGATTCGAAGGTGTACCGGTGTCGATGTCGTAGTCGAAGGCCCAGATCTGCTGGACTTGCGGATGGGAGTCGGACAGGTACAGGGTGCGCCCGTCCGGGCTGAAGCCCAGCCCGTTGGGCACCAGGAAACCCTTTTGTTGAGCATCGAGCGGCCCGCGTTGCCCGGCGCTGTAGCGATACAAGATACCCTCGGCGGCGTTGGCGCCCATGTTCAGCACCATGCTGCCGGCCCAGAAACGCCCCTGACGATCGCAGCGGCCGTCGTTCAAACGCATGTCGGTGCGGGCATGCTCGACCTGGGCCAACTGTTCACTGTCGAGGCTGCCGTCGGTGCGCGGATGCAGGTGGAAGAACCCGCTCTCCATGCCGGCGACCCAGCCGCCGTCACGGTGACGGGCGATGCAAGCGAGCATCTGCGGGGTTTTCCAGGCATCCACCTGCCCGGTGTCGGCACTCCAGCGCTGTAAACCGCCGGCGGGAATATCGACCCAGTACAGCGCGTTTTCCTCAGGCACCCAGACCGGGCTTTCACCGACCGCGTTGCGGGCGTCGACAATCAATTCGGCTTGCATGGCAACTCATTCCCTTGGTTTTTGTTGTGGGGATCAAGCAACGCGCGAAGGCTCAGTCACCGAACGGCCCAGCTGCGCAGAAGGCGCCACCCTGATAGAGCCGCGCCGGATCATCGGCGGCTGGCATCGGCAGGGCTTCGACTTTTTCGCGGAACACTTCGGAGCTGTCCTGAGGGACAAATCCGAGGGTCGTGGCATAGCGGTTATCCCACCAGATGTCCTTGTTGTCGGACATGCCATAGACCACGGTGTGGCCGACATTCGGCGTATACAAGGCGCGCTCGAGCAGTTGGGTCAGGTCGCCGAAGCTCAGCCAGGTACTCATCATCCGGCGGTTGTGCGGCTCCGGGAACGACGAGCCGATGCGCACGCTGACGGTCTCGATGCCATAGCGGTCGAAGTAGAAGGTGGCCATGTCTTCGCCGTAGGACTTGGACAAGCCGTAGTAACTGTCCGGGCGGCGAGGGGAGTGGGCGTCGATCACCTCGTCTTGCTTGTAGAAGCCGATCACATGGTTGGAACTGGCGAATATCACCCGCTTCACACCGTGGCGGCGCGCGGCTTCGTAGATGTGGAACACGCCGCAGATGTTGGCGCCGAGGATCTCTTCGAACGAGCGCTCGGTCGATACGCCGCCGAAGTGCAGGATCGCGTCCACGCCTTCTACCAGTTGATGCACCGCCTGCTTGTCGGCCAGATCGCAGGGCACGACTTCTTCGCGATCATCGATGGCCGGCGCGATGTCGGCGATGTCCGACAGGCGAATCACATTGGCGTAGGGGCGCAGGCTTTCGCGCAGGATTTTCCCGAGGCCACCGGCGGCGCCGGTCAGCAGCAGGCGATTGAAAGGGGGGCGGGCGGTTGCAGTGGTCGTCATGGGAATCCTGGACAAACAGTTGTTGTTATTGAATCGTTGTAGGTTGTCGTATGACTGTGCGGGAGTATCGTTAGGGTTTCTGGCTCTTGTCAACGCGACATTGGTGGAAATTGACGGAGGGTCGTTCCTATTCGCTGAACTGAAATACCCTCCTGTGGGAGCGAGCAAGCCCGCTCCCACAGTTGTTTCGTGTTTACAACAGGCTGATGGGATAGCTGATGAAAATCCGGTTCTCATCGAATTCGTTGGTACTGAAGCTCTTGCGAATCGTTGCATTACGCCATTTCACGTTGAGGTTTTTCAGCGCACCACTCTGAACGGTGTAGGCCAGCTCCGATTCGCGACCCCATTCCTCGCCGTCGGTAATTTTCCCGGTGTGCACGTTGTCACCGCTGATGTAGCGGTTCATCAGGGTCAGGCCGGGAATGCCGAGGGCGACGAAGTTGTAGTCGTGACGTACTTGCCAGGACTTTTCCCGGGCGTTGTCATAGCTGGAGTTGTAGCTGTCGTTGGCCAGGGTGCCGCCGCTGGTGCCGTTGACCCGCATCCAGACGTCGTCACCGGTGAGTTTTTGCAGGCCGACGTAGAAAGTGTTGCCGCCATATTTGGCCGAGAGCAGGGCGAACGCGGTCTTGTTGTCGAGGTCACCGGCCTTGGCGCTGCCGTCTTCCTTGCCGATGAAGTAGCCGAGGTTGGCGCCCAGGGTCCAGTCGCCGACGGGCTGGCTGTGGATCAGGTTGAAGTATTGCTGCTGGTAGATGTCACTGAGTTCCGAGTACCAAACGCCGACCTGCGTGCGCTTTTCATTGAACGCATATTCACCGGCGCCGAAGTTGAAACGGTCCGAAGTGAACGCCGCTTTGCCGTTCATGAACATGTCTTCCATGCTCGCGTCGTTACGCGGGCTGTTTTTCTGGAATTGACCGCCGTAGAGCGTCAGGCCGCTGATTTCGGTGGAGGTCACCTGAGCGCCCTGGAAGGTCTGCGGCAGCGAGCGGCCATCGTCGGAACGCAGGATCGGCAACACCGGCATCCATTCACCGACCTTCAGTTCGGTTTTCGAGATTTTGCCTTTGAGCGCCACGCCGAGCCGGCCGAAATTGTCGGCGGGGCGGCCGTCGTCGTGGATCGGCAACAGCTGCGTGCCGCCGGTGCCTTTGCCGCCATCGAGCTTCTGCGAGTACAGGCCCAGTAGATCGACACCGAAGCCCACGGTGCCCTGGGTGAACCCGGAGCGGGCATCGAGAATGAAGTTTTGCGTCCACTCTTCAGCCTTGCCCTGGGGGTAGGCCGGGTTGGTGTAGTTGCGGTTGATGTAGGCGTTGCGCAGGTTCAGCGTGGCCTTGGCGTCGTCGGTGAAACCTTCGGCCTGGCAGGTGATGGGCAGGACGAGGGTCAGGCCGCTGCAGCCGATCAGGCTCAGGGTAAGACGACGGGCAAAGTCTGGACGCGAAGAACGGGCGGAGGAATTGCGGACGAGCTTGCTCACTGTGACGCTCCCTTGTTTATTGTTTTTATTATTGTTATACGTCGTCGTACAACATTGGGGCGATATTTGCGAGATTTTTGTGGGTTGTCAATCGGAAGTTATACGATGACCTGGCGCAGACTTCGGGATATCCGAGGAACCTGTGGGAGCGGATTGTCAGCTGGAAATCATCGGGGACAGGGTGCCCAGTAGGGAGACTGCCGCCACTGCACCAAGCCCCAGCATCCACTCCAGCATCACGCTGGTGCGCAATGTCTGCAGACGCTGCTCGCAATCATTGATCCGCAAGCGATTGAACAACGCCAGGCCCAGCATCGCCGTCACCAGCACGGCCTTGATCAACAGGATCAAGGCGAACCCGGTGAACAACGGCGTCGGCCAGAATGCCCCGGTGAGCACCCGCACATTGATCAGACCGGTGATCAGCAACCCCGCGACCAGGCCGTAACCGATGCCACTGAAGCGCTGCAACATCCCGCGGATCGAATGCCCATCGGGTTGACGCAGAATCATCACCAGCAGCATCAAGCCGCCGAGCCAGGCACCCACGCAGATCAAGTGGATGAGTTGATTGAGGATCAGCAACTGGCCTGCGGTGCCATCGAGCATGGCGCCGTGGCCGACCGGGGCCAGGGTGGCCAGCAGCAGGCCGCTGAGGATCAGGCGCAGCGCAAGGCTGGCGCGCAGTGGTGTCAGCAACAGCGCCAGCAACAGCAGGTTGACCAGCAGATGCCAGCGCCAGACCTGACCGGAAAAGGTATTGCCCAGCACCAGGCCCAGGGTCGGCGGATCGAAGGCCGCGTCCCAGGCGCCGGCCATGCTCGCGGTAATCAGCAACAACCAGCAGACCCCGCTGGCCAGCGCCACCACCGCCAGCCAACGGCAGGTCCGAGCCAGGCGCTGATCCAGTGCGGTTTCACCATTTGCAAGCAAGGGCCTGAACACCCAGCCCCCGAACAGCATCAACACCACGATGAAATGCAGGAAGCGGCACAGCACCAGCGCGCTCGCCATGAATTACTGGCCAACCTTGAAGGCATAGGCACCTTCGCTTTTGTGGGTGTCGACGGACACGGCGTGCCATTCGACTTTGTAGGCGCCGGCGGTCAACGGCGCGGCCGGGGTGACGATCAGGGTCTTTTTGTCGCTGCCTTCGGTGGTCAGCGCTTTGACCGCCACCGGTGCGCCATCCCGGGTCAGCGTGACTTTAGTGAAACTGGCCTCGATACCCTCGGAGAACTCCAGGCGCAATTGCGCCGGCGCGGCCACGGTGCTGTCGGCGGCCGGTGTCTGGCTTTTCAGGTGGGCGTGGGCAAACACCGAAGAGGCAGCGAGTAGCGAGCCGAGCAGGGCAGCGACGGTCAGGGTTTTCTTGAGCAGCATCGTGGGGACCTCAGGCAGTTTCCAAGTGCGCAGAGTTTAGCTTTACGACGGCGGCTGTACGAAGTTTCGTTTTCACCTGTCGCCGCAGTCCAGAGCGGATGCTAGTCTTGCTCAACGTTGTTGTCGGGGATCCGCATGGGCAATCACAAGATCGAGATTCGTCGCAGTAACGTCGAAAAAATCCTGTTGGGGGCGGAAAAGGTCTTCGCTGAAAAGGGCTTCGGCAGCACCGCCATGGCCGACATCGCCGCTGAAGTGCAACTGCCGCGCTCCAACCTGCATTACTACTTCAGCACCAAGACCGAGTTGTACAGCGCCGTGCTCTTCGACTTGCTGGAAGTCTGGAAGCAGGACGCGCTGTGCTTCGAGATGTTCGACGACCCGCGTGTGGTGCTCAGCAGCTACATCCGCGCCAAGATGAACCATTCCCGCAGCCGGCCGTATGGCTCGAAAGTCTGGGCCAACGAAATCATCCATGGCGCGCCGACCCTCGGCGAAGCGCTGGATGCGAGCCTGTACGACTGGGCCAAGATGAAGGAAGCGAAAATCCGCCAGTGGGTGGACGACAAACGCATCCTGCCGGTGGAGCCATCGAGCTTGCTGTACATGATCTGGGCTTCGACCCAGCACTACGCCGACTTCGATCACCAGGTGAATATTCTCAACGATCACCAGCCGCTGTCGGACATGCAGTTCGAAAAGGCGGTGCAGACGGTGACCAGTGTGATTTTGCGGGGGATTGGGTTGGAGCCTTGAGACTTGTGGTGTAGCGGCGGGCCTCATCGCGAGCAGGCTCGCTCCCACATTGAAATGCAATCCAATGTGGGAGCGAGCCTGCTCCGGGCGGCGCTCCGACGATGGCGTCAGCTCAAACGCCGCTGACCTCAAGGGCTGACGTGATACGGATTCCTCGGATCATGATTCCAGTCCAGGAACGGCTTGCCAGTTTCCACCGGCACCATCTCGATGCAGTCCTGCACCGGGCAGGTGATCTGGCACAGGTTGCAGCCCACGCACTCCTCATCGATCACTTGATACTTGTGAGTGCCGTCCGCTTGCTTGAGGCTGGCCACCGCCTGGTGCGAGGTGTCTTCACAAGCGATATGACAACGACCGCAACCGATGCACGCCTCCTGATCAATCTTCGCGATCACTTGATAGTTGATGTCCAGGTACTTCCAGTCCGTGGTATTGCCCACCGCGCGGCCGGAAAACTCTGAGATGCTGGCATAGCCCTGACTGTCCATCCAGCGCGACAAGCCGTCCTTCATCTCTTCGACAATCCGGAAGCCGTGCAACATCGCCGCCGTGCACACTTGCACCGAGCCGCTGCCCAGGGCGATGAATTCCGCGGCGTCGCGCCAGTTGCCAATGCCGCCGATGCCGCTGATCGGCAGGCCCTGGGTCTGCGGGTCGCGGGCGATTTCGGCGACCATGTTCAAGGCAATCGGCTTGACCGCCGAGCCGCAGTAACCGCCGTGGGTGCTTTGGCTGCCGACCATGGGGTTGGCGACCATGCGCTCGAGGTTGACGCTGGTGATCGAGTTGATGGTGTTGATCAACGACACCGCATCGGCACCGCCTCGGTGGGCGGCGCGGGCGGCGACGCGGATGTCGGTGATGTTCGGCGTGAGCTTGACGATCACCGGCAACGAGCAATACGTCTTGCACCAGCGGGTGACCTGTTCCACATATTCCGGCACCTGGCCGACCGCCGCACCCATGCCCCGTTCCGGCATGCCGTGGGGGCAACCGAAGTTCAGCTCGATGCCATCGGCGCCGGTGGCCTCCACCAGCGGCAGGATGTTTTTCCAGGACTCTTCGACGCAAGGCACCATCAAGGACACGATCAGCGCACGGTCCGGCCAGTCCTTTTTGACCTGGGTGATTTCCCGCAGGTTGATCTCCAGCGAGCGGTCAGTAATCAGCTCGATGTTGTTAAAGCCCAGTACCTCCCGGTTCGCCCCGAAGTGCGCCGAGTAGCGCGACGACACGTTCACCGCCGCCGGGTCCTCCCCCAGGGTTTTCCAGACCACGCCGCCCCAGCCGGCCTCGAAGGCGCGGACCACGTTGTAGGCCTTGTCGGTCGGCGGCGCGGAGGCCAGCCAGAATGGATTGGGTGCTTTGATGCCGGCGAACACAATCGACAGATCGGCCATTTACGCAGCCTCCACGTTGAGCATCAGTTGAGCATTGATCGCCTCGGCGGCTCGCTTGCCATGCTGCACGGCTTGCACGGTGAGGTCTTGATCGAGGCTGGTGCAGTCGCCGCCGGCATACACGCCGGGGATGCTGGTGCGCAGGTTTTCATCGACTTCAATCCGTTCGCCCTGGCGCTTGAGCTCACGGGCCAGCGGATCGCTGAGGGCGTTGCCGTCGAAGGCCTGGCCGATGGCCTTGAAGATCGCATCGGCGGCCATTTCGAAGGTTTCACCGGTGGTTTGCAGGCGACCTTCCACCAGACAGGTGCGGGCGAAACGCATGCCGCGCACGCGGCCCTGGTCATCGAGCAGCACTTCTTCCGGTTGTGCCCAGGTCATCAGCCGCACCTGATTGGCCTTGGCAATGTCCTGTTCGTGATGGGTGGCACCCATGTCCTCGACGCCACGGCGGTACACCAGATTCACGTCGTGGGCGCCGAGGCGGGCCATTTGCACCGCCATGTCGATGGCGGTGTTGCCCGCGCCGAGGACAATGCAGTGGTCGGCCAGGGGCAACTGGCTCAGGTCATCGGCCTGGCGCAGTTCGCGGATGTAGTCGGTGGCGGCGAGCAGGCCGGGCGCGTCTTCGTGGGCCAGACCCAGCTGTTTGCTGGCATTGAGCCCGAGGCCGAGGAACACCGCATCGAACTGTTGGTGCAGTTCGCTGAGGGTCAGGTTGTCCCCGAGTTTCTGCCCGTGACGGATTTCGATGCCGCCAATTTCCAAGAGGAACTCAAGCTCCTTTTGCGCGTAGTCATCCACCAGTTTGTATTTGGCGATCCCGTATTCATTGAGGCCGCCAGCCTTTTCCCGCGCCTCGAAGATCACCACGTCATGCCCGTGCATGGCGCTGCGGTGGGCGCAGGACAAACCGGCCGGACCGGCACCCACCACGGCGATGCGTTTGCCGGTGGCGGCAGCGCGCTGGAAGGGGTGTGTGCTGAAGTGGGCATTGTCCACGGCGTAGCGTTGTAACAGGCCGATCATGACCGGCGCACATTCGTGGGCGTTGTTACGTACACAGGCTTGCTGGCAAAGAATTTCCGTCGGACACACCCGGGCGCAACTGCCGCCGAGGATGTTGGCCGAGAGGATTTTCTGCGCGGCGCCTTGCACGTTGTCCTGCGCAATGTTGCGGATGAACGAGGGGATGTCGATCTCGCTCGGACAGGCATTGACGCAGGGCGCGTCGTAGCAATACAGGCAGCGCGAGGCTTCCAGTTGCGCCTGGCGCTCGTTGAGCGGCGGCGCCAGGTCGGTGAAGTGGCCGGCGAGGGCGGCCGCATCCTCATGGGGATGCGGGAGATGGTCCAGGGTCTTGATCACGGTATTGGCCTCACGGTTATTTGAGGTGCTGCCTCTTATGGGCATTGTTTTTGTGTTGTCTGGGCTGACGTCATCGCGAGCAAGCTCGCTCCCACAGGGATCTCGGGTGTTCACAAAACCTGTGGGAGCGGGCTCGCCCGCGATAGGCCGCAGGCCGCTTTCAGCGTTTCACCGCAACCGGCTTGTGCAACTCAGCTCGCTTGCTCAGCAAATCAAACACCGCCGGATACGCCGGCCGTTCGATATAGCGCCCGGCCCCGCGTTCGGCCCGCAGGTCGCCGTCGGCCCAGACCACGCGGCCCTGGCTGATGGTGTGGCTGGGCACGCCGCGCACGGTCTTGCCTTCGAAGATGTTGAAGTCCACCTGCTGATGGTGGGTCTTGGCGGAAATGGTCCGCGTGCCCTGCGGATCCCACAGCACCAGGTCGGCATCGGCGCCCACGCGAATCGCGCCCTTGCGTGGGTAGAGGTTGAAGATCTTCGCCGTGTTGGTGGACGTCAGCGCGACGAATTGCTGCATCGAAAAGCGTCCACTGTTCACCCCTTCATCCCACAGCACTGCCATGCGGTCTTCGATGCCGGCGGTGCCGTTGGGGATCTTGCTGAAGTCGTCGCGGCCAGCGGCTTTCTGCTCGGCGCAGAAGCAGCAGTGGTCAGTGGCGGTGGTGTGCAGGTTGCCCGATTGCAGGCCATGCCAGAGCGCCTCTTGATGGCCGCGAGGACGGAACGGCGGGCTCATCACGTAACCGGCGGCGGTTTGCCAGTCCGGATCGCGATAGACGCTGTCGTCCAGCAGCAGGTGCCCGGCCAGTACTTCGCCGTAGACCGGCTGGCCCTTGCCCCGTGCGTAGGTGATTTCGTCCAGGGCTTCCTTGGTCGAGACGTGGACCAGGTACAGCGGCGTACCCAGGGTTTCGGCGATGCGGATTGCCCGGCTCGCGGCTTCGCCTTCAACCTGTGAAGGACGCGACAGGGGATGCGCTTCCGGCCCGGTGATGCCCTGGGCCATCAGCTTGCGTTGCAAGTGATACACCAGTTCACCGTTTTCCGCGTGAACGGTGGGCACCGCGCCCAGTTCCAGGCAGCGTTCGAAACTCGCCACCAGGGTGTCATCGGCGGCCATGATTGCGTTCTTGTAGGCCATGAAATGCTTGAAGCTGTTGACGCCGTGCTGGCTGACCAACTCAGCCATTTCCTCGCGGACCTGTTCGCTCCACCAGGTGATGGCGACATGAAAGCCGTAGTCCGACGCCGACTTCTCGGCCCAGCCGCGCCACTGATGGAAGGCTTCGAGCAAGGATTGCTGCGGATTGGGAATCACGAAGTCGATGATCGAGGTGGTGCCGCCGGCCAGTCCCGCCGCCGTGCCGCTGTAGAAGTCTTCGCTGGCCACGGTGCCCATGAAGGGCAGTTGCATGTGGGTGTGCGGGTCGATGCCGCCGGGCATCAGGTATTGGCCGCTGCCGTCGAGCACTTCGGCGCCGGCAGGAACATCGAGATTTTCGCCGATGGCCTTGATCACGCCGTCTGCGCAATACACATCGGCGCGATAACTTTCATCATGGGTAATAATGGTGGCGCCACGGATCAACAGAGACATTCCGAGTTCCTCGCAGGCAATGACCGGTTTATGCCGGTTCTAGATGTTCTATACAAAAACAGTCAAGACAGATCGATTCCTGTCAGTGCTGTCAGGATTAAACGCTAGCTGCAGTTATCCGAATCGGCAAGAATATTTTTTATAAGCTTATTATGTTGTTAACTAATTGATATTTAACGATTAAATTCAAGAATCACCAAAATGGTGAGGCCGCTCACCATTTTGACGCACTTGACAGGATCGAAAAATAGTCAAGATTTCCTATGTGAAATCAGCTGTTTGAGTATGGTCTATGGTTGATGTGCAGCCATTGAAAAAAAGATCAACGCACCAGTTTGAGTCCTGACTGTCCGGACAACTTGCCTGGCATTCGGCCTGAGTGGCCTGACAAATAGTCGAGTCAGCGAATAAAACTGATAAACATCAGTTGGTTGCAATGTGTTTATGGAACTGCCCGATGCGTAATCGGGGCACACGGCACGTTTATTGATGCCGCCAGCCCCTGATGAGCAACAATAATCAAAAGAACAGTGGAGCGGCCATGCAACAGATCAGATCGCAAGTGACCGAGCGCGACGGCTTGTTCGAGCTCGAAGCCGGCAGCGATGTCCTCGACAGTCCCCGTTACAACCACGACATTGCACCGACCAAGGTGCGCGAACGCACCTGGAACAAATGGCACATCACCGCGCTGTGGGTGGGTATGGCGATCTGCGTGCCGACCTACACCCTCGGCGGCGTGCTGACCACGTACTTCGGCCTGACCGTCGGTGAAGCGCTGCTGGCGATTCTGTTCGCCAACATCATCGTGCTGATTCCCCTGACCCTGAACGCCTTTCCCGGCACCAAGTACGGCATTCCCTTTCCGGTGTTGCTGCGCTCGTCCTTCGGCGTGCTCGGTTCCAACATTCCGTGCCTGATCCGCGCCCTGGTGGCGTGTGGCTGGTTCGGCATCCAGACCATGTTCGGCGGGCTGGCGATTCACCTGTTCCTCGGCTCGGTGTTCGAGGGCTGGAAATCCCTGGGCGGCACCGGCGAAGTCATCGGCTTCATGGTGTTCTGGGCGCTGAACCTGTGGGTGGTGATTCGCGGCGCCGAGTCGATCAAATGGCTGGAAACCCTGTCGGCGCCGTTGTTGGTGCTGGTGGGCGTAGGCCTGCTGGTCTGGGCCATGCCCAACGTGTCGATGAGCGAATTGCTGGCAATTCCGGCCAAGCGTCCCGAAGGCGCCGACGTGGCCAGCTACTTCGCCGCCGGGCTGACGGCGATGGTCGGCTTTTGGGCCACGCTGTCACTGAACATTCCGGACTTCAGTCGCTACGCAAAAAGCCAGAAGGACCAGATTGTCGGGCAGATCATCGGTTTGCCGCTGACCATGTTCCTGTTCGCGTCCCTCGGCGTGGTGATGACCGCCGCGTCGGTGAAACTGGTGGGGGTGACGGTTTCTGATCCGGTGACGCTGATCGGTCATATCCAGAGCCCGGTTTGGGTCGCACTGGCGATGGCGCTGATCATCATTGCCACGCTGTCGACCAACACGGCGGCCAACATCGTGTCGCCGACCAATGACTTCCAGAACATCGCGCCCAAGGCGATCAACCGCACCAAGGCAGTATTGCTCACCGGGTTTGTCGGGTTGGCATTGATGGCCCATGAGCTGCTGAAAAAACTCGGCCTGATCATCTCGGACGTCAGTCTCGAAACCGTCTATTCCAACTGGTTGCTCGGCTATTCCAGCCTGCTGGGGCCAATTGCCGGGATCATGGTGGTGGACTATTTCCTGATCAAGAAACAGCAACTGGACCTCGCGGGTTTGTACAGGGATGACGTGTATCCGGCGTGGAACTGGAGCGGCTTCATTGCTTTCGGCGTGCCGGTGGTGTTGACCCTGTTGTCCCTGGGCAGCGATGCGTTTAGCTGGTTCTACAGCTATGGCTGGTTTACCGGCTCGGCGCTGGGTGGGGTTATTTATTATGGGTTGAGTGTGATGAGACCTAGCCCATCTGTCGCGAAATCTGCGGTGTAAGGGAGGGCCTCATCGCGGGCAAGCCCACTCCCACAGGGTTCTCGGGTGTTCACAAAACCTGTGGGAGCGGGCTTGCCCGCGATGGCGGCCTCAAGTTCACCAACAAATTGCCTGAAGAAACACACAAGAACAGCCTGAGGAGATCATCATGAACGCGGCCATAGACGTTCTGCAGTCCAGCCATCAGCACATCAACCGCGACCGCCTGTGGCAATCGCTCATGGAACTGGCCAAGCTCGGCGCCACGGTCAAGGGCGGCGTGTGTCGCCTGGCCCTGACCGATCTCGACCGCCAGGCCCGGGACATTTTCGTCAAATGGTGTATCGATGCCGGCTGCACCGTCAGCATCGACGCCGTCGGCAATATCTTCGCCCGTCGTCCCGGGCGCAATCCCGACCTGCCACCGGTGATGACCGGCAGCCACATCGACACCCAGCCCACCGGCGGCAAGTTCGATGGTTGCTTCGGTGTGCTGGCGGGCGTCGAAGTGTTGCGCACCCTCAATGACCTCAACATCGAAACCGAAGCGCCGCTGGAAGTGGTGGTCTGGACCAACGAGGAAGGCTCGCGCTTCGCCCCGTGCATGATGGGTTCCGGCGTGTTCGCGGAAAAATTCACTCTCGAGGAAACCCTGGCCAAGGTCGATGCCGAGGGCGTGACGGTGGGCGAAGCGCTGAATGCCATTGGCTACGCCGGCCAGCGTAAAGTCAGTGGCCACAAAGTCGGTGCCTACTTCGAAGCCCACATCGAGCAAGGCCCGATCCTGGAAGACGAACGCAAGACCATAGGCGTGGTCATGGGCGCCCTCGGGCAGAAATGGTTTGACCTCAAACTGCGCGGCGTCGAAGCCCACGCCGGCCCGACCCCGATGCACCTGCGCAAGGACGCCCTGGTCGGCGCCGCGGTGATCGTCGGAGCGCTCAACCGCGCAGCCCTCAGCCATCAACCCCATGCCTGCGGCACCGTCGGTTGCCTGCAAGCCTATCCCGGCTCGCGCAACGTCATCCCCGGCGAAGTGCGCATGACCCTGGACTTCCGGCACCTGGAACCGGCGCGCCTGGACTCGATGATCGCCGAAGTGCGCGAAGTCATCGAAACCACCTGCGACGAACACGGCCTGACCTTCGAGCTGACGCCAACGGCCGACTTCCCGCCGCTGTACTTCGACAAAGGCTGCGTCGAAGCTGTGCGCGGCGCCGCCCAAAGCCTGGGCCTGTCGCACATGGACATCGTCAGTGGCGCAGGCCACGACGCGATCTTCCTCGCCGAACTCGGCCCGGCCGGAATGATCTTCGTGCCATGCGAAGGCGGCATCAGCCACAACGAAATCGAAAACGCCGCGCCGGATGACCTGGCGGCCGGCTGTGCGGTGCTGTTGCGAGCGATGCTGGCGGCTTCGGCGGCGGTGGCGAAGGGCGAGCTGGCAGCCTGAGCCGAGTGACGTGCGCTGAAATTTTCAGCGCACGTCACAACGCGCAATCCTCAATCGTCATCCTGTTGAATCCCTCAATCAGTGGAGCAACACGATGTCGTCCAACATCCAAGCGGTCAACCTGCTGCAAGCGATCCCGCAGGTTTTCGAAAGCCTGACCCAGGTCCATGTCGCGCTCGATCAGCATGATCTCGATCCCGCCCTCAAGCACTTGATCCACCTGCGCGCCTCGCAGATCAACCAATGCGGGTTCTGCGTAAAGATGCACACCCGCGAAGCCCGGGAAGCCAATGAAACCAACGAGCGTCTGGATCGCCTGATCGTCTGGCGTCACGTCAGTGACTTCAGCCCTGCGGAGCGCGCCGCGCTGGCGTGGACCGAAGCCTTGACCGTACTGGATGAAAAAACCGATTACGCCAGCCTGCGCGGTGAGCTGAGGGCGCATTTCAATGACCAACAGATCGGCGCCTTGACGGCCGAGATCGGCATGATCAACCTGTGGAACCGCTTACAGGTGTCGAGGCACTGATTGATGAACTGCGCTGAAAACGCCGCGACTGTGTTCGAGCAGCGCCGGCCCTTTTTGCTCGGTCTGGCCTATCGCATTCTCGGATCGCGCGTCGAAGCCGAGGATGCGGTGCAAGAGTTGTTCATCAAGTGGCTGGAGGCCGACCGGGCCTCCATCGCCACGCCGGCCGCCTGGCTGACCACCGCATGCACCCGTCATTGCATTGACCTGCTCCGGTCGGCGCACAAGTCGCGGGTGGATTACATCGGTACCTGGCTGCCGGAGCCGATTCACACGGCCCATCAGGACTCACCCGAGCAGATGCATGAACTGGCTTCGTCGCTGTCCACCGCATTCGTGTTGTTGCTGGAGCGGCTGACACCCAAGGAGCGTGCCGCGTACCTGCTGTACGAAATCTTCGACATGGATTACCCGCAGGTCGCTGATGCGGTCGGGGTGCAGGAAGCCGCTTGCCGCAAACTGGTGTCTCGGGCCAAGGCGAGTCTTGGCAGTGCCCAAACCCGCTATCAACCGGAACCTGTGCGGCAAAACCAGTTGCTGAGCGCCTTCCACAACGCCATTGCCAGTGGCTCTACGGCGAACTTGAGCGCGATGCTGAGCGAAGACGTCGAACTCTGCGCCGACAGCGGCGGCAAGGCTTCGGCGATCCGTGAAACGCTGTTTGGCATCGAAAGCGTGCTGGATTTCATTGGCCAGTCGTTGCACGCCTATTGGCAAACGTATGAATGGCTGCCCATTGAAATCAATGGTGCCCAAGGCGTCATCATTAAAGCCGACGGTGTTATCACCGCGTCGGTGACGTTTGGTTTCGATGAAATGGGGCGGGTGAATCGGGTTTTCATCATGCGTAATCCGGACAAGCTGGCAGGGCTGGGTGCGTCCTTTAACGTGCACTAGTCAAAGGACCACCGGCCCTTCAAGCTTTTCGCCGACAGAAAATGATGGAGATCCCACAAGGTTCATTGCACTAACCAGAACTCCGGCGGTCGTAGTCTTCACAGGGTCACTCTACTTGTGGAGTCGAAATGAGCCAGGACGTCTTGACCACGCAAGCCAATCGCCGCCAGTTGCAGCAAATCATCGCCGGCTTGTCCGATGGGGTGATTCTGCTCGATCCCGACCAGAGCATCCTGTGGGCCAACGAGGCGGCGCTGGCCATGCACGGTGCCTCGCAGATCAGCGACCTGGGTACCAGCGCCAAGGCGTATGCCAAACGCTTTGCCCTGCGTGATCGCAACAATCAGGTCGTGCCTGCCGACAGCTACCCGATCAACCGGGTGGCGCGGGGCGAAACGTTCAGCGATGTGCTGGTGGACGTGACGTCGACGGCGGACGAAGAGCGTACCTGGGTCCATCGCGTGCGCAGCCTGGTATTGGCCGATAGCCGTGGCGAGCCGGAGTCGCTGGTGTTGATCATGGACGATGTCACCGACCGGGCCTGCGCCGAGCAGCGCTTCGCCACAGCGTTTCGCCTGTCGCCAGTGCCGATTCTGCTTTGCGGCGCGGGTGATCAACGGGTGCTGGACGTTAACGAAGCGTTCCTCGATACCTTGGGTTATCCCCGTGAGGACGTGCTTGGCATCAGCATTGCGCAGATCGATTTCATCGATGACAAAAACGCGCGCATCTGGCTGTTCGCCGCGCTGGAGAAAACCGGCAGCCTGGACCGCATCGATGTGCGCTTGCGCCGAAAAGACGCCGGGCTGATCGATTGCACCGTGTCGGCGGACATCGTGAACATTCAAGGCAACCCCTGCTATCTACTGGTGCTGATGGACATCACCGAGCGCAGGCGCACTGAGCTGGAACTGGTGTCGGCCATTGAGGAAGCAATGAAGGACGCCTCATGGTTCAGCCGCACGCTGATCGAAAAACTGACCAACGTGAAGAACATCAATTCACCGAAGTTGCCCAGTGTGTCCTTCACCGACCTGACCACCCGTGAGCGCGATGTGCTGGGCCTGATATGCGAAGGCCGGGCCGACAAGGAAATCGCCGCGCGCCTGAAACTCGCGCCGAACACCGTGCGCAACCATGTGGCGGCAGTGTATTCCAAACTCAATGTGCACAGCCGCAGCGAAGCGATTGTCTGGGCGCGGGAGCGGGGACTGTTCTCCAGTGAATGACGGCCCAAGGGGCAGCGCTAAGGTGCAAATGCCACCGGCCGGGCTATTAGTGATTCGCAGATATTTATTTTTGTGACAGGTGTGTGGATTTTGCGCGCCGGTTCTGTTGTCACAAAAATGTGTCTATCACTTATCGCGGGTCAACCTATGAAAACTCTTGGGAAACGCGTTATCTCACCTTTGTCGCTGGCATTGTGCGTGGCGATTCTCGGCGGCTGCTCCAGTCCGCCACCCCCTCCAACAGTCACTCCACCCCCTCCTGAACGCACCTGCCAGGCCATGGATAAAACCGATGTTCTGGGCGATGTACGGGGCGAAGACGGACAAGTGACCCGAGTCACTTCCACGACTCGCTGCGTCACGCAGTAAAGCCGGGCGCAGTAACCTCGATCTGCTCGGGGGGATGGTGATTTCCTTCATCGTCGCTTTGGGCGATGGGGTGCAGCAGGCCGATCTGTATGCCAGTTCGGCTTTCGTCGGTGCGGTGAGTTTGTTATTGCGCCTGCTGTCGGTGCCTTTTGGCTGGCCGTCGCCGAAAGTCGTGGGTGGCTGACAGCTCAAGTCAGAAGCGGTTTTTATCGCAACTAGTTTTAGTTTGCCTGTCACTTATAACAGTTTCCGGCATGTCGATTTTTCCTGATAGTCAACGGACTGTTTTTTATGTCCATCGCTGAAAAGGAATCGTCGTCATGACCGCCGAAATAAAAGCTGCAACCACTGAATCAAGCCCGTGGGAACAAGCCACGTTGTTTATCAACGGCAAGAAAGTGGAGTGGGGGGCGGAGCTCGTTTTGCTCCGTGGGCAGCAGAACGAAGTGACCGTGGAGGCTCCACCCGCGCTCGCCCGGACGCTCAACCTGGGGCTGGCTGAGGCTGGCAGTTTGAACATCGTTGCATCACCAAATTTTGGCGAGTGGATTGTCCCCGTCGTTGGCAAGTTCAATTGGAAGATTACGCCGGATGCGGGCAAGAGCGGTCGCATCACTTTGGTGTTTTTCAGCAGGGAAGAGCTGGTGCCGTGGGAGCACCGAAGCCTGGTGATTTCGAGCAACCTGGCGGATGAGGCGGACGTGGAGATTGGCGGCGTCGCCGTGCCTGCCGGGGGTAATTGGTTTTTCCGGGAAAAGGCGCAAACGGTGACGTTGACCCCCAAACCCAACAGTCCACTGGCTGGGTTACCGGTCACGCTGACCTGTACCATCAAAAGCGGCCTGGAAGTCGACAACGTGGTGAGCACACCAGCCTTCGGCAGTGAGCAAACTGCGTATTATAGTTGGAGAGTGACGGGGAAAACCAAAAGCGGTACTTTTGAACTGAAGCTGTCGGGTAAGGGCATGACTACGCCTATTACCCTGCCAATCAGTAAGTTGCTGTCGAACCATTTAGCTGACGAGGCTGTTGTTAATATTGGCGGCGTCGCTGTACCGGACGGAGGTAATTGGTTTATCCGCAATCAAGCCCAGATCGTCACACTGAGACCCAAGTCAGATAGTCCATTGGCAGGCTTGCCGGTCACGCTGACCTGCACCATTAAAAGCAACCTTAGTCCTGCCAACGTGGTGAGTGCGCCAGGCTTTGGCTCTGAGCAAACCTTGCATAGTTGGAGGGTGACGGGGAATACCAACAGCGGTACTTTTGAACTGAAGCTGTCGGGTAAGGGCATGATTACACCGATTACCCTGCCAATCAGCAAGTTGCTGTCCAACAACCTGGCGGATGAGGCCAATGTCAAGATTGATGGTGTAGCGGTGCCTGCGGAGGGCAATTGGTTTTTCCGGGACAAACCGCAAACTGTCACGTTGACTCCAAAACCCGGCAGTCTACTCGCTGGCCTTCCGGTCAGTTTGACCTGTGCAGTCAAAGGTGGGCTCAGTCCCGCTAATTTAGCCAGTTCGCCCGCATTTGGCAGTGAGCAAACTGGCTATCGGTGGGACGTAGTGGGGAAAACCAAAAGCGGTACTTTTGAATTGAAACTGTCGGGTAAGGGTATGACTACGCCTATTACCCTTCCAATCAGCAAGTTGTTGTCGAACAATCTGGCTGACGAAGTAAATGTCATGATGGACGGTAAGGAGATTTCCAATGTTGACATCCCAAACCTGAGGAGAGAATGGCATACATTTACATTGGTCCCGAAGTTGTATAGCCCGTTGGCCGGCTACCCGTTGAGGCTACAATGGATCAAAGGAGATGGAATTGAGTCGGGGGATTTGGGGTTTCGGCCGCAAATAAATGCAGAGTCTGTTGTCTATAGTTGGCAGGTTACTGGTTCTTTCACGAAAGCGGGGAGTTATGAGCTCGGCTTTGCTGGGTCAGGATTCAGTGAGATGCTGGTGTTGCCTGTTATTAGGCAGATAGTCCCCAAGTACTATGTGGATGGAAAGGAGCTTCTTGATCTTACCGATTTTATTTTGCCTGATAGGCCGTATTCTTTAAGTGTGGAGGTTTCAGCTGGAATATCGAGCATATATGTGAAAAATAGCTCTGGTGAATTTATCTTTAATCCTCCTTTGAATCGGTCGTTTCCTGTAACTAATGGAAGAGTGGAATGGACCTTTTCATCTCCTGCTGCCGGTAATGTTCTAGAGACGGTAGTTTTTGATTATTCATCTGTATATACGGCGCGGGAAGAAGTTTTGCTTTTTAGTCGAGCGTATTAATTTGCTCGCTAAATAATTGTTGCGCATAGTTAAAAATTCGGCAGTGTCATGAGTCCACGAAAAACTGGGGCTCCTGTTATGCAGTGCTGAAATCTGGGCGACGCTCCCGCTCGCAAGGCAGCCAATCGGCTGCCTTTTTTTCATATTCTCGATCAGCAAGAAGCCGCCCTGGTTGCCTTTTCTGTTTCATCCGCTGACTCACATCAGGACAGAAACCCCCCATCCACATTCAACGAAACTCCTGTCGTGTAACTCGAAGCATCACTCGCCAGATACAACACTGCCCCCGCCATTTCACTCGGATCCGCCACGCGCTTGAGCGGGATCTGCTGCAGAGCGGTGTTCAGAATGGCTTCGTTTTTCACCAGAGCCGAGGCGAATTTAGTGTCGGTCAGGCCCGGCAGCAAGGCATTGCAACGAATCCCGAACTGCGCGCATTCCTTGGCGAAGACTTTGGTCATGTTGATGACCGCTGCCTTGGTCACCGAGTAGATGCCCTGGAAGATCCCCGGCGAAACGCCGTTGATCGAGGCAACGTTGATGATGCTGCCGCCGCCGTTTTCGCGCATCAGCTTGCCGGCTTCGACCGACATGAAGAAGTAGCCGCGAATGTTCACGTCGACGGTTTTCTGGAAGGCGCTGAGGTCGGTGTCCAGCACGTTGCAGAACTGCGGGTTGGTCGCGGCGTTGTTGACCAGGATGTCGAGGCGGCCGAACTGTTCCTTGATGCCGGCGAAGACCTGGCTGATCTGTTCCATTTCGCCGATGTGGCAGGCAACGGCGGTGGCCTTGCCGCCAGCGGCGATGATCGCATCGGCGACGTGCTGGCAGCCTTCGAGTTTGCGGCTCGACACGATCACGTGGGCGCCCTGCTGGGCCAGCAGTTTGGCGATGGCTTCACCGATGCCACGGCTGGCGCCGGAGACGAAAGCGATCTTGCCGTCGAGGTCGAACAACTGAGTCTTGGACATGGGATTCCCTTATAAAAAGTCTTGTTATCGAGTCAAATGCCGGGGTGTGGCGAGTGATGTCTGGTGGGCGGGCTTGCTGCGTTGGTCAGTGAGCGAGCGTTATCGTTAACGACCTTCGCGAGCAGGCTCGCTCCTACAGGGGATCTCAGAGGCTGGATTTGTTGATGACCTGCAAGCTCATCTGCTCAAGCAGCTTGTTCATGTGAATGAACTGCGCGAAGCGTTTGTCCTGGGTCTGGCCATGGTAGAAGCGGTAGTAGATCTGCTGCACGATGCCGGCCAGGCGAAACAGGCCGTAGGTGTAGTAGAAGTCGAAATTGTCGATGCGGATGCCCGAGCGTTCGGCGTAGTAATCGACGAACTCGCGGCGGGTCAGCATGCCCGGCGCGTGGCTTGGCTGACGGCGCATCATCTGCACCGGCGCCGGATCATCGGCTTCGATCCAGTAGGCGAGGGTGTTGCCCAGGTCCATCAGCGGGTCGCCGAGGGTGGTCAGTTCCCAGTCGAGCACGCCGATGATCTGCATCGGGTTGTTCGGGTCAAGGATCACGTTGTCGAAGCGGTAGTCGTTGTGCACGATGCTGGAGGTTGGGTGATCGGCCGGCATCTTGTCGTTGAGCCAGGCTTTGACCGTTGCCCATTGTGGCGCATCGGGGGTCAGGGCTTTTTCGTAGCGATCGCTCCAGCCTTTGATTTGCCGCGCCACGTAGCCTTCGGGTTTGCCGAGGTCACCCAGGCCGTAGGCGTTGTAGTCGACGCGATGCAGTTCCACGAACTTGTCGATGAAACTCTTGCACAGGGCTTCGGTTTTCACCGAATCCAGTCCCAATTCCGGTGGCAGGTCCGAGCGCAGGATGATGCCGTTGACCCGTTCCATTACATAGAACTCGGCACCGATCACCGCTTCGTCGGTGCAGTGCACGTAGGCTTTCGGGCAGTACGGAAAACCGTCGCGCAGTTGATTGAGGATGCGGAATTCACGGCCCATGTCGTGGGCCGACTTGGCCTTGTGGCCGAAGGGCGGGCGACGCAGGACGAATTCCTGTTCGGGGTATTCCAGTAAGTAGGTGAGGTTTGAAGCACCGCCCGGAAACTGGCTGATCCGTGGCAAGCCGCTGAGCCCCGGAATATGGGCCTTGAGGTACGGATCGATCAGGCTGGCATCGAGCTCTTCGCCGGTGCGGATACGGGTTGACTGGTCGTTAAGCGCCATGCTTATCCCTTCTGCTTATTCTGGAGGCCTTAAACTATTGGCTAATCTAATGCGCACACGGCGCACCCACAACCGCGAACGGCTCTTATAGGTGAGCGTGTTGCCGGCCAATCATTGTTTTTGATACAGCTGTTTGAATCGCCATCAATGGGCGACCCGGCTCATGGCGGGCGGCAAGTCGATCGGCGTCAGCACCGGTTGATTGGAGAAAAACGCCACGAGGTTCTTGCCCACCAGTTCGACGGTGCCCTGGGTGGCTTCCGGGGACAGCCCGGCGACATGGGGGGTGAGGATCACGTTGTTCAGGGTCTTGAGTGCATCCGGCACCTTCGGTTCGGCGTCGAACACATCCAGCGCGGCGCCGGCGATCCGGCGTTGCTCCAGGGCGCTGATCAGGTCGGCAGTGGCAATCACGCTGGCCCGGGCGATGTTGACGATAAACCCATTGGGGCCCAACGCGTCGAGTACCTGGCGATTGATCAGGTGCCTGGTGCCCTGGCCGCCGGGCGTGGCGACGATCAGGAAGTCAGAGGCGCGCGCCAGTTCGGTCGGCGTCGAGCAGAACGTGTAGGGCACATCGCTGCGATGCTGACGATTGTGGTAACTCACCGCCATGTCGAAGCCATTGGACGCGCGTTTGGCGATGGCCATGCCGACGGCGCCGAGGCCGAGAATACCCAGGCGTTTGCCGGCCAGGGAAGGGCGCATGATTTTTGGCCACTCGCCCCGGCGTACAGCTGCGTCGCAACGGGGAATATCACGCACCAGTGCGAGCAACATCGCCATGGCATGGTCGGCCACCGAGGACGCATTCACACCCGCACCGTTGGTGACGGTGATGCCGCGATCAGCGGCGGCCTGCAGGTCGATGTGTTCATAGCCGGCGCCGATCACGCAGATGATCTTGAGGTTGGGCAGCGCGGCGATTTCGTCGGCATACAGCCCCAATGGGCCCCGGGTGAGGACGGCGTCGATCTGCCCGGCATGGCGGGCGATGGCTTCGGCGCGCTCGGCGGGCGTTGGGGCCAGGATCAGGTGAAAACCCTGATGTTCGAGAATAGGCAGGTAATCATTGATGGTTTCAACCAGTACCAGAACGGTTACAGGCATGCTTGGCTCCCTGTGGGCATCGAAAAATCGGCTCGAACGTCACTTGAGATTGCTGATTTCAGGGTGGCTTGGCAACCACCAGCGATCGCAGTGCAGGAACTGGCGAAGCCTGCGATCTTTTTATTGCGCTGGGGGGCGGTCGCTTTACTTCGACGGCGTGAGGACGGCCCGGGCAGCCTCGAGAATTTCGTCAGACAGCGGATCGCCGCGGGTGGCCCGGGACAGCATCAGCGCACCGAACATCAGCGAATACTGCACCAGCGCCTGCTGGCGCTTGCTGGCTTCGTCCTCTGCGTCCAGCAGCGAGCCGAGGGAATCGAGCAGGTTGTTCAGGCCCTGCAGATAGGTTTGGCGCAATCCGCTCTCGGCGGCCTCGTGGCACATGTCGCCAGCGAAGGCCACCACCGGGCAGCTGTCGCCCGGATTGTCCCGGCTTTCGCTGGACAAGTAGGTTTTGACCACGGCGCGGCGGGAGGCGTCCTTGCTGTCCTGTTCGGTCACCCGCGCTTGCCAGCGTTGCGCGGCCTGCTCGAAAGCCCGGCCGCTAGCCTCTTGCGCCAGGGCTTCCCTGGATTTGAAATGCCCGTAGAAACCGCCGTGGGTCAGGCCCGCGGCGGCCATCACGTCGACAACGCTGATCCCGTGCAAGCCGCGTTCGCGAAACAGCCGGGTGGCGGCTTCGACTATGGTTTCGCGGTTGAGGTCGGCTTGTTTGCGGGAAACTCGGGGCATGGGTCATTCTCGGTTTGCAGGTTGAATATCAGAGGGCGTATTGGGCAATCCCGTTGCCGAACGACCAGTTCTCTTTTTTCACTTCCACCAGATTAATGAAAACGTCCTCCTGGCGCACGGCAAGCTCTGCGTTAAGGCTCTCGGCGATGGTTTTGTAGAGGAGTTTTTTCTGCTCGACGGTCCTGCCTTCGCTCATGGTGATCTGGATTACCACCAACTGGTCCGTGCGGTTGATGCCCAGATAACCGGGGTCAAAGATGAAATGCTGCGCATCGTGTTCGGCGAGTATCTGGAAATTATCGTTCTGCGGCACACCGATGGTGCTGTGCATGGCGGCGTAGATCAGTTGGCCGATGCGTTTGGCGTGGGTGGGGTCCTGATGTTTTTTGATGTCGACGCGAACCAGTGGCATGGGAAGACTCCAGAAGGAATGCAGGTCAGTTAAAAATACATGACGCCCGACCTTTATCAAGTGCGGACTGCGCTTTGGCGATGAAGCGCAGGTGCACCGCAGATCCTTGTGGGAGCGAGCTTGCTCGCGATGGCTGCGGCACATGCAACATATTCTCCGACTGATACTCCGCTATCGTCGGAACGCCGCCCGGAGCAAGCTCGCTCCCACAGGGGTATTTTTCGACTATCTGGTACCACCGTTCCTCACCTAAGTCTTTGCTTCTGCTCACTAATCCCCCAGAATGCCGCCCCTGTTTCGGCCGGGCGCTGCCTGTCGGGTATTCCGACGCGTCCTGGCCGGGTGGCAAGTGACCGGAATGTGGAGATCCCACCGGATGAATGATCAGGCCAATAGCGTTAACGAACGCTATGTAGAAGCGACACCCGCGACGCTTTCGAGCTGGAATCGCCAAGACACCACCTGGATGCTGGGCCTGTTTGGTACGGCGATTGGTGCGGGAACCCTGTTTTTGCCGATCAACGCAGGCCTGGGCGGTTTCTGGCCGCTGCTGATCCTGGCGTTGCTGGCGTTTCCGATGACGTTCTACGCACACCGCGGGCTGACCCGCTTCGTGCTGTCCGGTCGCGAAGGCGCCGACATCACTGAAGTGGTGGAAGAGCATTTCGGCATCAAGGCCGGCGCGCTGATCACCTTGCTGTACTTCTTCGCGATTTTCCCGATCCTGCTGATCTACAGCGTGGCCCTGACCAACACGGTCGGCAGCTTTATGGAACATCAACTGCACATCACGCCGCCACCGCGCGCCGTGCTGTCGCTGGTGCTGATCCTCGGTCTGCTGGCGGTGGTGCGTTGTGGTGAGCAATTGATCGTCAAGGCCATGAGCCTGATGGTCTACCCGTTCATCGTCGCGCTGCTGTTCCTGGCGGTTTACCTGGTTCCCCACTGGAGCGGCGGCATCCTGGCTACCGCGAGCAGCGTGCCGGCACCATCGGCGCTGTTGCATACCCTGTGGCTGGCGATTCCGGTGATGGTGTTCTCGTTCAACCACTCGCCGATCATCTCGGCGTTCGCCGTGGACCAGAAGCGTCGCTACGGTGAGCACGCCGAGGAGCGCAGCTCGCAGATCCTGTCCCGCGCCCACCTGCTGATGGTGGTGATGGTGCTGTTCTTCGTCTTCAGTTGCGTGCTGACCCTGTCGCCGGCGCAACTGGCTGAAGCCAAGGCGCAGAACCTGTCGATCCTGTCGTACCTGGCCAACCACTTCAGCAACCCGACCATCGCCTTCGCGGCGCCGTTGATTGCCTTCGTGGCCATCTCCAAGTCGTTCCTGGGGCACTACATCGGCGCCAGCGAAGGCCTCAAAGGCCTGATCGTCAAGAGCGGCAAGCGTCCGTCCGCCAAGGCCCTGGACCGCATGACCGCCGCGTTCATGCTGGTGGTGTGCTGGATCGTCGCCACGCTGAACCCGAGCATCCTCGGCATGATCGAAACCCTCGGTGGCCCGGTGATCGCGGCGATCCTGTTCCTGATGCCGATGTACGCCATCCGCAAGGTGCCGGCGATGGCACGCTATCGCGGCCAGGCATCCAACGTCTTCGTGACGGCGGTGGGCCTGGTGGCGATCACGGCGTTGATCTACTCGCTAACCGCGTGATCGAGCGGCCTGCTCGCGCAGTGCCGGATTGACAGCTACAGTGGCCGCTGCACGTGATACGTGCAGCGGTTTTTTTTCGCCTGGAGACACCGGATTGTCGAGCGCCTCACCGTCAAACCCCGTTGAACAACCCAATCGCTGGCAGGACCTGCTGGCGGGTTTGTCGATTGCCGGCCTGTTGCTGCCCGAAGCAGTCGCCTATTCAAGCATCGCCGCACTGGCGCCCCAGGCCGGGGTGATCGCCTTGTTCGCCGGGTTGCTGTGTTATGGCCTGTTGGGCACCAGCCGCTTTGCGATTGTCTCGGCCACTTCATCCTCCGCCGCCGTGCTGGCCGCCGCGACCGCCACCCTGGCCAATGGCGACTCCGGGCTTCGCTCGACTCTGGCCATCGGCCTGGTGCTGGTGACCGGGGCGTTTTTCTTGCTGGCGGGGCTGTTCAAGCTCGGCAGCGTGACTTCGTTTATCGCCAAACCGGTGCTGCGCGGCTTTGCCTTTGGCCTGGCGCTGACCATCATCCTCAAGCAGGTCGCCAGTGTGGTCGGCGTGCATTTGACCGATGCCAACCTGGTGGGCTTCCTGCCGCAATTGCTGGAACAACTGCCGCAATGGAACTGGGCTGCAGCGGCGGTCGGCGCCGTGGCATTGGCCTTGTTATGGCTGTTTGCGCAGTTTCGGCGCTTGCCGGGTGGTTTGTTGGTGGTGGTGATCGGCATTGCGGCGGGGCAGTGGCTGGACCTGCCGGCCTATGGCGTGAAGCTGATCGGCGTGATCGACCTGAGCCTGGAGGTGCCGAAGCTGCCGGCACTGCCGTTTGCCGACTGGCTGCGTCTGGGTGAATTGGCGTTCGCCATGGTGATGATTCTGTATGCGGAGTCCTACGGCTCGATCAGCTCTTATGCGCTAAAACATGGTGATCGCGTCACCTCGAACCGTGATTTGCTTGCGCTGGGGGCTTCCAACCTGCTGTCCGGCCTGTTCCACGGCATGCCGGCGGGAGCGGGGTATTCGGCGACGTCGGCCAATGAGGCGGCGGGTGCCACTTCACGCCTGGCCGGTATCGTGGCGGCGCTGGTGGTGCTGGTCATCGTGCTGACGGTGCTGCCTTACATCGCCCTGACTCCGGAACCGATCCTCGCCGCCATCGTCATCCATGCTTTGGGGCGCGGCTTGAGCCTGCAGCCGCTGGGACGCTATTTCATCTGGCGCCGAGACCGCTTGCTGGTCGTCTGCGCCGTGGGTGCGGTGTTGGTGCTGGGGGTGCTGGACGGCTTGCTGGTGGCGGTGGCGATCAGTGTGTTGCTGATGCTCAAGCAGATGTCGGCGGCGGATATCCAGATTCTGGGGCGGATCGATGGCGGTCACGACTTTGTCGACCTGCAACGCCATCCAACGGCGCAAGCCGTGCCTGGCGTGTTGATTGTGCGGCCGGGTGAAGCGTTGTTCTTTGCCAACGTCGAGCGGATTCTTGGTGGTGCCTTGCGTCTGATCCGGCACTCACAAGTGCCTGTTCATTCGGTGATTCTCAGTCTTGAGGAATCGCCTGATCTGGATGGCACCAGCATCGAGGCGTTGCAGGAGTTTTTTATGCGGGTGCATCAGGAAGGCAAACGGCTGATTCTGGCGCGTCTCAAGGACGACGCACAAACGGCGTTGGCGGTGTTGCCGCAGTTGGCGGCAAACGGAGTGGTGCTGAGCGGGTTGAGTGTTGATGGAGCGGTGCAGCAGGCGCTAGCTGGTCTGTGAGCCAAGAGTGATTGTCTGTGGCGAGGGAGCAAGCTCCCTCGCCACAGGAATCGCGTTTGACCATTACAGGCATAAAAAAACGCCGCTCATCTCACGATGGGCGGCGTTTTTCATTGCGTTGCAACGTTAGGCTTGAACGACCGGGATGTTGGCGTTCGCAGCAGCTTCACGGAACTCGGCGATCTGGTCGAAGGACAGGTAGCGGTAGACATCGGCCGCCATGCTGTCGATCTTGCCAGCGTATTCCATGTACTCCTCGACGGTCGGCAGGCGACCCAGGATGGAAGCCACGGACGCCAGCTCGGCCGAAGCCAGGTAGACGTTCGCGCCGTCACCCAGACGGTTCGGGAAGTTACGGGTCGAAGTCGACACGACAGTCGAGTTCGGCTCTACACGTGCCTGGTTACCCATGCACAGCGAGCAGCCTGGCATTTCCATGCGAGCGCCGGCCTTGCCGTAGATGCCGTAGTAGCCTTCTTCGGTCAGCTGGTGAGCGTCCATCTTGGTCGGCGGCGACAGCCACAGACGGGTTGGCAGCTGACCCTTGACCTGTTCCAGCAGTTTACCGGCAGCGCGGAAGTGACCGATGTTGGTCATGCACGAACCGATGAACACTTCGTCGATCTTCTCGCCAGCAACGCTGGAGAGCAGGCGAGCGTCGTCCGGGTCGTTTGGCGCGCAGAGCACAGGCTCCTTGATGTCGGCCAGGTCGATCTCGATGATTTCAGCGTATTCAGCGTCTTTGTCCGCTTCCAGCAGCTCAGGGTTGGCCAGCCAGGCTTCCATTGCTTGAGCGCGACGTTCCAGAGTACGTGCATCGCCGTAGCCTTCGCCGATCATCCAGCGCAGCAGGGTGATGTTGGACTGCAGGTATTCAGCAATCGACTCTTTGGACAGCTGGATGGTGCAACCGGCAGCCGAACGTTCAGCCGAGGCGTCAGACAGTTCGAACGCTTGCTCGACGGTCAGTTTAGGCAGACCTTCGATCTCCAGGATGCGACCGGAGAAGGCGTTCTTCTTGCCTTTCTTCTCTACGGTCAACAGGCCAGCCTGGATCGCGTAGTAAGGAATGGCGTGAACCAGGTCACGCAGGGTGACGCCTGGCTGCAGTTCGCCTTTGAAACGAACCAGGATCGACTCAGGCATGTCCAGCGGCATGACGCCAGTGGCTGCGGCGAACGCAACCAGACCGGAACCGGCCGGGAACGAGATGCCGATCGGGAAACGGGTGTGGGAGTCGCCACCGGTACCGACGGTGTCTGGCAGCAGCATGCGGTTCAGCCACGAGTGGATGATGCCGTCGCCCGGACGCAGGGAAACGCCGCCGCGGGTCATGATGAAGTCAGGCAGGGTGTGGTGGGTGGTCACGTCGATCGGCTTAGGGTAAGCCGCGGTGTGGCAGAAGGACTGCATCACCAGATCGGTCGAGAAGCCCAGGCACGCCAGGTCTTTGAGTTCGTCACGGGTCATAGGACCGGTGGTGTCCTGGGAACCCACGGTGGTCATCTTCGGTTCGCAGTAGGTGCCCGGACGAACGCCGGTCACGCCGCAAGCCTTGCCGACCATTTTCTGCGCCAGGGTGAAACCCTTGGTGCTTTCAGCCGGTGCTTCAGGCTTCTTGAACAGCGTCGAAGGTGGCAGACCCAGCTCGGTGCGAGCCTTCTCGGTCAGGCCACGGCCGATGATCAGCGGAATACGGCCGCCAGCACGAACTTCGTCCAACAGGACCGGGGTCTTCATTTCGAAGGTGGTCAGGACTTCGTCGGTGCCGTGCTTGCAGACTTTGCCAGCATGCGGGTACAGGTCGATCACGTCGCCCATGTGCATGTTGGAAACGTCGAATTCGATTGGCAGTGCGCCGGCATCTTCCATGGTGTTGTAGAAGATCGGAGCGATCTTGCTGCCGAAGCAGAAACCGCCGGCGCGCTTGTTCGGCACGTAAGGAACGTCGTCGCCGAAGAACCATAGCACCGAGTTGGTTGCCGATTTACGCGAAGAACCGGTACCGACCACGTCACCGACGTAGGCGATAGGGAAACCGGCGTTGCGCATTTCTTCGATCTGCTTCATCGGACCGGTGACGCCTTGTGCGTCAGGCACGATGCCGTCGCGAGCCATTTTCAGCATGGCCAGGGCGTGCAGCGGGATGTCTGGACGGGACCAGGCATCAGGCGCAGGGGACAGGTCGTCGGTGTTGGTTTCGCCGGTGACCTTGAACACGCGCAGGCTGATCTTGTCGGCCAGGGTCGGGCGCTTCACGAACCACTCGCCGTCAGCCCAGGATTGCAGCACGCCTTGGGCGTGAACGTTACCGTTCTTGGCTTTTTCAGCGACGTCGTGGAAGGCGTCGAACATCAGCAGGGTGTGCTTGAGTTCTGCGGCCGCTACTGGAGCCAGTTCGGCGTCGTCCAGCAGGTTAACCAGAGTCACGATGTTGTAGCCGCCCTGCATGGTGCCGAGCAGTTCAACAGCGCGCTTCTTGTCGATCAGGGGGGATTTGGCTTCGCCTTTGGCGATGGCGGACAGGAAGCCGGCCTTTACATAGGCTGCTTCGTCCACTCCAGGCGGAACGCGATTGGTGATCAGGTCAACGAGGAATGCTTCTTCGCCAGCCGGGGGATTTTTCAGCAGCTCGACCAGGCCTGCAGTTTGTTCGGCGTTTAGCGGCTGGGGAACGATACCCAGTGCTGCGCGCTCTTCGATATGTTTGCGGTAGGCTTCAAGCACAGTTATTACCCTCATCAGTGGTCCCAAATGGGTGTCCGGGACGCTCATCCCGAAATTGCCGTACTCATGCGCTGCATGGCGTTGTGAGCCACTTAGCCAGAATTACCGGCAATTCCTTACAGAAGCTGCTTTCAAAGTTTTACGCCTGCAGAACGGGAGCTGATGAGGGTTGGCGTTGGGCTTTTCCCCGCTGGAAAAACCCCTCGCCAACACCGCTCTGAAGGAACGACTGTGCTCGTGACGCTTTGAAAACAGCTTCTAACGGACATTGGCGCCTAAAAAGGCAGGCTGATTCTACGGCAAAAAAAAATTAAAGGTAAGTCAGTGTTTATTGGACTTTGGTGGTGGCGCTCACCAGAGCCCGATTCTCCATAGGCCCTGAACTTTGAGGGGTGATCAATGGCCGACAAAGGGCTAACATGCCGGCCTGTTCTGCTTTTTCGCGTTTTGCCTATCTATGCCCAATCAGACCATCAAGACACCCTGCGTCGGCCTCTGCTCCACTGTTTACGGTGACTTGGTGTGCCGTGGCTGCAAGCGTTTCCACCACGAAGTGATCCACTGGAACGGTTACAACGAGGAAGAAAAACGCGCGGTATGGCTGCGTCTTGAGCAGTTGCTGTCGCAGGTGATGGCCGCCAAGGTGGAAATTTTCGATCCGGCACTGCTGAGAATGCAGCTGGAGCAACGCAAGATCCGCTTCGTGCCCCATCAGTCGGAATATTGCTGGGCCTACCAGTTGATCGCCCGGGGCGCGCGGGTGATCAACAACCTGGAAGCCTACGGGATGGTGTTGCTGCCGGAGTTTCGCGACTGGAACCTGCCGGAATTGCGCGATGCCATTGATCGGGAGTTTTTCCTGCTTTCCGAGGCCCATTACCAGCGCTATATTGCGCCGGGGTTTCTGAAAGACTCCTTTGGCGGCTGAGCTGCTGATATGTGGCGAGGGGGCTTGCCCCCTCGCCACAAAAGCATGTTCGGCTTCAATGCTTGTCGGCCATTTCCTCAAGATGATCCGCCACTTCCGTCGGTTTGAGCACCAGCACATCGCTCTCCACCGCATCGAGTACCACTTCCGCCGTATTACCGATCAAGGTCCCGGACAATCCGCTACGGGCCACGGTACCGATCACCGTCACCGCCGCTTGCAACTTGTGCACCATGAACGGAATCAGCACATCCGCCGGGCCTTCCTCAATGTGCAGGTGATCATCGTCGATGTCGAATTCCGCCTGGAACGACTTGCATTGCTCGCGGTAGCGCGCCTGGATGGTTTCGCTGAGTTGAAACGTCGGGTCGGCCGACGACAGCATCGGCGACGGGTGGGCGCTGATCACGTGCAAGTGGGCCTTGGCCAGGGTGGCGATGTCATAGCCATGATCAATGATGGTGTCGTGCAGGTGGCGGTGTTCGAGGTCGGTGTTGCCGACGTCGACAGCTGCCAGGATCACTTTGTCTTTCCATGAATCAGCGGTTTTCACCAGCAGTACCGGGGAAGGGCATTGGCGCAGCAATTTCCAGTCCTCGGGTGTCAGCAGGGCCTTTTTCAGTGCGCTGTCGGGAAAGTGCTGCTTCACCACAAGACCGCAGCCTTCGGCTTGCTGCACATCGATGATGGTTTGATGCAGGCTCTGATTCCAGGCCTGCTCAGTGGTGATGTTGTAACCGTCTTCCAGTAAAGCGGCCTTGAGCACACCCAACATGCCACTGTGATCATGCTTGGGGTCGCACACCAGCAGATGCAACTGTGCCTGGGTCACACCGGCGATCAACTTCGCCCGTTTGAGCGCCAGGCTTTCGGAATGTTCGGGGTCGATGACCACCAGAATGCTGCGAACGGCTTGCATGTGCGCGATCTCCTGAAAATAAAAAAGCACGGCGTTGCACAACTATAGTTGCTGTCTGCGATTCGGGGACTTGATGCATATCAACGGTTGGCGACTGGTGGTCTGCGGGCAGGCCGGTATAATCGGCGCCCTTCGTTTTGAACCTATTTTTCCGTGAGCCCCATGATCCTTCCCGAAATTCACGAGTTCCTTGGCTGCCGCACCCCCGACGGCTGGATCCAGGCCGCGCTGGCCGATCAGGAAACCCTGCTGATCGACCACAAGAACTGCGAATTCAAGGCCGCCAGTACTGCATTGAGCCTGATCGCCAAGTATCACTCCCACGTCGATCTGATCAACATGATGTCGCGCCTGGCCCGGGAAGAGCTGGTGCACCACGAACAGGTCATGCGCCTGATGAAACGGCGCAAGGTCGAACTGCGCCAGCTGTCCGCCGGGCGTTACGCGTCGGGGCTGCGCAAGGTGGTACGCAGTCACGAACCGGTGAAGCTGGTGGACACCCTGGTGGTCGGGGCGTTCATCGAGGCCCGCAGTTGCGAGCGTTTCGAAGCGCTGGTGCCGCATCTGGACGAAGAACTGGGCAAATTCTACTTCGGTCTGCTCAAGAGCGAGGCCCGGCATTTCCAGGGTTACCTGAAACTGGCCTACCAGTACGGCGACGCCAAGGACATCGCCCAGGTGATCGACAAGGTCCGCGCCGCCGAGCAGGATCTGATCGAGTCGCCGGACGTGGAATTCCGTTTTCATAGCGGTGTGCCAGTAGCGGCGTAATCCCGCACCACCCAGTCATGAACGGCTCAAACCCAGCCGTTCATGCCATTGGGCGATGGACTCTTCGGGATATTCGTCGAACTGTTTATCACCGGGCAGGACTTGGACTTCCACCCACGTCGCCTTCGAACCAAGCATCAGGTGCGTATGCTCCGGCGGCACTGGCAGCGGCGTGTCGATGGCCGAGGCGAACGGGTGAATCAATTCCGGCCATTCAGGGCTGAACAGCCACAAACCCGAGCCGCAGACTGAGCAGAAATGCCGCTCGGCGGTGCTGCTGTGGGCGCGTTTGTCGCCTTCTTCCTTTAGCCGTGCATGGTAGATCGCGATGTGCTTGCGCCCGCGAACCCGGAGGCTGGCGGCATCGCCCCCGAGGTTGATCGCATAGCCTCCGCCACCTTGGGTCTTGCGGCAGATCGAGCAGTAGCAGCGCTGGTAAGGGTAGGGGTGGGCGCTGGTCAAACTGAACGACACCGCGCCGCAATGGCAGGAACCTTCGAGTTGCATGGGGGGCTCCGGTGGCTTGAGTGATCCCGTTCAGCCTAGAAGATTTGCAGTGATAGTGCCGACGCCTTCGCGAGCAAGCCCGACGATGAACGATAACGCGGTCCCACTGGACGCCCACCAAAGGCCAAGTCAGCATGGCCGCCTCGAAACCGGGACATGACCTGATGCGACGATTACCTTCCCTGGCAGCCCTGCGAACCTTCGAATGCGCCGCCCGCCACGCCCATTTCGGTCGGGCGGCGGCTGAGTTGTGTGTCACCGACAGCGCGGTCAGCCATCAGATCCGCCAGCTTGAAGAGCAGCTCGGTGTGCCGCTGTTCGTGCGCGAAGGCCGGCAGATTCGCCCGACCCTGGCCGCCGGGCGCCTGATGCAGAGCTTGCAGCAGGCTTTCGAACTGATCGGTGATGCCTGCGATGAACTGCGCGACCCTTCATCCCTGGCGGTATTGCGTCTGGCGGTCACCGCCGAGCTGGCGCAAAAGTGGTTGATGAGCCGGCTCACGGATTTCTACGCGCGTTACCCGCACATTACCTTGCATCTGTACGAACAGCCGATCGACGCCACGGCGCCCGGAGAAGACATCGACCTGGCGATCACCTACGGCACCGGCCCGGTGGACAGCACCGCGTATTTCGTCCGGCCGCTGCCGGCGTTGCAGTTCTTCCCGGTGTGCAGCCCCGGCCTGTTCAACCAGGGCACGCTGAAAACCCCGAAGGACCTGGCCCGCCACTGTCTGCTGCACGACGACCAGGACGGCAAGACCTGGACCGCGTGGCTCACCAGTCATGCCGGCGACCAGCGCCCCGACCGGCAACTGTATTTCGCCCATGCCGGGCTGGCACTGGAGGCCGCGGCCCAAGGGCAGGGCGTGGCCATGGGCGACAACCTGACGGCCCAGGAAGATTTGCTCAGTGGTCGGCTGGTGCGGCCGTTCACCTCGAGCATGACCGCCCTGGGTCAATATGCGTTGGTGTGCGAGCGTGTGCGGCTGGAGCGTCCGGCGGTGGCGCAGATGCTGGAATGGTTCAACGATCAGTTGCTCGATTGATGAGTTAGATTCAAGTATTCCGAAATAATCATCGTTGGTGAGCCAGTCGCCAACGCCCTTAGCCTGTGGTCATTCCAATCCCTGCTGAAGAGGTTTGACCATGGCCCGTTTGCTCGACACCACTCCCAAACTGGACGGTTTCCGTCTGCCCGGCGAATTCGAAGCCAAGTCCGGTTGCTGGCTCGGCTGGCCAGAGCGTACCGATGTCTGGCGCAACGGTGCCAAGCCTGCGCAGAAAGTCTGGGTGCAGATCGTCACCGCCATTTCCATGAGCGAACCGGTCACGGTGTGCGCCTCGGCGGCACAGTTCGCCACCGCGCGCCGCCAGTTGCCGCCGCAAGTGCGCGTGGTGGAAATGACCTGCAACGACACCTGGTTCCGCGACAGCGGTCCGTGCTTCGTGGTCAATGACCAGAGCGGCGAAGTGCGCGGCGTCGACTTCGAATTCAACGCCTACGGCGGCCTCGACGGCGGCCTGTATTACCCGTGGGACAAGGACGACCAGATTGCCAGCAAGATCCTCGAAATCGAACGCTTCGACCGCTACCGCGCGCCGTTGATCGCCGAACTGGGCGGCATCCAGAGCGACGGCCAGGGCAGCATCCTGACCACCGAGCAATGCCTGCTCAACCGCAACCGCAACCAGCACTTGGGCAAGGACGAAGTGACCCGTCGCCTGACCGATTACCTGGGTGCCGAGCAAGTGATCTGGCTGCCACGGGGCTGCAAGTTCGACGAAACCGATGGACACGTCGATGACCTCGCGTGTTTCGTGCGCCCCGGTGAAGTAGTGCTGCAATGGACCGACAACCGCGACGACCCGCAGTGGGAAATCTATCAGGAGGCCTACGACATCCTGCGCAGCACCCGCGACAGTCGTGGTCGCGAGTTGATCGTACACAAGCTGCCGCAGCCGGATGTGCTGGAGTGGACCGCCGAAGAAGCCGAAGGCCTGGACCAGCAGGACAGCACCCACTCCCGTCAGGCCGGGACGAAGATCTGCGCGTCGTACATCAACTACTACGCCGGCAACAGTTCCATCGTGGTGCCGCTGTTCGGTGATCGCAACGACAAGGTGGCGCTGGCGACCCTGGCCGAGCTGTTCCCGAAACACAGCACCGTCGGCATCGAAAACTCCCGGGAAATCCTCCTCGGTGGTGGCAACGTCGCGTGTATCACCATGCCGCAGTACGCTGGCAAAGGAGTGTAAAAGTGGGCATGCACAAACTGACTCAAGCAGTACTGCTGGTGCTTGCACCCCTGTGTGTGCAGGCCGCCGACACCGCCAAGCCGGTGGTCAACCTGTACATCTGGGGCGAATACCTGGCCCCGGACACCTTGAAGAATTTTGAAGCGAAAACCGGCATCCATGTGGTGGCTGACCACTTCGACTCCCTGGAAACCGTCGAGACCAAGCTGCTGACCGGCCGCAGTGGCTACGATCTGGTGCTGACGGCGGGGCAGCATCTGTCCCGGGCCATCGAGAGTGGCGCGGTGCAGACGGTCGACAAGCAGCAACTGCCGCATTTCGCCGGCGTCGGCGAGGAGTTCCGCCAGCACATGGCGGTGTTCGATCCGGGCAACCGCTACGCCGGGATCTACGCCTGGGGCACCACGGGCGTGGGTTATCAGGAGCAGGCCGTGAAACAGCGCCTGCCCGACGCGCCGACCGATAGTTGGGCGATGCTGTTCGATCCGGCCGTGGTCTCGAAATTCGCCGATTGCGGGGTCAGCCTGCTCAACGATCCCAACGAAGTGTTTGCGGCGGTCATGAAGTACATGGGCCTGGACATCAACCGCCAGAACCTCGATGACCTGAAGCTGGCCGAACAGCAACTGGCGAAGATTCGGCCGTACATTCGCTACTTCGACAACGACCTGAACATCAGCGACCTGGCCAACGGCAACACCTGCGTGGCGATGTCGTGGAACGGCAACGTGGCCATTGCGGCGGGCCAGGCCGAGGCGGCGGGCAAGCCGTATTCGCTCAAGTACCGGATTCCGCAGGAGGGCACGCTGATCTGGTTCGACGCCATGGTCATTCCCAAGGATGCGCCGCACCCGAAGGCCGGTCTGGCATTGATGGACTACCTGATGACCCCGGAAGTGATCGCGCCGATCACCGACAGCATCCATTACGCCAATGCGATCACGGCGGCGGACAGCTTGGTCGACCCGGCGATTCGCAATGATCCGGGGACGTATCCGACGGCTGCGGTCAGGGCTTCGCTGTACAGCAAGAATGACAATGGCAAGGCGTTCAACCGGGCGCTGATCAGGGCGTTCAGTCGGTTGAAGTCGGGGTTGTGATTGGCTTTGGCTGTGTGATGTTGGTAAGGACGCCATCGCGAGCAGGCTCGCTCCTACAGGTTTTGTGTTCGACATAAGACCTGTAGGAGCGAGCCTGCTCGCGATGAACGATAACGCGGTTTATTTGTTGGGCACCCGCCACAAATACCACGACGCCACCGTCCGATAAGGGCTCCACGCCAACCCAATCTCGATCATCTGCTTGCGCGTCGGCTGCACCTCGAGCCCTTTGAGCCGTCGATAACCCTCTCGCACGCCAAAATCATCTGCCGGCAGGATATCCGGGCGTTCCAGGCTGTAGATCAGCAGCATCTCCACGGTCCAGCGGCCCACACCGCGCAAGGTGATCAGGCGCTCGATCAGCGCTTCATCGTCCATGGCCAGCGCCGTGGCGTAGTCCGGCACCACGCCGTCCAGCGACGCTTGGGCGATGCCCTGGATGGTCGCGATCTTGCTCGCGGAAAACCCGCAACTGCGCAGTCGGTCGAAATCCGTGGCGACGATCTGTTCAGGCCGGGGAAACGAATCCGAACCGAACAGCGCCAGCAGCCGGCCGACGATCGCATCGCCGGCCTTGGCGTGCAGTTGCTGATAGGCAATCGCCCGCACCAGCGACTCATACGGGTCACGCGCCGCATGCGGCTGGTGCAGGCACGGGCCGATGGCGTCGATGTGGCGGCACCAGTCGTCATCGATGGCCGCCAGGAAGGCACTGGCGGCCTGATAGCCGTCGGACATGGGCTCAGGCTTTCCCGGACGGTTTCAGCAGGGCGTTCACTTCGCCATAGGTCAAAGCCTTCAGGTCGTGGCTATCGAACTTGCCGGTTTGCAGAAAACTCTTGGCGATGCCGGCCATGGCACCGTAGAGGAACTCGGCGATGCCCGAACCCGCGCTCAGACGGCGTACGCCCAGTGCCTCGAGCGCTTCGGGCGACGGAAGGCCCGGGAACCCCAGCACATTCAGTGGCAGCGAGGTGCCCTGGCACAGTGCCTTGATCTCGTACTCCGCAGTAACGCCGGCGGCAAACAGGCCATTGGCACCGGCCGCCTGATACAGCGCAGCGCGCCTGAGGGTTTCGGCGACGCGATCTTCGGCGGGCACCAGACCCCGCAGGTAGACATCGGTGCGCGCATTGATAAACAGGTTCACGTTGCGTCGGTCGGCCACCTGGCGCGCGATCTCAATCTTGCGTACCAGCAACTCCGGTGGCGCGGAGCCGTCTTCGATATTGATCCCGACCGCACCGGCGGCGATCACCGCCTCAACCACCTGGGCCACCCGTTCCAGGTCATCGGAATAACCGGCTTCGATGTCCACGGTCAGCGGCACCGAAATGACCCGGGCAATCGACTCGACCGTCGAGACCAGGCGCTCAAGGGGCAAGGTGTTGCCGTCCGGGTAGCCATGCACCCAGGCCACCGCCGCGCTGCTGGTGGCCACGGCCTTGTTACCCAGTTGCTCCACCAAGCGCGCCCCGGCGGCATCGGCGACGTTGGTGAGGATCAGCAAACCTTCGTGATGCAGTTGGTGCAGTTGATTGTCGAGCCTGTCCATCGAGTTTCCTTCCTTATGAAAAATCTGTGGGGGGATCAGAGCGCCAATGGCTCCGTGAGCTGCACCGCGGCGTTTTCCAGCCTGAGCATAAACGCCTTGCGCGGCTGGCCTCCAGCGTAGCCGGTCAACGAGCCGTCGGCGCCGATCACCCGGTGGCAGGGCACGACAATCGATAAGCGGTTATGCCCGTTGGCCAGGCCCACCGCCCGACTGGCACCGGGCTTGCCCAGGCTCGCCGCGATGGCGCCGTAGGTGGTGGTCCGGCCGTAGGGGATCTTCGCAAGCTCAGCCCAGACCCGACGGGAGAACTCGCTGCCGGGCATGTGCAAGGCCACGCTGAACTCAGTGAGCGTGCCGGCGAAATACGCGGACAATTGCGCTTCGATCTGCTGCAAATGCGCGTTGTGCCCCGGTGCCACGGCATAACCAAAACGGTTTTGCAGCGCTTCGACCGCAGGATTCAGCGAGGCCTGGTCGAGAAACTCCAGCAGTACCAGCCCGCGCCGTTCGGCCATGGCGATCATCGGCCCCAGCGGCGTGGTCAGGCGCGTGAACAACAGCGGCTCGCTGTTGGCCGCGCGGCCCGGGGTGATGTGGAACGACTTTTGGAAGGCATCGCGAAATCCGCTCAGGGACTCGTAGCCGGAATCGAAGGCGACGTCATCGATGGAGTCACCCTGTTTGATCCCGCCCAACGCCATGCCCAGGCGCCGGGCACGCAGCCAGGCGTGGAAGGTCATGCCGAAATGCTGCTTGAACCAGCGACGCAGTTTCAGCGGTTCGATGCCTTCGGCCAGTAGTTGGGCGTCGGTCCAGCGCTGCTCCGGGTCGGCGTCTACCGATTTGAACAGTGTCTGCACCCAGTCCGGCGCGCTGGCGGCGGTGTCCAGCGGTTTGCAGCGCAGGCAGGCGCGATAGCCCGCCGCCAGGCATTGTTCGGCGTTGGCAAAGAACTCGACATTCGCAGGCTTCGGGCTGCGGGCGGTGCAACCGGGGCGGCAGAAGATGCCTGTGGTCTTGACTGCCGTGAAGAACACCCCCTCGTAGGAAGTGTCTCGTTCGAGCATGGCGCGAACCATCTCGGCGCGGGGCGGAAGCAGCGTTTTTTGTAGGTTCATGGGCGCAGCATAGATCGCGGCACGGGCGACCTCCACCGGAGAATCGACAGTGAATTTCCGATTTTCGCAATGCTCCTACAGGATCAGGCGCGTCTGGCCATCAGCAATACCGAAGCCGCCGCCGACAACAACCCCGCGCAGCAACGGTTGAACATCCGCTTTCCCGACGGCTTGGCGAACCAGCGGCGCATGTGCAGGCCCATGTAGGCGTAAGCGCCGATGGCGATCCATTCCAACACCAGAAACAACGCACCCAACACCACGAACTGCGGCGCAATGGCGTGGGTCGAGTCGACGAATTGCGGCAGGAACGCGGTGAATATCAGGATGGCCTTGGGGTTGCCGGCCGCGACCAGGAATTCCTGCCGGGCCAGCGCCAGCGTGCCCACGGGCGCTGAGGTGACCACGTTTTCGACACCTGGATCGGCGCGCCACAATTGCCAGGCGAGGTAGAACAGGTAGGCCGCGCCGAGGATCTTGAGGGCGTAGAACAGCAGCTCAGAGGTTTGCAACACCACCGCCAGCCCCGCCGAGGCGAGGGCAATCATCCCGGCGAACGCCAGCAACCGGCCGATGCCGGCCACACACGCGGTGCGGTAGCCATAGCGGGTCGAATTGCTGACCGACAGCAGGTTGTTGGGGCCGGGTGCCATGTTGAGGGCGAAGCAGGCCGGCAGAAACAGGGTGAGGGTGGCGAGGTCCATGGTGGGCTCCTGTAGCAAGAGCGCTATTTCTATCACGGCTTACCCTTGGCCAGACCCATACAGTCATGGGCGCAAACCACCGTACACGGGGCTATCTGGCGAACTTTTTCGCCCCGGCGACGCAGAGGATCACGGCGACGGTGACACCCAGCATGCCTACGCTGACCTGTTCATGCAGCAAGGTGGCGGCCAGGGTCAGCCCGAAAAACGGCTGAAGCAGCTGCAATTGCCCAACGGCGGCGATGCCCCCTTGGGCCAGGCCGCGATACCAGAACACGAAGCCGATCAGCATGCTGAACAGCGAGACGTAAGCCAGGCTGAACCAGGCCGGCGTGCTGATGCCGGTGAACGAAGCCGGCATGCGCATCCAGCTGAGCACGGCCACGACCGGCAACGACAGCACCAGCGCCCAGCTGATTACCTGCCAGCCACCCAGCGTGCGCGACAGTTTCGCGCCTTCGGCATAACCCAGGCCGCAGGCGAGGATCGCCAGCAGCATCAGAATGTCGCCTTGGGGGGAGGCGGTCAGGCCCTGCGACAGGGCAAACCCGACCACCAGCAGGCTGCCCAGCACCGAGAAAATCCAGAACGCCGCCCGTGGCCGCTCGCCGCCGCGCAGGACGCCGAACACCGCTGTCGCCAGGGGCAACAGGCCGACGAAGACGATGGAGTGCGCGGACGTCACGTATTGCAGCGCCAGCGCGGTCAACAGGGGAAAACCGATGACCACGCCCAGGGCAACGATGATCAGCGGTATCAGTTGCTGGCGCGCCGGGCGTTTTTCCTTGAATAACCACAGCAGGCACAGCGCCAGGATCGCCGCAATGGTCGCGCGCGCGACCGTCAGGAACACCGGATCAAACTCCAGCACCGCCACCCGTGTCGCCGGCAGCGAGCCGCTGAAGATCACCACGCCGATCAGCCCGTTGATCCAGCCGCTGGTGCTGTTTTCCAGCGTCCGGTGTTGCAAGTTCGAGGTCCGTTCCATTTGGCTCTCGCTCATTGTCTGATTGCACGAAACTCATCGTATGAGCGACTATCGATACAATCAAAAAATTGTCATGGATACATCTCGACATGCCTCGATCCCGCTACAAGACGCTGGTGGATGCCTTTGCCGCCGACATCCGTTCCGGGCGTTTGCCGCCCGGCACGCGCCTGCCGACTCACCGGCAACTGGCCACAGAGCATGGTTTGGCACTGGTCACCGCCAGCCGGGTGTATGCCGAGCTGGAGGGCATGGGCCTGGTCAGCGGCGAAACCGGACGCGGGACCTTTGTCAGGGAAACCTCGCTGCCGCCGGGGCAGGGCATCTCGCAGCACGTGGTGGCGGCGGGGATGATCGACCTGAACTTCAACTACCCGTCATTGCCCGGTCAGGCCGACCTGTTGCGCACGGCCTTGCGTCAACTGGCATTGTCCGGTGACCTGGAATCCCTCCTGCGCTATCAGCCCCACGCGGGACGCCTGCACGAGCGGGCCTCGGTCGCGCGCCATCTGCTTGACCGCGGGCTGAGCGTGCCGGCCGAACAGGTGTTGATCGTCAGCGGCGCCCAGCATGGCCTGGCGGTGGCGATGATGACGCTGCTCAAGCCTGGCGACGTGATCGCCGCCGATGCGTTGACCTATCCCGGTTTCAAGACCCTGGCCGAAACCCTGCATCTGGAAGTCTTGCCGATTCCGGTCACGGATACCGGGCCTGATCTGCCAGCCCTGGAAAAACTCTGTCGCAGCCGATCGGTACGGGCTGTGTACTCGATGCCGACTTTGCACAACCCTTTGGGCTGGGTGATGGACCTCGATCAGCGCGAGCAGTTGGTGGCGATTGCGCGCCGGCATGACCTGACGATCATCGAGGACGCGGCCTACGCGTTCCTGGCCGAAAACGTACCGCCACCGTTGGCAGAGCTGGCGCCGGAAAGGACGGTGTACGTGTCCGGCCTGTCGAAGAATGTCGCCACCGGGCTGCGTGTTGGCTTCATCGCCGCACCCGCGCATTGGGTCGCCGCCTTCGAGCGCACCATCATGGCGACCACCTGGAACACCCCGGGCGTGATGACCGCCATCGCCACGGCTTGGCTCGACGATGGCACCGTCAGCCAACTGGAGGCGCAAAAACGCGCGGACGCCCGGGCCCGGCAAGCCCTGGCCCGCGAGGTACTGGCAGGGCTCAGGACCATCAGTCACCCGAATTCCTACTTCATCTGGTTGCCATTGGCGGAAGACGCCCGGGCCGACCAGATCGCCATGGCGCTGATGCGCGAGCAGGTGTCGGTGTCGCCGGCCGAGCCCTTTGCGATATCGGCTCATGTGCCACACGCGATACGCCTGGCGTTGGGTTCGGTGGACATGGATTCGCTGCGGGTTGCCCTGGGCAAGGTTAAAAACGTCGTTGGTTATTACTCATAGCGCTGCAGGGCAGTTTTCTTCAATACGCGAGCGGCTCGGCTCTTTACCTTGAGGGCCTTGTTCAATTCGATGGAAGAAGGTGTGCAATGAGTCTGATGATGTCCATGGCGGCGTTTGCGCTGGTCGCTTCCATCACGCCGGGGCCGGTCAATATCGTGGCGTTGAGCTCCGGCGCACGGTTTGGTTTCCGGGCCAGCCAGCGTCACGTGGCCGGGGCAACCCTGGGGTTTGTCTTGCTGTTGGTGCTGATGGGCCTGGGCCTGCATGAGTTGTTGCAGCGCTGGCCGGCGCTGACCCAGGTGGTGCAATGGGCGGGGGTGGCCTTTCTGTTGTACATGGCCTTCAAGCTGGCGGCCGACAATGGGCAGGTGCAGGCCAGTGAATCGGCCCAGGCGCCGTCAATGCTGTATGGCGCCATCATGCAATGGCTCAACCCCAAGGCCTGGCTGGCCTGCGTGGCCGGCATGGGCGCGTTTGTCGCCGATGGCGAGGCACGCCTGGTCTGGCAGTTCGCGGCGATTTATCTGGTGATCTGTTATGTGTCGGTCGGTTGCTGGGCGTATGCCGGGACGTTTTTGCGCGGTTTTCTGAATAATTCGGCGGGTATGCGCCTGTTCAATCGCGCCATGGCGTTGCTGCTGGTGGTGAGTGCGGTGTATCTGTTTTTGCCGTAACGGCAATCACCACGGTTTTGTGGCGAGAGAGTACTTTGTGGCGAGGGGGCTTGCCCCCGTTGGGCTGCGAAGCGGCCCCCGGCATTCTTTCAGGCATACATTGCTTGCAGGATTTACGACGGCTGCGCCGCCGAACGGGGGCGAGCCCCCTCGCCACAGGGGAGAGTCAGATTCAAGAGCATCTTTGCCAGGAGGCATTGTGTTGCCTCACCCCCGATACTGCCCCGGCGTCGCCGCCAAATGCTGTTTGAACGCCCGTTGAAAATGCGCCTGATCGGCGAACCCCGCTTCCAGTGCCACGTCCGCGATCAGCTTGCCGCTGCGCAATTGATCCTGGGCGAACTGGATGCGCCGGTTCACCAGGAACGCGTGGGGCGTCATGCCGTAATACTGTTTGAAGGCGCGGATCAGGTAGGACGGTGACAGTTGCGCCGCCTCGCAAATGTCTTCGAGCCTGAGGGTTTGCGTGCAGTGGTCACGGATGTAGTCGGCCGCGCGCTCCAGCTTGAAGTTGGGTTCGCGCAGCGGCTGGTCGGCCGGGTTGAGTCGTAGCTGAACCTCGGTAAAGAATTCCACGGCCACGCTGTGTTTGCGCAGCACGTCTTGCTGTGGATCGACCAGCACCTCATACAAGGCCGCGAGGCCGGCAAACAGCTGGGCGTCCCGGGTGTGGGTCAGGGAAAAGCGGCGAAACGCCGCGTCATCGCTGAACCCGAGCTGATGCTGCAAATCGGTCAGCCACGGCGTATCGACGTACAGCATCAGGTACGACCAGGGTTGGTCTTCGATCCGGTTGCAGGCGTGGACGTCGCCGGGGTTCATCAGCACCACCGTGCCGACGCTGACCTCGAAAGCCGACTGCTCATGGAGATAGGTGCTGCGCCCGGCGGTGATCGCCCCGATGGAAAAGTGCTCGTGGGCGTGCCGGGTGTAGCAGACTTCGCGCCCGTCGGCGATGGCGCGGGCTTCGATGAAGGGCAGGGCATCATCGCGCCAGAAGCGCGGGGCCTTGTCGGCGTTCTTGGCAACGGCGTGCTTCATGCTCACTCCTCGGCAGGTCAGCGCCCGAGTGTATTAGCTCTCGCCGTCAAAGGCGCGCTGCAACGTCGCAATATCGAGTTTTTTCATCTGCATCATCGCCTGCATGGCCCGTTGGGATTTTTTCGTGTCGGGGTCCTTGATCATGTCCATCATCGCGACGGGGACAATCTGCCACGACAGCCCGAACTTGTCCTTGAGCCAGCCGCATTGCTGGGCCTCGGGCACGCCACCGGCCGACAGGTTGCCCCAGTAATGGTCGACTTCTTCCTGGCTCAGGCAATTGACCTGAAACGAAACCGCTTCACTGAACGTGAACAACGGCCCGCCATTGAGGCCGGTGAAACTCTGCCCGTCGAGCTCGAAGCTGACGGTCATGACCGAACCTTCCGGCCGGCCATGGAACTCGAAACCGGCGTGGCCGTAGTAGGTGACGGCAGTGATTTTCGAGTGGTCGAAGATCGAGCAATAGAATTTCGCCGCCTCTTCGGCCTGATCGTCGAACCACAGGCAGGGCGTGAGTTTTTGTACGCGTAGCATGGTGCCAACTCCTCTGCAGGTAACGCATGTTCCGGACTTTCAGCGTAGTCAGGCTCTGCTCGTCTGGCCGTACCGTAGATCGACAAATTTGCAACGGTGTTGCTGGCTTGTAGTCATAATGACTCTGTATGGGGTCAAACGGACTATTTGTGTGGTGGGTCTTTATGACTCGTATGCGCGCAACTGCCTGGATTTAAAGAGGCAAAAACCTGGCACGGGACTTGATCAGGTAAACGTACAACTGAACGCCTTCAGGAGTACGCATAATGTTCAACTTCTTCAGCAACCCCCAGAACGTTCTTCAACTGTCGAACCGTGTGCTCGGCGCGGGCCTGGCGATGCTGCTGGCCGGCATTTACGGTGCCTATCTCTACGGCGGCCATCTGGCGATCACCGTGCTGGTGGCCATGCACGCCATGACCATTATTGGCCCGACCTTGCTGAAAATCGGCTATGTCATGCGCCTGTTGTCCCAGCATCAGCTGGGTCAGGCCCGGATCGGGGTGTTGGCTTGATGCGCAAACTGGCGGCTGCACCGGTCTTCAGCCTGGGCTTTCGACCCTTCTTTCTGGCTGGGGCCGGGTTCGCGGCCCTCGCCATCGCGATCTGGGCCTTGTGGCTGTACGGCCGCTTGCCCGGTGCGCAACCGGTGGGCGGCATGCTCGCCTGGCATCGGCACGAAATGCCTTTCGGATTTGCCACGGCCATCATTGCCGGGTTCCTGCTGACGGCGGTGCCCAACTGGACCGGTCGGCCGGGGCTCAGGGGTTGGCCGCTGATCGGCCTGGTGCTGGTGTGGCTGCTGGCACGGTTGGCCTGGTGCCTGCCGATACCGGCGCCCTTGCTGCTGGCCTTGCAGGTTCCGTTTCTGCCGTTGCTGGCGTGGGGGTTGGGGCGCGACCTGCTGGCCGCGGGCAAGCGCGAGAATTATCCGATTCTGTTGATGGTGATGCTGCTGGCCGGGTGTCAGGCGTTGACGTTGCTGGGGTTCGCCGTTGATGACGCCAATCTGCAACGCCATGGCGTGCTGGCTGCCTTGTGGCTGGTGGGCGCGCTGATGAGCGTGATCGGCGGGCGGGTGATTCCGTTCTTTATCCAGCGCGGCTTGAACCGTCCCGCAGCGCCTGCGGCCCATCCGTTGCCGGGCAAGGTGTTGCTGATCAGCGCCATGCTGGCGGCGGTGTCTTTTGCCGCCGGTTTGAATGACGTCCCACGTGTATGGCTGGCGCTGTTGTTTGCGTTGATCAGCGGTTTGCATCTGCTGCGATTGTGGCGCTGGCATGATCGTGGCCTGTGGCGCGTGCCGCTGTTGTGGTCGCTGTACCTGGCCTACGCCTGGCTCGCGGTGGCGACGTTGGCCATGGCGCTGTGGCACTTGGGCTGGATGCCGCAACAAAGCCTGGCCACCCATTCGCTGGCCGTCGGCGGTATCGGCGGGTTGGTTCTGGCGATGATCGCGCGGGTCAGCCTGGGGCATACCGGGCGCTTGTTGCAGCCGTCAAAGGCGATCGTTGCGGGGTTTGCCCTGTTGTTGCTGGCGGGTGCGTTTCGAGTGTGGCTGGTGCCGTTTTCCGGTCAGGGGTTGGCGCTGTCGGCGTTGCTGTGGTGTAGCGCTTTCGGTGTTTTTGTCTGGCGCTACACCGGCATTTTATTGGGGCCGAGGCTCTAGCGAAGACCTTCAGGGCCGCCCTTCGAGGCGGCTTTTTCATGACCGGTGGTCGATGCGCCACGGCCTGCCGGCAAATTTGCGCTTAGCTGAAGGGATAGCCCGAGGCGCGCGCAGGTTTACAAGGCCGCAGCGACGCCCCTTCAGATCACCCTGAGTCTGAGGAACCGCGCCATGCTCACCCTGAACATCAATGGCCAGGATCAGGAGCTGGATGTCCCCGCCGACATGCCGCTGCTCTGGGTCTTGCGCGATGTCGCCCACCTCACTGGCACTAAATTCGGCTGTGGCGTCGCCCAGTGCGGGGCCTGCACCGTGCACGTCGATGGCGCTCCGCTGCGCTCCTGCATCACACCGGCCACGGCCGTGGCCCAAGGGCAGAAAATTCTCACCATCGAAGGCCTGTCTGTCGACGGCTCGCACCCGGTGCAACAAGCCTGGGCAGAGATCGATGTGGTCCAGTGTGGCTACTGCCAGTCCGGGCAGATCATGTCGGCGGCGGCGTTGCTGGCGAAAATTCCGCAACCGACCGACAGCGACATCGATCAGGCGCTGTCCGGCAACATCTGCCGTTGCGGCACTTACCCGCGGATCCGCGCAGCGGTCAAACGCGCCGCCGAGCTGGGTTGAGGCCGGGTTTAAGGGAGCTTGCGCCATGAACAGCATCAACGCGTTATCGCGTCGTGGTTTTCTCAAGGGCAGTGCCGTGCTGGGCGGTGGGCTGGTGGTGGCGTTTGCCATGCCCGGTGCCCACCGATTCGCCATGGGCGCGGAGAACCAGGGCAACGTCTTTGCACCCAACGCCTTCCTGCGCATTGGTAACGACAACAGCGTCACCGTGTTGCTCGGCCATTCGGAAATGGGCCAGGGCATCTGGACCGGCCTGACCATGCTGATCGCCGAAGAGCTGGACGCCGACTGGACGAAAATCCGCGTCGAGCATTCCCCGGCCTCGGCCGCCGATTACGGCCTGCCTGGCTTTGGCGGGATGCAAATCACCGGGGGCTCGACCTCGACCTGGATGGAGTTCGACCGCTATCGCCAGGCCGGCGCGGCGGCACGCTTGATGTTGATCGACGCGGCGGCCAAGCGTTTCAACGTTGCGCCTTCCGAGATTCATACCGAATCGGGGGTGGTCATTGCCGGTGAGCACCGTGCCACCTATGGCGAGTTGGCCGATGACGCCGGGCAGTTGCCACGGCCGGACCCGGCCTCGATCAAACTCAAGGACGCGAAGGACTGGCGGCTGATCGGCAAACCCACCAGGCGCCTGGACACACCGGAAAAAATCACCGGCCGGGCGAAGTTCGGCATGGACGTGCAGTTTGACGGGCTGATGACCGCGATGGTCGCCCGTTCACCCACCTTCGGCGGAAGCGTCAAATCCTTTGAAGGCGCCGAAGCGCTGGCGATTCCGGGTGTGCACAAAGTGGTGCAAGTGCCGACGGGCATCGCGGTGATTGCCGATCATTTCTGGGCGGCGAAGCTGGGGCGCGATGCGCTGAAAATCGAGTGGAACCCGGGGCCGAATGCCGGGCTCAATAGCCGGGCGCTGCTGGAAAACTTCCGCAAACTCGCTGCCACTCCCGGCATGAACGCCGGTCAGGCGGGCGATACCCAGGCTGCGCTGGCGAAAGCGGCCAAGAAAATCGACGTTGAATACAGCGTGCCTTATCTGGCCCACGCGCCGATGGAGCCGCTGAACTGCACGGTGAGCATCACTCAGGACAAGTGCGAAATCTGGACCGGCACCCAGTTCCAGACCCTGGACCAAATGGTCGCCGGGAAAATCACCGGGCTCAAACCGGAACAGGTCGAGATCCATACCGAGTTTCTCGGCGGCGGCTTCGGGCGCCGGGCCAATCCGACGTCGGATTTCGTCAGCGAAGCGGTGTATGTCGCCAAGGCCGCCGGTGCACCGGTGAAAACCGTGTGGGCGCGGGAAGACGACATCCGTGGCGGCTATTACCGCTCGGCGTTCCTGCACCATGCGCATATCGGGCTGGGCGCCGACGGTATGCCGCTGGCCTGGAAGCATGTGATGGTCGGGCAGTCGATCATGGCCGGGACCTCGCTCGAAGCGAGCATGGTCAAGGACGGGATCGACAAGACCTCCGTCGAAGGCGTAGCCGACAGCCCTTACTTCGAAGGACTGGCCAATCACCAGATCGAACTGCACTCACCGAAAACCGGCATCAGCGTGTTGTGGCTGCGTTCGGTGGGACACACCCACACCGCGTTTGTCATGGAGTCGCTGATCGATGAGCTGGCCACGGCGGCCGGCAAGGATCCGGTGGAGTATCGGCGTACCTTGCTCAAGGACCATCCGCGCCACCTCGGTGTGCTGAACCTCGCGGTGGAGAAGGCCAACTGGACGGCGCCGCTGGCGGACGGCCATGCGCTGGGTGTGGCGGTGCATGAGTCGTTCGGCAGCTACGTGGCCCAGGTGGCCGAGGTGTCACAGGATAACCTCGCCATCCGCGTGCACCGGGTGGTGTGTGCGGTGGACTGCGGTATTGCGGTCAACCCGCAGAGCATCGCCGCGCAGATGGAATCGTGCATTACCTTTGGCCTGAGCTTTGCCTTGCGCAGCAAGCTGACGATCAAGGACGGGCAGGTGGTGCAGTCCAACTACCACGACTATCAGGTGCTGCGGCTCAACGAAATGCCGGTGGTCGAAGTGCATATCGTGCCCAGCAGCGACAAACCCGGTGGTATCGGCGAGGCCGGTGTGCCACCCATGGCACCGGCGGTGGCCAACGCGGTGTTTGCCTTGACCGGGCAGCGCCTGCGGGAGCTGCCCTTGCAGCTGTCGGGGGTGTGAGATGAAACGACATCACTGGTTGCTTGGTGCGGTGATCCTGGTCCTTCTCGTCGCCTACGCATCCCACGTGCTCGCCGATGACCACGATGCCTTGCAGGCGTTCGACACCGTGCAGAAGGTCTTCCAGAGCCCCCGTTGCCAGAACTGCCACATTCCCGGGGATTCGCCGCTGCAATTCGATGCTGGCGTGCCCCACGCCATGAATGTCGTGCGGGGCATGGACGGCAAGGGCTCGGCCGGGTTGCCCTGTGCAACCTGCCATGGCCAAAGCAATTCGCCGGCCAGTTACGGTCCGCACGCGCCACCCGGGGCGCCGCACTGGAGCCTGCCGCCAGCAGCGCAGCGGATGGCCTGGATTGGCCTGCCAGCCGATCGGCTGTGCGCGATGATCAAGGATCGCTCCAGCAACGGCGATCGGGATTTTGCCGCGCTGATCAAGCACGTCAGCGACGACAAGCTGGTGCTGTGGGGCTGGAACCCCGGCGGCAATCGCGCGCCGGTACCGGTGCCCCACGATATCTTCGTCACCCGGTTCAAACGCTGGGCCGATGCAGGAGGGCCGTGCCCGGTGGCAGGTAGCTGACCAACGGCACGCTAACAGGGAGTCAATGTGGGTACGGGCGACTCTAACGTGCATACCTGCCAAAGGAGTGAACGATGTTGATCTCAGGCAAAACGGGCCGATCCGCAAACCCGTTGCTCACGCCACAGCAAGAACGTGAACGGCTGCGCGATCTGGCTCGCCGGGCCGAGCAAGAGCTGGCAGGCGTGCAGATGGCGAGCATGGACGAGCTGACGCTGCTGTCCAATCGCCATGGTTTCACCGCGCTGGCCCGGCTCGGGCTGGACGCCTGCCGGGAACTGGGGACGCCGGCGACGCTGCTGTACTTCACCCTCGATGAATTCAAGCGCATGAGCTATCTGTATGGCCGGGCCAAAGGTGACGATGCGCTGAAGACGTTCGCCGATGTCCTGCGTATCGGCTTTCGTGAAAGCGATGTGGTCGGCCGACTTGAAGGCGACCGGTTCGTGGCGCTGTTGACCGGTTCCAGCGTCGTGGAGATTGCGGCGATCAAGGTACGGCTCAATGAGATTCTCGATGAACGCAACGCTACGGCGCATCGCAGTTATGACATTCGGTTCAGCGTTACCCAGGTCGAATATGACCCCACTGCTCATGACTCAATCGAGGAACTGCTGGGTGAGGCCGAGCGTTTGATGAGCCGTTAGGGCGGTGTTGTGTTGGCGGGCCTCATCGTCGGATCGCCGCCCGGAGCAGGCTCCCCACAGGTTTTGTGAACGCCACAAATCCACTGTGGGAGCGAGCCTGCTCGCGAAGGCGTCCTGACAGACAACTATTTGGCAAACAACTGCCCAATGTCCTTGAACGCCTTGAACTCCAGCGCATTACCGCAAGGATCAAACAGAAACATCGTCGCCTGTTCACCCACCAGCCCCTGAAAACGAATCCCCGGTTCGATCACGAAGCGAGTCCCCAGTGACTTCAACCGTTCGGCCAGCGCCTCCCACTCGGCCATCCCGAGCACCACGCCAAAATGCGGCACCGGCACATCGTGACCATCCACGGCATTGGTGTGCGCGGCTTCTTGCGCAGGGCTTTTCGGTGCCAGGTGAATCACCAGTTGATGGCCGAAGAAATTGAAATCGACCCAATGCTCGCTGGAACGACCTTCTTCCAGACCAAACACTGAACCATAGAAATGTCGGGCGGCCGGTAAGTCGTAGACCGGGATGGCCAGGTGAAAAGGGGACAATTGCATCAGGCGAACCTCGTTGGTGGGTGGGAATGTGTCGAGTTTAGCCCTGTGCTTTTTGATTGAAAGACGATAATTTTTGCGTCGAGCTCAAATAATTTCGATCAATCGAGGCCGCCATGCTGCGAGAACTGAAAACCTTTATCGCAGTGGCGCGTTACGGCACGTTCGCCGCGGCCGGCATGCACATTGGCCTGACGCAATCGGCGGTCAGTGCGCAGATTCGCAATCTGGAACAGGCCCTTGGCATCCGTCTGTTCGACCGCACCGGCCGCCAGGCGCTGCTCAATGCGGCGGGGCAGCGGGCGTTGCCGATGGCCAGGGAAATGCTCGAAACCTTCAGCCGTATGGCTGTCAGTGACGATGTCAGCGAGTACCGTGGCGAACTGAAAATCGGCGCGGTGGCCACCGCCCAGACCGGGCTGCTGCCCCAGGCATTGTTGAAATTGCGCCAGCAGGCGCCCTTGCTGGAACCCAAGCTGGTGCCCGGTGTGTCACTGAACTTGCTGAGCCAGGTGGACACGGGAGAAGTGGACCTGGCGATCCTGATCAAGCCGCCGTTTGAGCTGCCCAAGGAGTTGTCCGCGCAGGTGATTCGCCGGGAGCCGTTCGTGCTGATCGTACCGGCGGACTTGGACGGCGATGATCCGTTACAACTGCTCGCCGAGCACCCTCATGTGCGCTACGACCGCAATTCGTTCGGCGGGCGACTGGTGACGCGGTTTCTGCGCGAGCGGCAGATCGAGGTGCACGTGGCGCTGGAGTTGGATGAACTGGAGGCGATTGTGAAAATGGTCGAGTGCGGCTTGGGGGTTTCCCTGTTGCCGGAGGCCGGGTTGTGGCTTGAGCATGGGGCCAGGGTGCGAGTCATCCCCTTGGGCGAGTTGACGTTCTATCGGGAGATTGTGTTGTTGCAGCGGTACAGCCAGCGAATGCAGCCAATTCAGCAGTTGTTTGCGCAATGCCTGACACAACACTAACCCTGTGGGAGCGGGCTTGCTCGCGAAAGCGGTGTGTCAGTCAACATCAATGCTGAATCTGAAGCCGTCTTCGCGAGCAAGCCCGCTCCCACAGGGGATTGTGTTTGTCCGTGAAATCGCAGGCATAAAAAACCCGCCAAAAGAGGCGGGTTTTTTAGGCTGACCGAAGATTACTCTTCGAGGCTGCCCATGGCTGTGGTGTTGAAACCACCGTCCACGTACATGATTTCACCGCTGATGCCGGACGCCAGGTCCGAGCACAGGAAGGCGCCGGCGTTGCCGACTTCTTCGATGGTGACGTTGCGGCGCAGCGGGGTTTGCGCCTCGTTGGCGGCCAGCATCTTGCGGAAGTTCTTGATACCGGAAGCGGCGAGGGTGCGGATCGGGCCAGCCGATACACAGTTGACGCGAGTACCGTCCGGGCCCAGGGAGCCGGCCAGGTAACGTACGCCAGCTTCCAGGGAAGCCTTGGCCATGCCCATTACGTTGTAGTTCGGCATGGTGCGCTCGGCGCCCAGGTACGACAGGGTCAGCAGGCTGCCGTTGCGGCCTTTCATCATTTCGCGGCCAGCCTTGGCCAGGGCCACGAAGCTGTAGGCGCTGATGTCGTGCGAGATGCGGAAACCTTCACGGGTGGTGGCTTCAGTGAAGTCGCCGTCCAGTTGGTCGCCCGGGGCGAAGCCTACGGAGTGCACGATGCAGTCCAGGCCGTCCCACTTCTTGCTCAGCTCTTCGAAGACCTTGGCGATTTCTTCATCGCTGGCCACGTCGCACGGGAAGCACAGCTCAGGGCTCGAACCCCAGCCTTGTGCGAACTCTTCGACACGACCCTTGAGTTTGTCGTTCTGATAAGTGAAGGCAAGCTCAGCGCCCTCGCGATGCATGGCGGCAGCGATGCCGGATGCGATGGACAGCTTGCTGGCGACACCGACGATCAGTACGCGCTTACCGGCGAGAAAACCCATGTGTTGCTCCTCTTTCAGGTTATTGCGCAGTGGCCGGAGCCAAAAAAGCGGCTTCCAGCAACTGCTGTGTATACGGATGTTGGGGGGCGGCAAAAATACTTTGCGCGTCTCCCTGTTCGACCACTTGGCCATGCTTGACCACCATCAACTGGTGGCTCAGCGCTTTCACCACAGCCAGGTCATGGCTGATAAACAGATACGTCAGGTTGTACTTGGTTTGCAGTGAACGTAAAAGCTCCACTACCTGGCGTTGTACCGTGCGGTCGAGGGCCGAAGTCGGCTCGTCCAGCAAAATCAACGCCGGTTTTAACACCAATGCCCGGGCAATGGCGATTCTCTGCCGTTGCCCGCCGGAAAATTCGTGGGGGTAGCGGTGCCGGGTTTCCGGATCCAGGCCTACCTCCTTGAGTGCTGCAATGATCGCTTGTTCCTGTTCCGCCGCGGTGCCCATCTTGTGGATCCGCAGGCCTTCGCCAACGATGTCATTCACGCACATCCGTGGGCTCAGGCTGCCGAACGGGTCCTGAAACACTACTTGCATCTCCCGCCGCAGCGGCCGGACCTGTTGCTGCGTCAGGCAGTCTAGCTGCTGGCCCTCAAAACGGATGGCGCCTTTGCTGGCGATCAACCGCAAAATCGCCAGACCCAGTGTCGATTTGCCGGAACCGCTTTCGCCCACGATCCCCAGGGTCTGGCCCTGGGGCAGGCTGAAGTTGATGCCGTCGACCGCCTTGACGTAATCCACCGTGCGCTTGAGCAGGCCTTTCTTGATCGGAAACCAGACTTTCAGGTCCTCGACCGCCAGCAAGGGCGGGCCGATCACGTTGCTTGCAGGCTTGCCGCCGGGCTCCGCTGCCAGCAGTTCCCGAGTGTACGGATGCTGCGGCGCGCGGAACAATTCTTCGCACGATGCCTGTTCGACGATACAACCTTGCTGCATGACACATACGCGATGCGCAATTCTTCGCACAAGGTTCAAATCGTGGCTGATCAGCAGCAGCGCCATGCCCAGGCGGGCCTGCAGTTCCTTGAGCAATTCGAGGATTTTCAGCTGAACGGTCACGTCCAGCGCGGTGGTTGGCTCGTCGGCAATCAGCAGTTCCGGCTCGTTGGCCAGGGCCATGGCGATCATCACCCGCTGGCGCTGGCCGCCGGACAATTCGTGGGGCAGGGCCTTGAGGCGCTTGTGCGGCTCGGGGATGCCGACCATCTCCAGCAGTTCCAGCGTGCGTTTGGTCGCGACCTTGCCGGTCAGGCCCTTGTGGATGCCCAGCACTTCGTTGATCTGCTTCTCGATCGAGTGCAGCGGATTGAGCGAGGTCATCGGCTCCTGGAAGATCATCGCAATGCGGTTGCCGCGAATGTGGCGAATGGTTTTTTCTTTCAGGTCCAGCAGGTTCTGCCCGGAATACAAGATGGTGCCGGACGGATGCCGCGCGAGCGGGTAGGGCAGCAGGCGCAGGATCGAATGCGCTGTTACCGATTTACCGGAACCGCTCTCGCCGACCAAAGCCAGGGTTTCACCGCGCTTGATGTCGAAGCTGACACCTTCGACCGCCAGCTGGCAGCGATTGCCGACGACAAAATCGACGGACAGGTCGCGCACTTCGATCAGATTGTTCTGATTCATTTCACTTCCTCGGGTCGAAGGCATCGCGAGCGGACTCGCCGATGAACACCAGCAAACTCAACATCAAGGCCAGCACGGCAAAGGCGCTGATGCCCAGCCACGGCGCTTGCAGGTTGGATTTGCCCTGGGCCACCAGTTCACCCAGGGATGGGCTGCCCGCCGGCAGGCCGAAACCGAGGAAGTCCAGGGCGGTCAATGTGCCGATGGCGCCGGTGAGGATGAACGGCATGAAGGTCATGGTCGAGACCATCGCGTTGGGCAAAATGTGGCGGAACATGATCGCACCGTTCTGCATGCCCAGGGCGCGGGCGGCGCGTACGTATTCCAGGTTGCGCCCGCGCAGGAATTCGGCGCGTACCACGTCCACCAGGCTCATCCACGAGAACAGCAGCATGATCCCCAATAACCACCAGAAGTTGGGCTGCACGAAACTGGCAAGGATGATCAGCAGGTACAGCACCGGCAGTCCGGACCAGATCTCCAGGAACCGCTGCCCGGCCAGGTCCACCCAGCCGCCGTAGAAACCCTGCAAGGCCCCGGCGATCACGCCGATGATCGAGCTGAGCACGGTCAGGGTCAGGGCGAACAGCACCGAAATGCGGAAACCGTAGATCACCCGAGCCAACACGTCGCGGCCCTGATCGTCGGTGCCCAGCAGGTTATCCGTCGATGGCGGGGCCGGGGCCGGGACTTTCAGGTCGTAGTTGATGCTCTGGTAGCTGTAGGGAATCGGCGCCCACAGCACCCAGGCGTCCTTGGCCTTGAGCAGTTCGCGGATGTACGGGCTCTTGTAGTTGGCCTCCAGCGGAAATTCGCCGCCGAAGGTGGTTTCCGGGTAGCGCTTGAGCGCCGGGAAGTACCAGTTGTTGTCGTAGTGCACCACCAGCGGCTTGTCGTTGGCGATCAACTCGGCGCCCAGGCTGGCGCCGAACATGATCAGAAACAGCCACAGCGACCACCAGCCACGCTTGTTGGCCTTGAACAGTTCGTAGCGTCGGCGATTGAGAGGGGACAGGTTCATCTCAATGCTCCCGGCTTTCGAAGTCGATGCGCGGATCGACAAAGGTATAGGTGAGGTCGCCGATCAGTTTCACCACCAGCCCGAGCAGGGTGAAGATGAACAGCGTGCCGAACACCACCGGGTAATCGCGGTTGATCGCTGCCTCGAAACTCATCAGGCCGAGGCCGTCGAGGGAGAAGATCACCTCCACCAGCAACGAGCCGGTGAAGAAGATGCCAATGAGGGCCGAGGGGAAACCGGCGATCACCAGCAGCATGGCGTTGCGGAACACGTGGCCGTACAGCACACGGTGGTTGGTCAGGCCTTTGGCCCTGGCGGTTATCACGTACTGCTTGTTGATCTCATCGAGGAAGCTGTTTTTGGTGAGCAGGGTCATGGTTGCGAAGTTGCCGATCACCAGCGCGGTCACCGGCAGCGCCAGGTGCCAGAAGTAGTCGAGGATCTTGCCGCCCATGCTCAGTTCATCGAAGTTGTTTGAGGTCAGCCCGCGCAACGGGAACCAGTCCAGGTAACTGCCGCCGGCGAACACCACGATCAACAGGATGGCGAACAGGAACGCCGGGATCGCGTAGCCGACGATGATCGCCGAACTGGTCCAGACGTCGAAGTGGCTGCCGTGCCGCGTGGCCTTGGCGATCCCCAGCGGGATCGACACCAGGTACATGATCAGCGTGCTCCACAGCCCGAGGGAGATCGACACCGGCATCTTTTCCTTGATCAGGTCGATGACCTTGGCGTCACGGAAGAAGCTGTCGCCGAAATCCAGGGACGCATAGTTCTTGACCATGATCCACAAGCGTTCCGGCGCCGATTTATCGAAGCCGTACATGTGCTCGATTTCCTTGATCAGCGCCGGGTCCAGGCCCTGGGCGCCGCGATAGGCCGAGCCTGCCACCGAGACTTCGGCACCGCCGCCGGCGATGCGGCTGGTGGCGCCTTCGAAGCCTTCGAGCTTGGCGATCATCTGTTCCACCGGCCCGCCCGGGGCGGCCTGGATGATCACGAAGTTGACCAGCAAGATGCCGAACAGGGTCGGAATGATCAGCAACAGTCGCCGAAAAATGTACGCCAGCATCTGATTACTCCGTGCCCGCAGGATCGGCCTGCAGTGTGGTTTCGACTTCTATCGCCGGCTTGATGTCGGGCTTGACCCACCAGGTGGCCGTGCCGATGTCGTATTTAGGCGAGACTTTGGGATGGCCGATGTGGTTCCAGTACGCCACGCGCCAGGTCTTGATGTGCCAGTTGGGTATTACGTAATAGCCCCATTGCAGCACCCGGTCCAGCGCACGGGCGTGGGCCACCAGGCTGGTGCGCGAATCGGCGTTGATCAGTTGCTCGACCAGTTGATCGACCACCGGATCCTTCAGGCCCATGGAATTGCGGCTGCCGGGTTTGTCGGCGGCGGCCGACATCCAGAATTCCCGTTGTTCGTTACCCGGCGAATTGGATTGCGGGAAGCTGCCGACAATCATGTCGAAGTCCCGGGAACGCACGCGGTTGATGTATTGCGAGACGTCGACCCGGCGGATCACCAGATCAATGCCCAGGTCACTCAGGTTGCGCTTGAACGGCAGCAGCACCCGTTCGAATTCGGTCTGGGCCAACAGGAATTCGATGACCACCGGTTTGCCGGTGGCATCGACCATTTTGTCATCGACGATGCGCCAGCCGGCCTCTTGCAGCAGTTGATAGGCTTGCCTTTGCTGGGTGCGGATCATGCCGCTGCCGTCAGTGGTCGGGTTCTGGAAGGCTTCGCTGAACACCTGCGGTGGCAGCTTGCCGCGGAACGGTTGGAGGATCGCCACCTGATCAGTGTCAGGCAGCCCGGTGGCGGCCATTTCCGAGTTTTCGAAGTAACTGCGGGTACGCGCATAGGCACCGTTGAACAGTTGCTTGTTGGTCCATTCGAAATCCAGCAGTAGCGACAATGCCTGACGCACGCGGACATCCTGGAACACCGGGCGGCGCAAGTTGAACACGAACCCCTGCATGCCGGTCGGATTGCCGTTGGGAATCTGTTCCTTGACCAGTCGACCTTCGGTGACTGCCGGAGTGTTGTAGGCATTGGCCCAGTTTTTCGCGGTCATTTCCAGCCAGTAGTCGAACTGTCCGGCCTTGAGCGCTTCCAGAGCCACGGTGTTGTCGCGGTAGTAATCGGTGGTCATTACGTCGAAGTTGTAGAAACCCCGATTGACCGGCAGGTCCTTGCCCCAGTAGTCCTTGACCCGCTCGTAACGCACCGAGCGTCCGGCCTTCACTTCGCTGACTTTGTACGGGCCGCTGCCCAGCGGAATTTCCAGGTTGCCCTTGTTGAAGTCGCGGTCGGCCCACCAATGCTTGGGCAGCACCGGCAACTGGCCGAGGATCAGCGGCAGCTCGCGGTTGTTGGTGTGCTTGAACTTGAACAGCACGGTCAGCGGGTCTTCGGCGATCACTTCAGCCACGTCACTGTAGTAGCCGCGGTACATCGGCGCGCCATCCTTGGTCAGCATCTGGAAGCTGAACACCACGTCTTCGGCGCGAATCGGATGGCCGTCATGGAAGCGTGCTTCGGGGCGCAGGTAGAAGCGCACCCAGGCGTTGTCCGGAGCTTTCTCGATCAGCCGGGCAATCAAGCCGTACTCGGTGAACGGCTCGTCCAGGCCTTGCTTGGCCAGGGTGTCGTAGATCATGCCAATATCGTCCGCCGGCACGCCTTTGCTGATGAACGGGTTGAGGCTGTCGAAGCCGCCGAAACCGGCCTGACGGAAAATCCCGCCCTTGGGCGCGTCGGGATTGACGTAATCGAAGTGTTTGAAATCGGCCGGGTATTTCGGCGGCTCGTTGTACAGGGTCACGGCATGTTGCGGGGCGGCGCAGGCCAGCCCGGCGAATAGCAGACCGCTGGCCTGCAGGAGCAGGGCACGGATGGGTTTCATTGATCTTTCTCCGAAGATTTCAGCCACCACGCGTTCAGGCCCAGGGTGTAAGGCGGCGTGGTGACGAAGGCGAGCCGGTTGCGGTACGCCAGACGGTGATAATTGAGGTACCAGTTGGGAACGATGTAGTGCTGCCACAGCAGCACGCGGTCGAGGGCCTTGCCGGCGGCGACTTGTTCATCGCGGGTCTGGGCGGCCAGCAACTGTTCGAGCAAGTGGTCGACCACCGGGTTGGCAATGCCGGCGAAGTTCTTGCTGCCCTTGACCCCGGCCTGGCTGGAGTGAAAGTACTGCCATTGTTCCAGGCCGGGGCTGAGCGTCTGGTTGAGGGTCATCAGAATCATGTCGAAATCGAACTGGTCGAGGCGCTGCTTGTATTGCGCGCGATCGACCGTGCGCAGCCGCGCATCGATGCCGATGCTGGCGAGGTTCTCGACGTAAGGCTGGAGGATGCGTTCCAGGTTCGGGTTGACCAGCAGCAGTTCCAGGCGCAAAAGCTGCCCGGCGGCGTTTTGCAGACGCTGGCCATTGAGCTTCCAGCCGGCGTCGGCGAGCAGGCCGAGGGCTTTGCGCAGAGTCTCCCGGGGGATGCCACTGCCGTCGGTCTGCGGCAGGCTGAACGGCTCGGTAAAGAGCCTGGCCGGCAGTTGCTCGCGATAGGGCTTGAGCAACAGCCATTCATGCCCGACCGGCAACCCGCTGGCCGAGAACTCGCTGTTGGGGTAGTAGCTCATGGCGCGTTGGTAGGCGCCGCTGAACAGCGTGCGGTTGGTCCATTCAAAGTTGAACATCAGCCCCAGTGCTTCACGGACCTTGGCGTCCGAGAAAGCCGGACGGCGGCTGTTCATGAACAGGCCCTGGGTCTGGGTCGGGATCTGGTGGGGAATCTGCGCCTTGATCACCTCACCGCGGCGTATGGCCGGGAAGTTGTAGCCGGTGTCCCAGTTCTTCGCCTGATGCTCGATATAGATATCGAATTCACCGGCCTTGAACGCCTCGAACGCTACGTCGCTGTCGCGGTAGAACTCGACCTCCATGCGGTCGAAGTTGTACTTGCCGCGATTGACCGGCAGGTCTTTGCCCCAGTAGTCCTTGACCCGTTCGAAGACGATCTGTCGTCCCGGCGTGACCGAGGTGATGCGATACGGCCCGCTGCCCAGCGGCGGCTCGAAAGTGGTGGCCTTGAAGTCGCGGCCTTTCCAGTAGTGCTGCGCCAGCACCGGCATTTCGCCCAGGCGCAGGATCAGCAGCGGATTGCCGGCGCGCTTGAACACGAAGCGGATGCGCTGCGGGTTGAGGATGTCGACCCGCGACACTTCCTGAAGGCTGGTGCGGTACAGCGGATGGCCTTCCTTGAGCAACACGCGATAGGAGAACGCGACGTCGTAGGCGGTGATCGGTGTGCCGTCATGGAAGCGTGCTTCGGGACGCAGGTTGAACACCACCCAGCTGCGGTTCTCGCTGTATTCCACCGACTGGGCGATCAGGCCATAGCTGGACGCGGGCTCGTCACCCGAAGGCGCGTACTGCCCGGTACCGACCATCAGCGGCTCGTTGAGCTCGTTGATACCGTATTGCAGGAAGTTCGGCGTGGTGACCGGGCTGGTGCCCTTGAAGGTGTAGGGGTTGAGCGTATCGAAGGTGCCAAACGCCATGACCCGCAACGTACCGCCCTTGGGCGCTTGCGGGTTGACCCAGTCGAAGTGGGTAAATCGGGCCGGGTACTTGAGCGTGCCGAACTGCGCATAACCATGGCTTTCGCTGATCGTCGCGCTTGCGGTGGAGCTCAAGGCCAGGCTGATCAGGAGCAGGGGCAGGGGACGCTTCAAATAGGGGATCCGATCCAGGCGGCTTGGGCTTTGTGGACCGTACAGTAACAGCTTGTATGGACAGGAAAAAGACGGGGGGTTAAAGCGCAATATCGGCCGGGCCACAATCCTGTAGGAGCGAGCTTGCTCGCGAAGGCGGCCTGACAGACGAAATGGATGTTGATTGTGCCGGCGCCTTCGCCGGCAAGCCAGCTCCTACAGGTTTTGTGCTCGCCACAAAAACTGCGCAGGCATAAAAAAGCCCCTGAATTCAGGGGCTGTTTTTTAATGCGGATTGGCCACTGTCAGCATCTGACCAGGCTTCAGCGCCTGGCCGACACGCGGATTCCAGCGCTTGAGGTGCTGCATCTCTACGTTGAAGCGTTTGGCCACGATGTACAGCGAGTCGCCTTGCTGGACCTTGTACGTGGTCTGCTGCTTTTTGGTATTGGCTGCAATCACGGTGTTGACGCGCCCGGAGCTGCGTTTGCTGGTGTCCTGCATGACCAGGGTCTGGCCGGGCTTGAGGTTCTTGCCAGTCAGATTGTTCCAGCGCTGCAGGTCCTTCACGTCAACGTTGTTGGCCTTGGCGATGGAGCCGAGGTTGTCACCCCGCTTGACCCGGTAGGAACGCTTGACGCTGGCGACCTGGGTATCGTCGGCACCTTCGAAGACCGGTTTGAGCGATTTCTTGCTGATCAGTTCTTCAGGACGCATGGTCTGCAGGCTGCTGGTCAGCAGTTGCGCCTTGGAGGTCGGGACCAGCAGGTGCTGCGGGCCGTCGATGGTGGTGCGTTGCTTGAAAGCCGGGTTGAGCTGGAACAGTTCGTCTTCGTCGATGTTGGCGACTTCAGCAACCTTGGACAGGTCCATGCGCTGGTTGATTTCAACGACCTTGAAGTAAGGTTCATTGGCGATCGGGTTGAGGTTCACGCCGTAGGCTTCCGGCGCCATCACCACTTGCGACAGTGCCAGCAACTTCGGCACGTAGGCCTGGGTTTCGGAAGGCAGCGGCAGGTTCCAGTAGTCGGTCGGCAGGCCGAGGCGTTCGTTGCGCTCGATGGCCCGGCTGACGGTGCCTTCGCCGGCGTTGTAGGCCGCCAGGGCCAGCATCCAGTCGCCGTTGAACATGTCATGCAGGCGGGTCAGGTAATCCAGCGCGGCGGTGGTCGACGCGGTGATGTCGCGACGGCCATCATAGAAACGGGTTTGACGCAGGTTGAAGTAACGCCCGGTGGAGGGGATGAACTGCCAAAGACCCACCGCGTCGGCCCGGGAGTAGGCCATCGGGTTGTAGGCACTTTCAATCACTGGCAGCAGGGCCAGTTCCAGCGGCATGTTGCGTTCTTCAAGGCGTTCGACGATGTAGTGAATGTAGAGGCTGCCACGTTCGCCGGCGTTTTCGAGGAAGGATGGATTGCTGGCGAACCATAGGCGCTGTTGCTCGATGCGCGGGTTGACGCCCAGCCCGTCCTGCAGCTGGAAGCCCTGGCGCATGCGCTCCCAGACGTCCTGGGGAATTTGCGGGCTGGGTTTTTCGCTGAGCCAGATCGGCTTCTGCTTGGCGCGCGCGGCGATGTTCTGCGTGTGCGCCGCATCGGTCTGCGGCGCATGGCTGGAACAGCCCGCCAGGGTGGCGGACACAGCCACCGCAATGGCTTGAGCCAAGCGGGTCAATGCGTCTGAACTGATGGCTTTGCGAATAGGTGACGACATTGGCTGGAAGTAAGTTCCGGGCAAAAATGTCGGGCGATTCTAGAAAGCGCACCTTGCGCGGTCAACCTTTCAGAATTGTTGCAATCTTGAGAGGCCCCTTTAGAACCTGTCTTTCCATGCTCGAAGCGCAGCAAAAACCATATCGGGCGCCGAGTTATCGGTGCCGGTCCGTTCGTCCGCTTTTTCTTTAACGGATGTTTCACCGGAGCGCAAAAACGGGTTAGTGAGCTTTTCCAGTGCCAGTGTCGACGGCAGCGTCATGATCCCGGATTCCCGTTGGCGGGTGACTTTGGCCAGGCGTTCGGCGGTGTGCGGATTGTTCGGTTCGACGGCCGCGGCAAACTTCAGGTTGCTGAGGGTGTACTCGTGGGTGCAGTACACCTGCGTGTCATCCGGCAGCCCGGCGAGGCGTGTCAGCGAGTTGTACATTTGCTGTGGCGTGCCTTCGAACAAGCGTCCGCAGCCGGCGGCAAACAGTGTGTCGCCGCAGAACAGCAAACCGTGATGGTAATAGGCGATGTGCCCCAGGGTGTGGCCCGGGACCGCGAGGACGTCGAAGTCGCAGCCGAGCACGCTGACCTTGTCGTTGTCCTTGAGCGCAACGTCCCGTGCCGGGATCGTTTCGCTGGCTGGACCATAGACTTTCGCGTCCGTCGCTTTTTTCAGCTGTTCGACGCCGCCGACGTGGTCATGATGGTGATGAGTGATCAGAATATCACTCAGTACCCAGCCCGGATTGGCCGCGAGCCAGGCTTGTACGGGGCCGGCATCACCCGGGTCGACGACCGCGCAGCGTTTGCTGCCGTGGTCTTGTAACAACCAGATGTAGTTGTCGGTGAAGGCGGGCAGGGCAGTGATCTGTATCATCGTCGGATTCGCCAAGCGGAAAACATTGGCGCATCTTAGAACTTCCTGGCGCGTTGGAGAATGCAATGACTGATAAAGCGTTCGCACAGGCTGATCCTGACTGGCTGGCGTTGATCAGCGCCGCCCGTGAATGGCTGGCCGGTCCCCTCGGGCAATTTCTGCTGGGCGAAGAGCGGCGCATGCTCGAAGACGAGCTCGGGCGGTTCTTTGGTGGCTATCTGGTGCATTACGGTCCCTCGGCCCAGACCCCGCCGTCGGCCCCGCAGGTACAGCGCAACGTGCGCCTTGGCGCGCCCTTGCCGGGGGTCGAGATCGTTTGCGAAGAACAGGCCTGGCCTTTGAGCGAGCATGCTGCCGATGTGGTGGTGCTGCAGCATGGCCTGGATTTCTGCCTGTCGCCCCACGGTTTGCTTCGTGAGGCGGCAAGTAGCGTACGCCCCGGCGGGCATTTGCTGATCATTGGCATCAACCCCTGGAGCAGTTGGGGCCTGCGGCATGTGTTTGCCCAGGATGCGCTGCGCAAGGCGCGCTGCATTTCGCCGTCACGGGTCGCGGACTGGCTGAACCTGCTGGGCTTCGCGCTGGAGAAACGCCGCTTCGGGTGCTATCGTCCGCCGCTTGCGTCACCGGCGTGGCAGACCCGCCTGGCCGGTTGGGAGCGCAAGGCCGGTGACTGGCAACTGTCGGGCGGCGGCTTCTATTTATTGGTGGCGCGCAAGATCGTGGTGGGTTTGCGGCCGGTCCGTCAGGAGCGGCGCGAGCCGATGGGCAAGCTGATCCCGTTGCCGATGGCCAAGGTCAACCGGCGCAACATCGAACCGTAATACACACTTTTTTATTTGCTGCCGGGCCTGTCCCGGCTTCGGGCGTCGTCGGTCAGCGATCGGCGGGCCAGCGCATTTTCTGGATAGATTGGCATGAGCGATAGCGTAGAACTGTTCACCGACGGCGCCTGCAAAGGCAACCCTGGCCCTGGTGGCTGGGGCGCACTGCTGGTGTGCAAGGGCGTCGAAAAGGAACTCTGGGGCGGCGAAGCCAATACCACCAACAACCGCATGGAACTGATGGGTGCGATCCGTGGCCTGGAAGAGCTCAAGCGTCCCTGCGAGGTGCTGCTGGTGACCGACTCCCAGTACGTGATGAAAGGCATCAACGAGTGGATGGACAACTGGAAGAAGCGCGGCTGGAAAACCGCGGCGAAGGAGCCGGTGAAAAACGCTGACCTGTGGAAGTTGCTTGACGAGCAGGTCAACCGCCACAAGGTCACCTGGAAATGGGTGCGCGGACACATTGGCCATCACGGCAACGAACGGGCCGACCAGCTGGCCAACCGTGGCGTGGATGAAGTGCGTGGGTACAAGCAGGGCTGATTCGGTTCAACCGATGCACCGAGTTGCGGCCAATCGTCGGAGCGCCGCCCGGAGCCTGCTCGCGAAAGGCGCAACACGGTCCACCTGAAAGACCCCCGCGAGCGTGTTAACATCGCCGCTTTTGCACGATTGACCGATTGAGAGCTGAGCACTGATGGCCACCAGATCCGTTGTACTCGACACCGAAACCACCGGCATGCCGGTGACCGACGGCCACCGGATTATCGAAATCGGTTGTGTCGAGTTGATCGGCCGACGCCTGACGGGCCGGCACTTTCACGTGTACCTGCAACCCGATCGCGAAAGTGACGAGGGCGCCATCGGCGTCCACGGCATCACCAACGAATTCCTCGTGGGTAAGCCGCGTTTTGCCGAAGTGGCCGAAGAGTTCTTCGAGTTCATCAAGGGCGCGCAGCTGATTATCCATAACGCGGCGTTCGACGTTGGCTTCATCAACAACGAATTCGCCCTGATGGGCCAGCAGGACCGCGCGGACATCACGCAGCACTGCTCGATCCTCGACACCCTGATGATGGCCAGGGAACGTCACCCGGGGCAGCGCAACAGCCTCGACGCCCTGTGCAAACGTTATGGAGTAGACAACTCCGGCCGTGAACTGCACGGCGCCTTGCTCGACTCCGAGATTCTCGCCGACGTCTACCTGACCATGACCGGGGGGCAGACCAGTCTGTCCCTGGCCGGCAACGCCTCCGATGGCAATGGCTCCGGTGAAGGAGCGGACAATTCGGCCACCGAGATTCGCCGTTTGCCAGCGGACCGCCCGCCGACGCGCATCATCCGTGCCAGCGAAGACGACCTGGCCCGCCACGCGGCGCGCCTGGAAATCATCGGCAAATCCGCTGGCGCCCCGGCGTTGTGGGTGCAGTTGGCTGAGGCTGAAGCGCAGGCATAACACCAAATTTGGCAGACACTGCTTTTGTGGCGAGGGGGCTTGTCGGAACGCCGCACCGCCCCGTTCGGCTGCGAAGCAGTCGTCATTGCTGCTAGCGTGATTTGCCTGAATAAACACGGGACCGCTTCGCGCTCCAACGGGGGCAAGCCCCCTCGCCACAGAGAAACTCCCTCGTCGCCACAAGTTGGTGCGTCCCGCTCGCCACATCCTCTACAACACTCTACCCTGAGGTGATTGGCAGGCTCTGGTCTGCCGCCTCAGGACACTGTGCCTCATGTACAAAGACTTGAAATTCCCGGTCCTGATTGTCCATCGCGACATCAAGGCCGACAGCGTCGCCGGCGACCGCGTGCGGGGGATTGCCCGGGAGCTTGAGCAGGAAGGATTCAGCGTCGTTTCGGCGGTGGACTACACCGAAGGGCGTCTGGTGGCGTCGACTTACCATGGCCTGTCCTGCATGTTGATTGCGTCTGAAGACGCCAGTACCCACTCCCATCTGTTACAAAACATGGCAGAGCTGATCGGTCTGGCGCGGGTGCGTGCACCGGATCTGCCGATCTTCGCCTTGGGCGAAAAAGTGACCCTGGAAAACGCGCCCGCCGATGCCATGGCCGAGCTCAACCAGTTGCGCGGCATTCTTTACCTGTTTGAGGACACCGTGCCCTTTCTCGCCCGGCAGGTGGCCCGCGCCGCGCGCAAATACCTCGATGGCCTGCTGCCGCCGTTTTTCAAGGCGTTGGTGCAACACACGGCGGACTCCAACTACTCCTGGCACACCCCCGGTCACGGCGGTGGCGTGGCGTATCACAAAAGCCCGGTCGGGCAGGCGTTTCACCAGTTTTTCGGGGAGAACACCCTGCGCTCGGATCTTTCGGTGTCGGTGCCCGAACTCGGCTCCTTGCTCGATCACACCGGCCCCCTGGCTGAAGCCGAGGCCCGCGCGGCACGCAATTTCGGCGCCGATCACACCTTTTTCGTGATCAATGGCACCTCCACGGCCAACAAGATTGTCTGGCACTCGGTCGTCGCCCGCGATGACCTGGTGCTGGTGGATCGCAATTGCCACAAGTCGGTGCTGCACTCGATCATCATGACCGGCGCGATCCCGCTGTACTTGTGTCCGGAGCGTAATGAGCTGGGGATCATCGGCCCGATTCCCCTGAGCGAGTTCAGCCGCGAATCGATCCAGGCCAAGATCGACGCCAGTCCGCTGACCAAGGGCCGTTCACCGAAGGTCAAACTCGCGGTGGTGACCAATTCGACATACGACGGCCTCTGCTACAACGCCGAGCTGATCAGACAGCAACTGGGCAATAGCGTTGAGGTATTGCACTTCGACGAGGCCTGGTACGCCTATGCGGCGTTTCATGAGTTCTTTGCCGGGCGCTACGGCATGGGCACCTCCCGTGATGAAGACAGCCCGTTGGTGTTTACCACCCATTCCACCCACAAGTTGCTGGCGGCCTTCAGTCAGGCGTCGATGATTCATGTGCGCGATGGCGGAGCGCGGCAACTGGACCGGGATCGCTTCAACGAAGCATTCATGATGCACATCTCGACCTCGCCGCAGTACGGCATCATTGCCTCGCTGGATGTGGCTTCGGCGATGATGGAAGGGCCGGCCGGGCGTTCGCTGTTGCAGGAAATGTTCGACGAAGCCCTGAGTTTTCGCCGGGCGCTGGCCAATTTGCGCCAGCACATTGCCGTGGATGACTGGTGGTTCTCGATCTGGCAACCGCCGTCGGCGCAAGGCATCGAGCGGGTCGTCACCGAGGACTGGTTGCTGCAACCCGATGCCGACTGGCACGGCTTTGGCGGCGTGACCGACGATTATGTGCTGCTCGACCCGATCAAGGTCACGCTGGTGATGCCGGGATTGACCGCCGGTGGGGCCCTCAGCGAGCGCGGGATTCCGGCGGCGGTGGTCAGCAAGTTCCTTTGGGAACGCGGCCTGGTGGTCGAGAAGACCGGGCTGTATTCGTTCCTGGTGTTGTTCTCCATGGGCATCACCAAGGGCAAGTGGAGCACGCTGCTCACCGAACTGCTGGAGTTCAAGCGCAGCTACGACGCCAACGTCAGTCTGGCCAGTTGCCTGCCCTGTGTGGCGCAAGAGAATGTCGCGCGCTATCAGGGCATGGGCCTGCGTGATCTGTGCGATCAGCTACATGCCTGTTATCGCAGCAACGCCACCGCCAGGCACCTCAAGCGCATGTACACCGTACTGCCGGAAGTCGCGATGAAGCCGGCGGACGCCTATGATCAATTGGTGCGGGGTGAAGTCGAAGCCGTGTCGATCGATGCGCTGGACGGGCGAATCGCCGCGGTGATGCTGGTGCCGTACCCACCCGGCATTCCGCTGATCATGCCGGGCGAGCGTTTTACCGAGCCGACCCGCTCGATCATCGATTACCTGGCGTTTGCCCGCACGTTCGATAGCAGTTTCCCGGGGTTCGTTGCTGATGTGCACGGATTGCAACATGAAGATCAGGGCAGTGGACGGTGCTACACCGTCGATTGCATCAAGGAGTGAGGACCTTTCCCAGTATGCAGCCGGTTATAAATCCGAATTATCCAGGGTTGTCGGTACGGGTTGCCGACGAGGGTTTCGCCGCCTATATCTGGGGCAGTGATTTCAGTTTTGAAGTCGCGGCCTACGGTGCGGCCGAAATAGGCAAGCCGGTGGCACAGTGGCCGGTCACCCCGATCACGCCTTATCGCAAGTGCTACGGCATCGACCCCGAGGAATTCAGCAGCTTTCGCGATGGCGCCGACAGCGCGATTTTCATGGCGTATCTGGATGACCAGCCCGTGGGGCACCTGGTGGTCAGTACCAACTGGAACGGCTTTGCCCATATCGACGAACTGGCGGTGCACGCACCGGCCCGGCGGCATGGCGTGGCCAAGGCCTTGCTGGACGTGGCGCAGTTCTGGAGCCGCAAGAAGAAACTCCCGGGCATCATGCTCGAAACCCAGAACAACAACCTGGGGGCCTGCCGGCTCTATGAACGCTGTGGTTACGTGATTGGCGGGATCGACCACCTGCGCTATCGCGGCATCGATCCGAATACCGCCGAAGTGGCACTGTTCTGGTACCGACTGTTCGAAAACCCGCTGGAAAACCCGTTCAGTTCGTCAGCATCGCCGCGGCTTGTTCCGTGACGATGGTCAACAGTGCCTGAACCGCCGCAGAGGGTTCGGCGTTTTTCAGGGTCAGGGCGTAGAGACTGATCGGGACCGCCGGCGCCAGCGGGCAGGCGTCCAGCCCCGAGGCTTTGGCGCCGAGGGCGGTGAAGGGGTCGACGATGGCCAGGCCTTCGCCGGCCTCGACCATGCTGCGCATCATCTGATGCGTCTGGACCCGGGTCTGAATCACCGGGGCAGGGCGCAAGCCGTGCAGTTTGTTTTCCAGCGCAGGGCTCAACGGGTCGTGCCCCTCCAGGCCGATCATTGATTGACCGGCCAGATCCTGCAGTGAAATGTATTTCTGTTTCGGTTGCAGCCAGCCATGGGGGGCGAGCAACTGAAGTTTGCCCTGTGCAATCACTTGGCAATCGAGGTCGGCGTGATCGGGGTCATGCAGGCTCAGGCCCAGGTCACTTTCACGCAGCAGCAGGCTTCTGACGATGTCGCGGGTGGGCTGGCTCAGCAGTGTGCAAGGCGCATCGGGCAGGCGTCGGCGCAGGGCCGCGATACTGTGTGGCAACAATTGGTTGGCCAGAGGCGGGGTGCAGACGATTCGCAGCGGCGGCGCCAGGTATTGCCTGAGGCTGTTGGCCAGGCGCTGCACCGGTTCGAGGGCATCGTAGACCCGGGCAATTTCCACCTGCAATTCCCGTGCTTCACGGGTGGCCTGCAATCGTCCGCGCACGCTGGCGAACAGCATGAAACCCAACTGATCCTCGGCGTCGCGCAGCAAGCGCTCGACTTCGGCCACCGGCAGCTGCAGCCATTCGGCGGCGGTGCCCAGGTGACCGGTCTGCAGGAGCGCCTGGATCACTTCGATATGGCGTAAGCGCATGCGTGAAGTCCATGTTCAGCAGGTGGAGGAGTCAGTGGCTGAATCCTACCCCAAGTCCGCGCATATGACTTCTGCTCATAACGACGGGTTATGAAACGCTGGCGGTTTGCGGTTCGCGGGTAATGGTCACGCCGGTTTGCACCAGCATGAATTCATTGTCGTCGACCTTGTTGACACGGTCGCCAATGGCCAGCTTGTAGGTGGTGACAGGGCCTGAACCGTCTACCGCCGGGGTGGAGTCCTGGAACTCGTGCACCGAATAAATACGGCCTTCCGCGTCTCTTGCATGGAACTGACCGACGAGTACTGCTGCCATCTGCTTAGAACCTCTGGAGATAAATCACTCAATTTGCGGCACTGTAGACCGTGCTTGGGCGAGGTAAGTTTTCCTACGGGAAAAAAATAGTCAGGGGCGGTGTTTTCGGTCGCCCACTGCTTGAATCGTCATCTATAACTACAAGCTCTTCCTATCGGACAGTCGAGAAACTCTTATGAGCAACGTCTATACGATCGCCGTCGTGGTCGGCAGCTTGAGAAAGGAATCGATCAACCGCAAGGTCGCACGGGCCCTGGTGGAGCTGGCGCCAGCCAATCTCAAGCTCAACATCGTCGAAATTGGCGATCTGCCGCTCTATAACGAAGACATCGATGGTGCTTCACCGCCGGCAGCCTACAGCACTTTCCGACAACAGGTGAGCTCATCCGACGCGGTGTTGTTCGTGACCCCGGAATACAACCGTTCGGTGCCGGCGCCGATGAAGAATGCGATTGACGTGGGCTCGCGTCCATACGGCAAAAGTGTCTGGAACGGTAAACCGGGGGCCGTTATCAGCGTTTCGCCGGGGGCCGTCGGCGGGTTTGGTGCCAATCACAACCTGCGTCAATCCATGGTGTTTCTGAATGTGCCGATGATGCAGCAACCGGAGGCCTATCTGGGGAACGCCGGTTCGGCGTTCGACGAGGAGGGCAAGTTGTCCGAGTCGGTCAAGCCGTTCCTGCAAAAATTCATCAATGCCTATGGGCAATGGGTCGAACAGCACAAGAAAGTTTGATGGTCATTGACCAGAGTTTTGTCCTGCCAGGCGCTGGATAACCGGCGATGCGGTTATCTCTTTAGACCGGGTTGGCCCCTTCGCGAGCAGGCTCGCTCCCACAGGGTTCTTCAGTGGATACAAGACTTGTGTTCGGCTGAGGCGCAATGTGGGAGCGGGCTTGCTCGCGAAGGGGCCGGCTCAGGCAATACAAGACTCAACCCTGTCCCGGCACATTCGGCCAAAGATCCGCCACCAGAAACAGCCGTTCGGCCTCTTCCCAGTCGCCGCTGGCATTTTCCGTCAGGCGCACCAGCAACTGCGCCGGTGCCAAGGGGTCCAGTTCATCCAGCCACGCCTGCATCTGTCCAGGGTTCCAGGTGTGCTCCGCCGAATAATGCGCCGGCGCCAGCCAGGCGTGGCGGGGCAGGGGTTGCCAGCGACCGGGCGGGCTCTGGGCCAACAACGCCGGCCAATCCTTTTGGTGCAACCAGCGTCCTCGTAAATGCTGTGGATGGGCACCCGACGGCGGGGCAGCCTGTCCGGGCCACGGGTACAGCAAATAACCCCCCAGCCACAAATGGGCGCTGAACGCCTGGATATCCAGCGCCGCCAGCACTTCACGGCTCTCGGGGCGCGCGGAAATCGGCAATTGATGCTGGCTCAGGTGCGCCAGTTTACGGTCGAGCCGGTCGTGGCAGCCCGGGCCCAGCCACTGGGCGGTGTCGTTCCCGTCGCCGGATTGCGGGCCGAGGTAGAGCTTGATCGCCAGTTCCAGGTGATGCACGCCGTCGCGGTCGCGCAGCAGCATGTCCAGTTCACCCAGGGTGTGCCCCTCGCGGCGAATCGGCAGGTTGGCGGCAATCAGTTCAATGCCCGGCGCATGCTGCACGGCGAACTGCCAGAGGCGTTCGTAATACAAACCCAGGCGCCGGGTCCGGGCCTGGGCCAGCCAATGCAGCAGGCCATAACTGTCCCGATCCAGCTGCCGCAGCCAATGCTCCAGCCGATCCGGTGCCTGCACCCAGTCGCTGCCGGCCAGCGGGTGACGCTGCGGCCACGGGGTATCGTCCAGCATGGGCGGCGCGAGGATGACCCACGCCAGGTCACGCACTTCAGGATGGCGTAACTGATGGGGCAGGTGGAGCAAATCCGGAAATAGCATCATCTTGCGAGCATAGCCTGAAACCCGGGCACACCCTTGAAGCTGAAAGGATTTTGTCTACGGGCGGCTTTCGCCCATAATCGGGTTTTTCGCCGCCACGCAGATCCCCGCAGGAGCCCCATGGAGCAATTTCGCAATATCGGCATCATCGGTCGCCTGGGCAGTTCCCAGGTGCTGGATACCGTCCGCCGACTGAAACGGTTTCTGCTCGATCGTCACCTGCACGTGATCCTCGAAGACACCATCGCCGAAGTGCTGCCAGGGCACGGCTTGCAAACCTCGTCGCGCAAGATGCTCGGCGAAGTCTGCGACATGGTCATAGTGGTCGGTGGTGACGGCAGTCTGCTCGGTGCCGCCCGGGCGCTGGCCAAGCACAATATTCCGGTGCTCGGTATCAACCGCGGCAGTCTGGGTTTCCTCACCGACATCCGTCCCGACGAGCTGGAAACCAAGGTCGCCGAAGTGCTGGACGGCCACTATCTGGTGGAAAACCGCTTCCTGTTGCAGGCCGAAGTCCGTCGCCACGGCGAGGCCATCGGCCAGGGCGATGCACTGAACGACGTGGTGCTGCACCCCGGCAAATCCACGCGAATGATCGAATTCGAGCTGTACATCGACGGCCAGTTCGTCTGCAGCCAGAAGGCCGACGGCCTGATCGTCGCGACGCCGACCGGTTCCACAGCCTATGCGCTGTCCGCCGGCGGGCCGATCATGCATCCCAAGCTCGACGCTATTGTGATTGTGCCGATGTACCCCCATACCTTGTCGGGTAGACCGATTGTGGTCGATGGCAACAGTGAGCTGAAAATCGTCGTGTCCAAGGATATGCAGATTTACCCGCAAGTCTCGTGTGACGGGCAGAACCACTTCACCTGCGCGCCCGGCGACACCATTACCGTCAGCAAGAAAGCCCAGAAACTGCGGCTGATTCACCCGCTTGACCACAACTACTATGAAGTCTGCCGGACCAAGCTCGGCTGGGGCAGCAAATTGGGGGGTGGAGGCGACTGATGCTCGATCCCGCGCGTAGCTACGACCTGATCGGTGACGTGCACGGTTGCGCTCTGACCCTGGAGCACTTGCTCGACCGACTCGGTTATCACAAGCAGGGTGGCGTCTGGCGGCATGCCTCGCGCATGGCGGTGTTCGTTGGCGATATCATCGACCGCGGCCCGCGGATTCGTGAGGCACTGCATATCGTCCACGACATGGTCGAGGCCGGTCAGGCGTTGTGCATCATGGGCAACCACGAGTTCAATGCGCTGGGCTGGAGCACGCCGGCGCTGCCCGGCAGCGGCAAGCAGTTCGTGCGCGAGCACACACCGCGCCATGCCCGCCTGCTGCACGAAACCCTGACCCAGTTCGAACACCATCCGGGTGACTGGCACGACTTTCAGCAATGGTTCTACAAATTGCCATTGTTCGTCGATGCCGGGCGTTTTCGCGTGGTCCACGCCTGCTGGGACGCCGGGCTGATCGAACCGCTGCGGGCGTTGTTCCCCAACGGTTGCGTCGATGAGCACTTTCTCCAGGCGTCGGCGGAGTCGGGCTCTTTTGCCTGCACCGTATTCGACCGGCTGCTGCGCGGCACGGATATGCGCTTGCCCCATGGCCTGACCATGACCAGCGGCGACGGCCTGGTGCGTTCGTTCTTCCGGACCAAGTTCTGGGAAGACGATCCGAAAACCTACGGCGATATCGTGTTCCAGCCGGATGCACTGCCGGAACCCGTGGCCCGGACGCCGCTGACGTCCACCGAAAAGAACAGTTTGCTGCGCTACGGCATCGATGAGCCGCTGTTGTTCGTCGGCCATTACTGGCGCAGCGGCAAGCCGGCACCGATCCGGCCGAACCTGGCCTGCCTGGATTACAGCGCGGTGCTGTACGGCAAACTGGTTGCCTACCGACTGGATCAGGAAACCCGCCTGGATCCGCAAAAATTCGTCTGGGTCGATGTCGAGCGGCCGGAGGTGCTGCAATGAGTGCTGTAGCGGTATTGCGTCTGCCCTTGGCGGTGGACTTGAGCGGGTTCGTCACCCTGCTCAAGCGCATGCAAGTGCCCCACCGGGTCAGCGAGGAAGCGGGCGAGCAGGTGCTTTGGGTGCCGAGCAACATCAGTGAAGACGTGCGTGCGCTGTACGAACGGTTTCCGGCGGGCGATCCCGACCAGCAGCTGGACATTCCAGTGGCACAGACCGTCACGCGTCCGGGGTTCGTCGAGCAGTTGAAATACGCCAGGGCCACCGCGCTGGTATTGCTGCTGAGTGTGATTGTCGGCGCGGTGACCATGCTCGGCGACAACCTTGAAACGATGCGCTGGCTGACCTTCCTCGAATTCCGTGTGGTCGGCGAGTACCTCCACTTCACGCCACTGGCCGACAGCCTGGCGGCGGGGCAGTGGTGGCGCCTGTTCACGCCGATGCTGATCCACTTTGGCATCCTGCACCTGGCGATGAACGGCATGTGGTACTGGGAGCTGGGGCGGCGCATCGAGTCGCGCCAGGGCAGTATCAACCTGATCGGCCTGACCTTGCTGTTCAGCCTGGTGTCCAACTTCGCCCAGTATTTTTTCAGCGGCCCGACCTTGTTCGGCGGTTTGTCCGGCGTACTGTATGGCCTGCTCGGGCATTGCTGGATCTTCCAGTTGCTGGCGCCGAACCCGGCTTATCGCCTGCCCCGAGGCGTGCTGGTGATGATGCTGGTGTGGTTGCTGCTGTGCCTGTCCGGGCTGGTCTCGATGATCGGCTTCGGCGAAATCGCCAACGCGGCCCACGTCAGCGGGTTACTCATCGGATGCTTCACCGGTTTGTTGGGCGGTTTGTATAACCGCCGTAAACTGGCCGCCTAATTCAGAACATGCAATAAAGAGATGGAGACCCAATGTCCTCTTTTAACGAAATGATCAACAACATCACCCACGATATCTACGAGAGCCTGAAACTGGCCGTGGAAATCGGCAAATGGTCCGACGGTGGCAAACTCACCGCCGAACAACGCGAGCTGTCGCTGCAGGCGATGATCGCCTGGGAAATCCAGAACCTGCCCGAGGAACAGCGCACGGGCTACATGGGCCCGCAGGAATGCAACTCGAAGTCGATTCAAGTGCCGAATATCCTGTTCAAGTCGGATGCCATCCATTGATCGAGATTGGCCGTGGTGCAATCAGTAAAATGTCGGCGCGCCTGGACGGGCCGAACGTGCAATACGCTTTCCGTCTGGGCGAAACCGAGGTCCCGGTCAATCCGTTGATCGGTACCACGGTGCGCCTGGAATACCTGGGTGCGATCCACTGCATCCATTGCGGACGCAAGACCAAGACCAGTTTCAGCCAGGGCTACTGCTACCCGTGCATGACCAAGCTGGCCCAGTGCGACGTGTGCATCATGAGCCCGGAGCGCTGCCACTTCGAGGCCGGTACTTGCCGGGAACCTGAGTGGGGTGAGAAATTCTGCATGACCGACCACGTGGTGTACCTGGCCAATTCGTCGGGGGTCAAAGTCGGGATTACCCGTGCCACCCAGTTGCCGACCCGCTGGCTCGACCAGGGTGCGAGCCAGGCCTTGCCGATCATGCGCGTATCGACCCGCCAGCAGTCCGGTTTCGTCGAGGATCTGTTCCGCAGCCAGGTGGCCGACAAGACTAACTGGCGTGCTTTGCTCAAGGGCGATGCGGCGGCGGTGAACCTGGCCGAAGTCCGCGATCGACTGTTCGACAGCTGTGCCGAAGGCTTGCTCGGGTTGCAGCAGCGATTTGGCTTGCAGGCGATCCAGCCGGTGACCGATGTCGAACCGCTGGAAATCCGCTACCCGGTCGAGCAGTACCCGGCGAAGATCGTCAGCTTCAACCTGGACAAGAACCCGATTGCCGAAGGCACGCTGATGGGGGTCAAGGGCCAATACCTGATCTTCGATACCGGCGTGATCAATATTCGTAAATACACGGCTTACCAGCTCGCCGTGCATCAGTAAGGACTCCAGCATGCGCACCGAACAACCGAAGATGATCTACCTCAAGGACTATCAGGCGCCCGAGTACCTGATCGACGAAACGCACCTGACCTTCGAGTTGTACGAGGACCACAGCCTGGTCCATGCGCAACTGGTGATGCGCCGCAACCCCGAGCGTGGCCCGGGCCTGCCGCCGCTGGTGCTGGACGGCCAGCAGCTTGAGCTGTTGGCGGTGACGTTGGCCGACCAGGAGCTTTCCGAGGCGCAGTATCAGCTGACCGAGAATCACCTGACCCTGCACCCGACCAGCACCACCTTCACGGTCGATACCAGCGTCAGGATCCACCCGGAAACCAACACCGCGCTGGAAGGCCTGTACAAGTCCGGCACGATGTTCTGCACCCAGTGCGAGGCCGAAGGCTTTCGCAAGATCACCTATTACCTCGACCGCCCGGACGTGATGAGCACCTTCACCACCACGGTCGTGGCCGAACAACACAGCTATCCGGTGCTGCTGTCCAACGGCAACCCGATCGCTTCCGGCCCCGGCGAAGAGGGCCGGCACTGGGCGACCTGGGAAGATCCGTTCAAGAAACCGGCGTACCTGTTTGCGCTGGTGGCCGGTGACCTGTGGTGCGTCGAAGACAGCTTCACCACCCTGAGCGAGCGCAACGTGGCGCTGCGCATTTACGTCGAGCCGGAAAACATCGACAAGTGCCAGCACGCGATGAACAGCCTGAAGAAATCCATGCGCTGGGACGAAGAGGTCTACGGTCGCGAGTACGACCTGGATATCTTCATGATCGTCGCTGTGAATGACTTCAACATGGGCGCCATGGAGAACAAGGGCCTCAACATCTTCAACTCCAGCGCCGTGCTGGCCAAGGCCGAAACCGCAACCGATGCCGCGCACCAACGGGTCGAGGCGATTGTCGCCCACGAATACTTCCACAACTGGTCGGGCAACCGCGTGACCTGCCGCGACTGGTTCCAGCTGTCGCTCAAGGAAGGCTTCACGGTGTTCCGCGATGCCGGTTTCTCCTCGGACATGAACTCGGCCACGGTCAAGCGCATCCAGGACGTGGCGTACCTGCGCACCCACCAGTTCGCCGAAGACGCCGGCCCCATGGCCCACGCCGTGCGCCCGGACAGCTTCATCGAGATTTCCAACTTCTACACCCTGACCGTGTACGAAAAGGGCTCGGAAGTGGTCGGCATGATCCACACCTTGCTCGGCGCCGAAGGCTTCCGCAAAGGCAGCGACCTGTACTTCGAACGCCACGACGGCCAGGCCGTGACCTGCGATGACTTCATCAAGGCCATGGAAGATGCCAATGGCGTTGACCTGATCCAGTTCAAACGCTGGTACAGCCAGGCTGGCACACCGCGCCTGGCGGTGAGCGAGTCCTTTGATGCGGCGGCGAAAACCTACAGCCTGACCTTCCGCCAGAGCTGCCCGGAAACCCCGGACAAGGTTGAAAAACTGCCGTTCGTGATCCCGGTCGAACTGGGGCTGCTGGATTCCAAAGGCGCGGCGATTGCCCTGCGTCTGTCCGGTGAAGCCACCGCGCATGGCTCCTCGCGGGTCATTTCGGTGACTGAAGCCGAGCAGACCTTCACTTTCGTCGACATCGCCGAACAACCACTGCCATCGTTGCTGCGCGGCTTCTCGGCGCCGGTGAAATTGAGCTTCCCGTACAACCGCGATCAGTTGATGTTCCTGATGCAGCACGACAGCGACGGCTTCAACCGTTGGGATGCCGGCCAGCAACTGTCGGTGCAGGTGCTGCAAGAGTTGATCGGACAGCAGCAGAAGGGCGAAGCGCTGGTACTAGATCAGCGTCTGGTGTCGGCGCTGCGCACGGTGCTCTCGGATGAGTCGCTGGATCAGGCCATGGTCGCCGAAATGCTGTCGTTGCCAAGCGAGGCGTACCTGACCGAAATCAGCGAAGTGGCGGATGTCGAAGCGATTCACACGGCGCGTGAATTTGCCCGCAAGCAATTGGCCGATGCGTTGTTCGAAGGCCTGTGGCTGCGTTATCAGGCCAACCGCGAGTTGTCGAAGCAGACGCCGTACGTGGCCGAAGCCGAGCACTTTGCCCGTCGTGCCTTGCAGAACATCGCGCTGTCGTACCTGATGCTCAGCGGCAAGCCGGAAGTTCTGGCGGCAACCCTGGAGCAGTTCGATTCGTGCGACAACATGACCGAGCGCCTGACCGCACTTGCCGTGCTGGTCAACTCGCCGTTTGAAGCCGAGAAGGCCAAGGCGCTGGCCAGCTTCGCCGAGCACTTCAAGGACAACCCGCTGGTCATGGATCAGTGGTTCAGCGTTCAGGCTGGCAGCGTGTTGCCCGGTGGCCTGGCACGGACCAAGGCGTTGATGCAGCACCCGGCGTTCAACATCAAGAACCCAAACAAGGTGCGGGCGCTGGTCGGTGCGTTTGCCGGGCAGAACCTGATCAACTTCCATGCCGCTGACGGTTCCGGGTATCGCTTCCTGGCGGATCTGGTGATTGAGTTGAATGGCTTCAATCCGCAGATTGCTTCTCGCCAGTTGGCGCCTTTGACTCGCTGGCGCAAGTACGACAGTGCTCGTCAGGCTTTGATGAAGGGGGAGCTGGAGCGGATTCGGGCTTCGGGGCAGTTGTCCAGTGATGTGTTTGAAGTGGTCAGCAAGAGTTTGGCCTGAGTTTGTTGTTGACCTTGGCGGCCTTCGGGCCGACCAGGGTCATGGGTTGATTGGGTACATATCCGTTTCTTCGGTAATGGCGGCTTATGGTTTCGCCCTTACGGCGAGTCCCTTTTGGCAAACGCCCCAAAAGGAACCAAAAGGTCTCGCCCCTTACGTACGGCCCCTCGCTTAGGCTCGGGGTTCCTTCGCTCCGGCATTCATCCGGGGGCATCGCCTCCGGTCGGCTTCGCGCGACCTCCTCTCGATGTGTTCGGCTGCGCCGAACGGCGCTGCGCGCCTCCCCCCGGATGAACGCCTCCACTCAGCCTGCCGAGGGGGCGGGTGGATCAAGATCAAGAGCTGCAGGCGAGCTAACGCTCGGCCTGATGAGTGGTGAAGAGCGTGGGTGTACGCCGCTCTGCTTTTGCTCTTCTGTGGGAGCGGCGGTGCGGCGATCCGACTTGCCCGCGAAAGCGGCCTGACAGCCGACCAATTTCTTTCGAATGTACCCAGCCCAACTGTAGGAGCGAGCTTGCTCGCGATGGCGGCCTACCGGCCGACCAAGAGCATCAAAGGCGAACGAACCCCGCGATCAGGCCGGCCGGTAGGCCGCCTCGCTTTTGCTTTGGCTTTTGATCTTCTTGCCCCCTCGTGAGGCCGAGTGGAGGTTCTGCGCAGTGGGCAACCCGGCATGGATGCCGGGTTAGCCGCCCCCGGCCATGGATGGCCGATGGCGGCGGGCCCACGGAGCAGGACCGGAGCGAGGGCATGCCGAGCCTAGGCGAGGCACCGAATGTAAGGGGCAAAGCGCTTTGGTTACTTTCGCGCTTTTCGAAAGTGACCCGCCGTAAGGGCGGAACCAATAGCGGCCGTTACCGCAGCAACGGATATGTACACCAAACACCAAAACCGCAATCACCCCACCTGATACCCAACCATTCAGAACAACCCCCCATCCCCCCCGGTTAACAAATCATAACGTGCCGTCGAATGTCAGCCCTTCAAAAACACCGATAGGATAAGCCAGCTTCCGAAGGGGCTTTGGATTGCGGGTTTCAGGACTATGCTCTGAAACAGCCGGTCCAGACACGCACCCTTGCGGCGCCCAGAAAGGTTGAACGACCTAACAATAATAATGGGGGAAGGTCTATGAGTGAGCCTGCCATGGGTGTGGGTATCTGCCGCCCGCCGGCATTACGCAAATTCGCGTTGCTGGCTACAGCGCTCTCGCTGTTGGGCTCTGCCATGCTGTCGACACCCTGGCCGCGCTCAACGGGCTGCTTGCCCAGTCGATTCGGGCGATCAAGGCCTGGGCATCGCTGGCGGTTGGTGTTGCGTTCATCTGGGAGTCCTGCGCCTGAGTCGATTTAGCAGGCGTCTATTCTTGCACAGGTAACCCTTTTTCAATCCAGGAGTTCGGGCCTGTTTCGGTACTGTTCCAGCGCTTCGGGATTGGCCAGTGCATCAGTGTTCTTCACCTTCTGCCCATGCACCACATTGCGCACTGCCAACTCGACGACTTTGCCGCTGATGGTCCGGGGGATGTCCGTCACTGCGACAATTTTCGCCGGCACATGACGCGGCGTGGTGTTGGCGCGAATCGTCTCGCGGATCTGCTGTTGCAGTGTCTCGTCCAGTTCGAGCCCGTCGCGCAAGCGTACGAACAGCACCACCCGCACGTCATCTTGCCACTGCTGACCGATGGCCACGCTGTCGAGTACCTGGGGGATTTTTTCCACCTGACGATAGATTTCCGCCGTGCCGATGCGTACGCCGCCGGGATTGAGCACGGCATCGGAGCGACCGTGGATCATCATCCCGCCATGGGGCAGTTGTTCGGCGTAATCACCTTGGGCCCAGACGCCGGGGAATAGGCTGAAATAGGATTCGCGCAGTTTTTCGCCATCGGGATCGTTCCACAGGCCAATGGGCATCGCCGGGAAATGTCGGGTGCAGACCAGCTCGCCTTTTTTACCGATCACTGGGTGGCCGGCGTCGTTCCACACTTCGACGGCCATGCCCAGGCTCTTGCCCATGATTTCGCCACGCCTGACCTGCGACATCGGGTTGCCGTTGACGAAGCACGAGACGATGTCGGTACCGCCGGACATCGAGGCCAGGCACACGTCAGCCTTGAAGTCGCGATAGACGTAGTCGTAACTCTGCGGCGACAGTGCCGAGCCGGTGCAGAGCAACGTCTTGAGGCTGCCCAGGTCATGACTTTCACGCGGCTTGATACCACTGCTTTCCAGGGTCGCGAGGTATTTGGGGCTGGTGCCGAAGACGCTGATGCGTTCGTCGTCGATCAGGTCGATCAGGCGTTGCGGCTCGGGCTGGAACGGTGAGCCGTCGTACAGCACCACGGAGCTGCCTGTCGCCAGCGCGGACACCAGCCAGTTCCACATCATCCAGCCGCAGGTGGTGTAGTAGAACAGCCGTTCACCGGGGCCGAGATCGCCATGCAGGCCGTGTTCCTTGACATGTTGCAGCAACACGCCGCCGGTGCTGTGGATGATGCATTTGGGCACGCCGGTGGTGCCGCTGGAATAGAGGATGTACAGCGGATGGGCGAAGGGCACAGGGACGAAATCCGGCTCGCCTCCGGGCGTGTAGAAGTCGTCCCACAGCGTCACGTTGGCCTGGGTGCGGAATTCTTCTATGTGCGCCTGTGGCCGGGCGTAAGGCACGATGATCAACTGCTGCAATGACGGCAGGCGTTCGAGGATTTCGTTGACCTTGGCGGTCTGGTCGATCTCTTTGCCGGCATAGCGGTAGCCGGCACAGGTCACCAGCACTTTCGGTTCGATCTGGCCGAAACGGTCAACCACCCCTTGGGTGCCGAAGTCCGGTGAGGAGCAGGACCAGATTGCGCCAAGGCTGGTGGTGGCGAGCATGGCCACCAGGGTTTGCCAGGTGTTGGGCATGCAGGCGGCGACCCGGTCACCCACACCGACGCCAGCAGCGATCAAGCCATTCTGAAAACCGGCGACCTGTTCGGCCAGTTCGGCCCAGGTCAAATGTTCACGCTGACCGTTTTCGCCGACGGCTATCACGGCGATCGCATCATCGCGACGCTGTAGCAGATGTTCGGCAAAGTTCAGCGTTGCGCCGGGGAACCACTGGGCGCTGGGCATCTGCGGGCCTTCGAGGAGCACGGCGTCGGGTTGCTCGTGGAAGCGGATGTCGAAGAAATCGACAATGGCCTGCCAGAATTCCGGGCGTTGATCGATGGACCACTGGTGCAGGGCCGGGTAGTCGTCGATCTTGAGGTGGTGTCGCTGATTGATGAAGCGCCGAAAGGCCTCCATGCGGGTCTTGCCAATGCGTTTGGCGTCGGGTTGCCAGAGGATGTCGGACATGGTTTGCCTCTTTTTGTTGGCGAGTGCTGCGCACTCGATCGCGAGCTGGCTCGCTCCCACAGACACCACAGAGCCTGTGGGAGCGAGCCTGCTCGCGATGAACGATAACGCGGTCTAGCAGATGATCACTGCGCCAACCACCCACCATCAACATTCCACGCCGCGCCCCGCACCTGGCTGCCGGCTTCGCTGCACAAAAATAACACCAGTTCACCCAGTTGCGGCGGTGTCACGAACTCCAGCGATGGCTGCTTCTCAGCGAGCAGATCATGTTGCGCCTGCTGCGGGTCAACCCCACGGGCGGCACGATCATCAATCTGCTTCTGCACCAGCGGCGTCAATACCCAGCCTGGGCAAATCGCGTTGCAGGTGACCTGGGTGGTCGCGGTTTCCAGCGCGACCACTTTGGTCAAGCCGATCACCCCGTGCTTGGCGGCGACATAGGCTGACTTGCCCACCGAACCGACCAGTCCATGCACCGAGGCAATGTTGATCACCCGGCCCCAACCCTTGGCGCGCATGCCCGGCAGGCTCAAACGGGTGCTGTGGAACACCGACGACAGGTTGATCGCAATTATCGAATCCCAGCGCTCCACCGGGAACTCGTCCACCGGCGCCACATGCTGGATGCCGGCGTTGTTGACCAGAATATCGACGCCGCCAAATTCATGCTCGGCGTAGTCAATCATGTCGGCAATCTGCGCAGGGTCGCTGACATCGGCCGGATGGTGGCCGACCTTGCCGCCAAATTGTTCTACTTCGGCAATCACCTTGGACGCATCGCCGAAGCCGTTGAGGATCAGGTTGGCCCCGGCCTTGGCCAGACACAGGGCGATGCCCAGGCCGATGCCGCTGGTGGAACCGGTGACCAGTGCGGTCTTGCCCGAAAGAGTCGTCATGAATACCTCACACAATGCCAGTGGCGTAGAAGGTGCCGATCACCACGAAAACCGCCAGGGTCTTGATCAGCGTAATACAGAAAATGTCTTTGTAAGCCTCGCGGTGGGTCAGCCCGGTGACCGCCAGCAGGGTAATCACCGCGCCGTTGTGCGGCAGGGTGTCCATGCCGCCGCTGGCCATCGCGGCGACCCGGTGCAGCACTTCCAGCGGAATGTTCGCCGCATGGGCGGCGCTGATGAACTGCTCGGACATCGCCGCCAGCGCGATGCTCATGCCACCCGAGGCGGAACCGGTGATGCCGGCCAGCAGGGTCACGGTAATCGCTTCGTTGACCAGTGGGTTGGGAATGCTCTTGAGCCAGTCGGCCAGTACCAGGAAACCTGGCAGGGACGCGATCACCGCGCCGAAACCGTATTCCGAGGCCGTGTTCATTGCCGCCAGCAAGGCACCGCTGACCGCACTTTTACTGCCTTCGGCAAGCTTGCGGCTGATCGCCTTGTAGCCGAACACCAGCACCATGAGGATGCCGACCAGCAAGGCTGCCTGTACGGCCCAGATCGCCGTAAGCTTGGCGATTTCCGTGGTCACCGGCGCAGCCATGCCCGGCAGCGCCAGACTGTGGGTCTTGCCGTACACCTGCGGAATCCACTGGGTGAACAAAAGGTTCATGATGCCCACCGCCAGCAGTGGCGACAGCGCCAGCCACGGGTTGGGCAGCTTGAGGTCGGCGGCGGTTTCCGGCTCATTGCGCAGGTCCGAACCATAGCCTTCACCGGAGCGCTGGGCCTTGCTGCGCTGGCGCTGGAGAAACAGCATGCCGGCGCAGAACACGAAGATCGTGCCGATCACACCCAGCCACGGCGCCGCCCAGGCGGTGGTGTTGAAGAAGGTGCTGGGGATGATGTTCTGGATTTGTGGCGTGCCGGGCAGGGCGTCCATGGTGAACGAGAAGGCGCCCAGGGCAATGGTCGCCGGGATCAGCCGCTTGGGGATGTTGCTCTGGCGGAACATTTCAGCGGCAAACGGATAGACCGCGAACACCACCACAAACAACGATACGCCGCCGTAGGTCAGCAGGGCGCAGACCAGCACGATCACCAGCATTGCCTGGCGGGTGCCGAGCAGGCGAATCGCCGCCGCGACGATGGAGCGCGAGAAACCGGACAGTTCGATCAGCTTGCCGAACACCGCGCCGAGCAGGAACACCGGGAAATACAGTTTGATGAAGCCGACCATTTTTTCCATGAACACCCCGGTGAAAGCAGGGGCGACGGCAGACGGGTCAGTCAGCAGGACAGCGCCGAGGGCGGCAATCGGGGCAAAAAGGATAACGCTGTAGCCACGGTAGGCAGCCAGCATCAGCAGCGCGAGAGCTGCCAAGGCAATGATCACACTCATGGTGTGTCTCCTGGGTTGTTATTTTTGTTGGGTGAAACCTGGTAGGAGGGGCGTATAGCGAGTTTTGTGCCATTTTATTAAGTTGTTGAAATATAAGGATATATTTGGCTTTTGTGGGCTGGATTCGAATGCTTTGTCTCTAATCGGAGACTTCTCGCGATGGCCTGTCTAACAATGGAGATGCATGTCTCTTTATGGAGACTAGGCAATCCCCAGCGCCACCATCTTCTTGTACAACGTCGACCGCCCAAGACCCAATCGTGCTGCTGCTTCAATCACCTTGCCCTCGCATTGCGCGAGGGTCGTTTCGATCAGCTGCCGGTCAAATCGCTCCCGCGCCGCACTGAACGTCTCATGGGCAATCGGTTCAATGGCCAGGGGCGCCAAGCGTTCCACCGGCGTGAACGTACCAATAGCCGCGCGGATATCCGCTGTAGTCAGGCGCAAGTCATCACTGAGCAACGCGGCCCGCTCCAGCACATTGCGCAGCTCCCGGATGTTCCCCGGCCAGGCGTGTTGGCCCAACAGTTCCAGGGCTTCATGGTGCAGTTCATGCTGGCTGCGCAGTTCCTCAAGAATCGCTTCACTGAGCGCCGGCACGTCATCCAGGCGGTCGCGCAGGGGCGGAACCTGGATCGGCAGCACATTGAGCCGGTAATACAAGTCGGCGCGAAATTCGCCACGCTTGATGGCTGCTTCCAGGTCCGTAGAGGTCGCGGCGATCACCCGCACATCACTCTGGATCACTTCGTTGGAGCCCACCGGCTCGAATTCCTTTTCCTGCAACACCCGTAGCAGTTTGCTTTGCAGGGGCAGCGGCATGTCGCCGATTTCGTCGAGGAACAGCGTGCCGCCCTGGGCGATCTGCAATTTTCCAGCGCGGCCCTTGCGGTCGGCTCCGGTAAACGCGCCGGGGGCGGTGCCGAAGAATTCGGCCTCTAGCAGCGATTCGGGAATCGCCGCGCTGTTGATGCTGACAAACGCCTTGTGCGCGCGGGGCGAGGCATTGTGGATCGCCTGGGCCAGCAATTCCTTGCCGGTGCCGGTTTCGCCGAGCAGCAATACCGGCGATTCGGTGCTCGCACTGCGCCGGGCACGGCGTTTGACTTCCAGGCTGGCGGCGCTGGTGCCGATGAAGTGGGCGAAGTTGTATTTGGTCTGCCGCGCGCGCAGCAGCGAGCGGGTGGAGGCCAGTTCTTCCTGCATGCTCATGTAGCGCTTGAGCATCGGCGACAGGCTGCGCAATTCGTCGAACAGGGCGAAACCGATGGCGCCGATCACCATGCCGGCATCGTCGTGAATCGGCAGGCGCATGACCACCAGCGGCTCTTTGGGGGTGTCTTGCATATCCAGCAAAATCGGCCGGCCGGTGCGCACCACCTCACGCAGCAGGCTGCCGGGGATCACGCTTTCGCAGGGCTTGCCGATCGCGCCTTGCGCCGATTGGAGGCCAAAGCGCCGGGCATAGCGTTCATTCATCCAGACGATGTTGGCATCGCGGTCGACAATCACCGTGCCTTCACTCGATTGCTCGATGATTTCGAACAACGAACGGATCGCCAGCAAGCGAACGCGCTGGTAGTCCTTGAGGCTTTCGGTGGTGTTCATGGGGGCTGATCCTGATTATGTTTTGCCTGTGCCGGCCTCTTCGCGAGCAGGCTCGCTCCCACAGGGGATTTGTGTACGACACAGATCAACTGTGGGAGCGAGCCTGCTCGCGAAGGCCGCGATGCGGTCTGACGGCCAGATTATGCCTGCCCCAACATCGCCGCCGCCAACAGCTCCTTGGTGTACGGATGCTGCGGTGAGTCAAACACCTCATGGCTGGCGCCGCGTTCCACCACTTTGCCGTCCTTGATCACGATCATGTCGTGGGCCAGGGCGCGCACCACTGCCAGGTCATGGCTGATGAACAGATAGGTCAGCCCGTATTTTTCCTGAAGCTGGCGGAGCAGGGCGACCACTTGTTTCTGCACCGTGCGGTCCAGCGCCGAGGTCGGTTCGTCGAGCAGGATCAGCGCCGGCTTCAGCACCAGCGCCCGGGCGATGGCGATGCGCTGACGCTGGCCACCGGAGAACTCGTGGGGATAGCGATGGCGACTTCGGGGGTCGAGGCCGACTTCGCTCAGCGCCCGGATCACTTCGGCGTTGCACTCTTCAGTGTTCAACTGGCTGTGCACTTCCAGGCCTTCGCTGATGATCTGCGCGACCGACATTCGCGGGCTGAGGCTGCCGAAGGGGTCCTGGAACACCACCTGCATCTTCTTGCGCCACGGTCGTAGCTGTTTTTGCGTCAGGCCGTCCAGCGCCTGGCCTTGAAAGCGAATACCGCCTTCGGAGTCGAGCAAGCGCAGGATTGCCTGACCAAGGGTAGACTTGCCGGAACCGGATTCGCCGACGATGCCCAGGGTCTTGCCGCGTTGAATGTTCAGGCTGATGCCATCGACGGCCCGCAGCCAGGTCTTGCGCTGAAACAGGCCGCCACCGACGGGAAACCGCACCTGCAGGTTGTCCACCTCCAGTACGTTTTCGCGCTCGTCCCGGGGCAAGGCTTCGCCCTCGGGTTCGGCGTGCAGCAATACGCAGCTGTAAGGGTGCTTCGGTTCGGTGAACAGGACTTCGCAAGGCGCCTGCTCGACAATTTCCCCGGCCTTCATCACGCACACGCGCTGGGCGATACTGCGCACCAGATTGAGGTCATGGCTGATCAGCAGCAGCGACATGCCCAGCCGCTGTTGCAGGGACTTGAGCAGCAGCAGGATCTTGCGCTGCACCGTCACATCCAGCGCGGTGGTCGGTTCGTCGGCAATCAGCAGTTCCGGTTCGCACGCCAGGGCCATGGCGATCATTACCCGCTGGCGCTGCCCGCCGGACAATTGATGGGGATAGGCCTTGAGGCGTTCCTCGGGTTTCTGGATGCCTACCAGGTGCAGCAATTCGAGAATTCGCACTTGCGCCGCTTTGCCCGCCAGGCCTTTGTGCACCAGCAAGGTTTCACCGATCTGTTTTTCGATGCTGTGCAGCGGGTTGAGGGAGGTCATCGGCTCCTGGAAGATCATCGCGATGCGATTGCCGCGCAGTTGTCGCAACTTGCCGGCATCGGCGCCCACCAGTTCCTGGCCGCGATAGCGGATGCTGCCCGTCGTCTCGGTATCGGTATGCGGCAGCAGTTGCAGGATCGAGTGGGCCGTCACCGACTTGCCCGAGCCCGATTCGCCCACCAACGCCAGGCATTCGCCAGGGCGGATGTCCAGGCACAGATTGCGCACCACGGTCTGGCCGCTGAAGGCCACGCTGAGGTCACGGATTTCGATCAGGTTGGTCATCTCTACATTCCGAATCAAGAGCGCGGATCAAAAGCGTCGCGCAGCGCTTCGCCAATGAACACCAGTAAAGAAAGAATCAGCGCCAGGGTAAAGAACGCCGTCAGCCCCAACCACGGCGCTTGCAGGTTCTGCTTGCCCTGGCCGATCAGTTCGCCCAGGGAAGCGCTGCCCGCAGGCATGCCGAAGCCGAGGAAGTCCAGCGCCGTCAGGGTGGAAATCGCCCCGGTGAGAATGAACGGCAAGTAGCTCAAGGTCGCGTTCATGGCGTTGGGCAGAATGTGCCGCACGATGACCTTGCGGTCGGTCAGGCCCAGCGCGCGCGCGGCCTTGACGTATTCCAGGTTGCGCCCGCGCAGGAACTCGGCCCGCACCACGTCCACCAGAGCCAGCCATGAAAACAGCGCCATGATCCCCAGCAGCCACCAGAAATTCGGCTCGACGAAGCCCGACAGGATGATCAGCAGGTACAGCACCGGCAACCCGGACCACACCTCCAGCAGACGCTGGCCGAGCAAGTCCACCCAGCCGCCGTAATAACCTTGCAGGGCCCCGGCAGCGATGCCGATCAAGGCACTGACAAAGGTCAGCATCAAGGCAAACAGGATCGATACCCGGGCGCCGAAGATCACCCGGGCTAGAACGTCCCGTGACTGGTCGTCGGTGCCCAGCCAATTGACGCTGGAGGGCGGGCTGGGTGCGGGTTTATTCAGGTCATAGTTCGGTGTGTCGTCACTGAACGGAATCGGCGGAAACAGCAACCAGCCGCCATCCTTCTTGATCAGTTGCTGCACGTAGTCGCTGCGGTAGTCGGCCTGGAACGGCAGTTGCCCGCCGAACGCCTGTTCGGTGTGGCGTTTGAAGACCGGGAAGTACCACTGGCCCTGATAGCTGACCATCAGCGGTTTGTCGTTGGCGATCAGTTCTCCGCCAAGGGTCATTGCGAACAGGCCGACAAACAGCCAGAGCGACCACCAGCCCCGACGGTTTTTCTTGAAACGCTCGAAGCGGCGACGGGCCAGCGGTGAAAGCTTGAGCATCAGGCGTTCCTCGCGGCGAAGTCGATACGCGGGTCGACCAGGGTGTAGCAGAGGTCGCCGACCAGTTTTATCAGAAGGCCAAACAGGGTGAAGATGAACAGCGAGCCGAACACCACCGGATAGTCCCGGGATACCGCCGCTTCGTAGCTCATGCGGCCCAGGCCGTCGAGGGAGAAGATCACCTCGATCAGCAGCGAGCCGGCAAAAAATACGCTGATGAATGCCTGGGGAATGCCCGACACCACCAGCAGCATGGCGTTGCGGAACACGTGCCCATACAGCACCCGTCGTTCACTCAAGCCCTTGGCCCGGGCAGTGACCACGTACTGGCGGGTGATTTCATTGAGGAACGAGTTCTTGGTCAGGATGGTCAGCGTGGCGAAGCCACCGATCACCAGGGAGGTCACCGGCAACACCAGATGCCAGAAGTAGTCGGCAACCTTGCCAAGGGTCGACAGCGATTCGAAGTTGTCCGAGACCAACCCGCGAACCGGAAACCAGTTCAGCGAAGTGCCACCGGCAAAGACCACGATCAGGAACATCGCAAACAGGAACGCCGGCATGGCATAGCCGATGATGATCGCGGTACTGCTCCAGATGTCGAAATGGCTGCCATGGTGCACGGCCTTGCGGATGCCCAGGGGAATCGACACCAGGTAGGTGATCAGCGTCGCCCAGAGCCCGAGGGAAATGGTCACGGGCATTTTTTCGAGGATCAGGTCGGTGACGGTGGCGCCGCGGAAGAAACTCTTGCCGAAGTCCAGGCGCGCGTAGCTGGTGAGCATCAGCCAGAGGCGTTCGTGTGCCGGTTTGTCGAAGCCGTATTGTTTTTCAATGTCCTTGATCAGCTGCGGATCAAGCCCGCGACTGGCCCGGGACTTGCCGCTCATGGCTTCGCCGGAACCACCGCCAACCGCGGCGCCGCCAATGCCTTGCAGGTGCGCGATGGCCTGTTCGACCGGCCCGCCTGGCGCCACCTGGACGATGACAAAGTTGACCAGGAGAATGATCACCAGCGTCGGAATGATCAGCAGCAGGCGCCGCAATATGTAAGCCCACATCAGTGCGGCCCTCCGGGTTTGCCACGGCTGATACGCTCGGCCGTCATCTGTTGGTTGGTCAATGGCGTGGTGCTCATCTCCCACCAGCTCTCGATGGCTTCGTCATTGCTCGCTTGTACGTTCGGGATGCCAAAGCGGTTCCACCACACCGTCGAGGTGCCCGGCGGGTAATAGTTGGGAATCCAGTAGTAATTCCATTGCAGCACCCGGTCCAGGGCATGGGCGTAGTGCAGCATGTCAGCTTGGGTATTGGCGCGGATCAGCCCGGTGATCAGGGTGTCCACGGCCGGGTTCTTCAACACCATGTAGTTGTTGGAGCCAGGATCGGTGGCCGCCGCTGAACCAAAATAGTTAAGCAGTTCGTTTCCCGGAGAAGTGGTAACCGGGTAGCCGGTGACGATCATGTCGTAGTCGCGGCTCATCAGGCGATTGACGTATTGGGACGAGTCGATGCGGCGGATGTTCAGGTCGATGCCAATCTGTTTCAAGGTGCGTTTATAGGGCAGCAGCAGGCGGTCCATGCCGTTCTGACTGACCAGGAAGGTGAAACTCAGCGGCTCGCCGTCGGCATTGACCAGTTGGTCGCCATCGGGTTTCCAGCCGGCCTGTTCGAGCAAGTCCAGGGCTTGCAGCTGCTTGTCGCGAATCACGCCGCTGCCATCGGTCTTCGGCGCTTCGAACACCTGGGTGAAGACTTCGTCGGGAACCTGCCCGCGCAGCGGTTCGAGAATCGCCAGCTCACCGGCATCCGGCAGTTGCCGGGCCGCGAGATCGGTATTGGAAAAAAAGCTCTGCTGGCGGATGTACATGTCACGCATCATCTGCCGGTTGCTCCACTCGAAGTCCCACAACATCACCAGCGCCTGGCGCACGCGACGGTCCTGGAACATGGGCTTTTGCAGATTGAACACAAAACCCTGGGCCGGCTGCGGTGCCTCTGTGGCGAGGTGAGCCTTTTGCAGGCGACCGTCGCTCAGGGCCGGGCTGTCGTAGCCGATGGAATAGCCGGTGGCGGAAAATTCGCGGTTGTAGTCAAAGGCGCCGCCGCGCAGGACCTGGCGCGCCACGTCGGTATCGCCGAAGTACTCGATGCTGAAATGATCGAAGTTGTACAGGCCACGGCTGACCGGCAGATCCTTGCCCCACCAATCGGGATTGCGCTCGAAGGTGATGCTGCGTCCGGAATCGATCTTGCTGACTTTATAGGGACCGCTGCCCAGCGGCGCTTCATAGCCGCCGCCACCGGCGAAATCGCGGCTCTTCCACCAGTGTTCGGGAAACACCGGCAAGGTCGCGATATCCAGGGGCAGGGTGCGATTTTCGTTGTTCTTGAAATCAAAGCGTACGGTCAGTGGCGATTCCACTTCGACGCTTTTGACGTCGGCGAACTGGGTACGGTAACGCAGGCTGCCCTGGGTCATCAGCAGGTCGAAGGTGTAACGCACGTCTTCGGCGGTAATCGGTTTGCCATCGGCAAAACGCGCCTTGGGGTTGAGGTAAAAGCGCAGGGACAGGCCGTCCTCGGAGCGCTCCATCTTCTCTGCCACCAGACCGTACACGGTGTAAGGCTCGTCCAGCGAGCGTTGGGCCAGTGGTGAATAGAGCAAACCGTCGATCTGTGTGACGCCGATGCCTTTGTCGATGTAAGGCAAAACATGGTCGAACTGACCGATTTCGATCGCCGAGCGCCGCATCGTGCCGCCTTTGGGGGCCTGCGGGTTGGTGTAGGCGAAATGACTGAAGCCGGCAGGGTATTTCGCCGGTTCGCCGTACACGGTCATTGCCGGTTGCGGTGCCGCATTCACACCCGCGGCACCCATCAGCAGGGCCACGGCAGTGAACAACAAGGTAGGGAAAGCCAGTCGCATTGTCAGCCTTGGAGCCGGGTGGTCGTTAACGACAATTTGTACGCTAGCGGCGCGTCCCTCGCCAGCCGTATTACGCATCGCAAACACAACGGCCCACCAAAAGGCGGGCCGTTGCGTGAATAGCTCAAGCGTCGATCAGTCCTGACGGCTGGTCACTTCCAGCAGGTGGAAACCGAACTGGGTCTTGACCGGGCCCTGGACCACGTTGAGCGGTGCGCTGAAGACCACGGTGTCAAATTCCTTGACCATCTGGCCCGGACCAAACGAACCCAGGTCACCGCCCTGGCGGCTGGAAGGGCAGGTGGAGTTTGCCTTGGCAACTTCGGCGAAATCGGCGCCAGCCTCGATTTGGGCCTTGAGTTCGTTGCACTTGGCTTCGGAGGCAACAAGGATGTGACGGGCAGTGGCTTTAGCCATGGGAAAATACTCCTTTCAATACTCGATAAAGTGCTGAGCCTACCGGATTCAGTGAGCTATTTCTCCTCAAAGTTCCGTTCCACGCGGGATCCACGGCAGGTAGTACCTCAAAGGCCGGCGTCTCTCAAACGCTCGGCATGCTGAACATACAGCTCAATCGGATCGACGCCTGTGCGCAACTGACCGGTCGGTTGGCCAATGGTATCCAGATGATCCAGCGCATAGTCGGAACGGATAACCGTGCCCAGATGGGAGCTGAAGCGACCGACCAACCCGTCGTTCTGCTCGCTTTCCGTGACGAAATAACCGGAAAGGGCTCGGCAGAAGGCGTTGAGCGGATCGAACGCATTGAGCCTGGCCTCGAGAACATTCAACGGCAGCACGCCGCTCCACGAGTAGTAACGAACACCGTTGACCCGTTCACGCCCCTTGCCACCCCAGGTGGTGGGCAGCCCTTGCGGGTATTTGTCGTTGAATGCGCCTACGCCTTCGGTGGTCAGTGCATTGAGCGCCACAATGGCGTTCTTCGGTTGGTACTGATTGTCGCTTAATGTCGCGAGGAAGTCGGCGAACAGGGTCACCACCGTCTCGGCCACCTGTTCCGGCAGGCAGCCTGGTATCAATGCCTTGCGCAGGAAATCGGCGAGTTCCGAGCCATGGTTCGGCCCGCTGACGGAGGTCACCGACGCCACACTGTGCGGCGCAATCGCTGCGGCATAACGTGCGGTCAGTGCGCCCTGGCTATGGCCTATGAGGTTGACTTTGCGTGCACCGGTTCCTTCCAGTACCCGCTCGATCTGCGAGAGCAATTGGCCACCGCGTGCTTCGTTGTCGTGGGTGGCCGACAGGTGGGGAACGAACACCCTTGCTCCGGCGTTCCTCAGCGCCTGCCTGATGTCGTGAAAGAGCTCGAACTTGCCGATTCTATCGAAGCCGAAAAGGCCATGGACCAGCAGTATTGGGTAACAAGTGCTTGCATTCCTTTGCATGTTCATACCTTTGCACAGTAATTCGTTGGGACTGCATGGCACTTCACTCTAAAACACTCGAGGTTGGCGCGGTGTATGAAAAGTCCGCCGATGCTTGCGGATAACGGAATAGAACAGGTGCGAATACTCAAGAGTGGCTGAGGCCTTAATCGGAACAGATTGAGGACTTTTCACGGCAATCAGCTTGCTGCTGAACAAAGACCTACTTCGTGTGTATCGATTTTCCGCGCGAGCCGGAGTAAGTGGCCGACATCACGGCTGTTTGCCGTGAGATTAAATAGGCGTCATCCAAAGCCGGCCACCCGTTCGGTGTTTATTCCAAGGACTGGAGCGAATGAATGACTGTTTATGAACCCGATACCTTGAATCTCGCGCAGCAACCATTACCACCTCCCATACTTGAGCAGGCGCAAAACAGCGTTCTGAGTCCCTCTGACAAAAAAGCCGTCATCAGGGTCCAGCCTTATCCAGACATGACCTGCGGCGACAAATTGCTGTTGAATTGGGCGGGTCTGGATGCCGATGGCCTCGCCTGCAATCATCAGGTGGCGCGTTTTGTCAGTGAGGATCGGGTCGGCGAGGAGATAATCTTTGCCGTGGGTAGCGCACACATCGCGGCGCTTGACGGTGGTTCACTCGAAATCAGTTACTCACTCACGAGCACCCGCTTTGCCGAGCCCGTGCATTCCCATCGATTGCAGCTGAGTGTCGGTGATGTGCAATCCGACCTGTTGCCTGCGACGGTGAACGATGCGGTGGGTAGAACGCTTGATCCGGATCGGGTGAAAGAAGGGGCGATCGTTACGATCAAACCCTATGCGCGAATGGCGGCGGGCGACTGGGTGTTGCTGACCTGGGCGGGCGTTTCGGTCGAAGGAAGTTTCAGTGATGCACTCAAGGTCGAGTCCTTTTCTGTGGGGGGCGAACTGTCGTTTTGGGTCAGCCCGGAGTGCATTGCGCCCAATCTGGGTTCCTCCATTTCCGTCGATTATTGCGTCAAGCAAGCAGGACATGGTCCTCGTTACTCTGAACTAACGACACTGATGATTGGCAGCATGGAGCGGGGACCATTGCCAGCACCCACTGTGTTGGAAGCCGACGAAGGTTGGGTGGATCTGCATGATGCGCAGGATGGCGTGACCGTCGTCATCGAAAACGCCAGGGCTGAAAAAGGGGATCTGGTTTGCCTGGAATGCGACGGGGAGAAATTCAATCACCATGACGACCGCGAAGTAACCGGAGACACCGCCGGCGAGCCATTGGTATTCATCGTTCCCTATCGCTTCTGGAGGGAACATCGAGATTCTGCGATCCGTGTTTCCTATTCAGTCGAGCGCCGTGACGGCACACTCCAGCAATCCGGGGTGACGCCGGTTCAGGTGCAGTCCCTGATGGGGCATTGATTGCCATTTGCCCTCCAGTCTCCGCATGAAGGCCGGAGGGCGGACGGATGCTGCTGATTATTGGGCGTTGTTTGACGCGCGCAACCGATCTGCCGCTTCAAGCAGCAGCTGTTCTGTCCCGGCCCAGCCGAGGCAACCATCGGTCACTGACACACCGTATTGCAATGACGAGCTCAACGGCTGGCAGCCTTCGAACAAATGGCTCTCGATCATCATGCCGATCAGCGAACGATCACCTTGCAGGCGTTGTTCAAGTACATCCTTGAACACGGCTGGCTGGCGCAACGGGTCTTTGCCGCTATTGGCGTGACTGCAATCGACCATGATTCGAGCCGGAATTTTGAGCCTGGTCAGGTCGCTGTTTACCTGGGCGACGCTGGCGCTGTCGTAGTTCGGCCCGCGATGGCCGCCGCGCAATACCAGGTGGGTGTCCGCATTGCCCGGGGTTTGAATGATCGCCGGATGTCCTTGGCTATCGACACCGAAATGGCGATGGGGATGGGCGGCGGAACGCATGGCGTCGCTGGCGACACCGACACCGCCGTCAGTTCCGTTCTTGAAACCGACCGGCATCCCCAGGCCGCTGGCCATTTCCCGATGGATCTGCGACTCCGTGGTCCGGGCGCCAATCGCTACCCAGCTCAACAGATCGTCGAAGTAGCCGGCTGCCATTGGTTGCAACAGTTCAGTGGCAACAGGAAGACCCAGACGGAGCATTTCGCACATCAGCTCGCGGGACAGTGTCAGGCCGGCGGCCATATCATCGCTGCCATCCAGGTGCGGGTCGTAGGCCAGGCCTTTCCAGCCAACCGTGGTACGGGGTTTTTCGACGTAGGCGCGCATCACCAGCAGCATTTCGTCGCTGACTTCGGCGGCGAGGCGGGCAAGGTTGCCAGCGTATTCGAGGGCTGATTTCGGATCGTGTATCGAGCATGGGCCGACGATGATCAGCAGACGGGAATCTTCACCGTTGAGGATCGCGCGAACCGCCTGGCGGTGGGCGGTGACTTGCCGGGACAGGGCGTTGCTGAGGGGCAATTGCTGTTTGAGTTGCAATGAGCTGGGCAGACGCAGGGTCAGCGCTTCATTGGCAGGGCTCAAAGTGGACAGCGGCAGTGCAGAGACGGACGAGTTCATATTCAAGGCTTCCTGGGCTGGTGGCGGGTTCGTGCCCGCGCGCTCGGCCCTACTGGGGTGTTCGACAATTGGCCAAATTGGCTGCGTGTGTGTGCTTGCCACCTGTGGGTGACCGATCGGAGGCGGCAGGCTGTCCCGAGCGGAGGGTGGTAAATCGCCAGGCGGTAAAACTGTCGTAACGGTAATAAGTGGCGTAGTTCATGTTCTGAATCCTCTGAATGTCTGGTGTGTCGCTAAAAGTGTTGGGGCTGAAAAAACAAAACCCCCGGTCGGGAGGCCGACCGGGGGTTGAGAATTCTCTGGTGGCGACCCGTTTAAAGTGGGCGCCGTGTGGGTATCAGGCGCGCCAGTGGCTAAACCAATACCCAAAATAAAAGCTGACCGGAGCACAACCGTCGTTCACCCGGGCAGCCGCAACCGAGCGCAGGGCACTGGCGGTACGAAGCTGTAAGAGGGTGTTGAACATGGTCTGTCTCCGATGGATGGGTCGAGCTTACTAGAGGCCGGTACGCAGATTCAATCAGAAAATGCTATCGGCCAACGACCACGCGTTCTATCGCTTGAGCGCCCTGAAGGTTGTGACACACTCTGCCCCTCAACAAAAAACACATCGTCACAAGGACGCATCATGACGGCACTGACTATCGCCGCCGCTCAATCGATCTCCATCGCCGGAGATCTCGCCGGCAATATCGCCAGACATCAACGTTTCATGCAGGTGGCTGCGGAGCAGGGCGTGCAATTGCTGGTGTTCCCTGAATTGTCGCTGACCGGCTATGAACGGGGGCTTGCGGCGCAATTGGCTATTGCGCCGGACGCGGCCGTACTGCAGCCGCTGCGTGATTTTGCCAAGGAAGTCGGGGTGACGGCCGTCGTCGGCATGCCGATTCGGCTGACGGACACATCGCCCGTGCTGATTGGCGCGCTGACTTTGGGTGCCGATGGTTCTCTCGCGGTCTACAGCAAACAGCATCTGCATCCGGGGGAGGAAGAGGCGTTTGCGCTGGGAGCGGGGGGCGAGCCGCTGACAATCGGCGCCGACACGATTGCGTTGGCCGTGTGCGCGGATTTCAACCATGCCGATCATGCGGCTATGGCCGCACTGACAGGCGCAGGCATATATGCCGCTGGTGTGCTGATCACAGCAAAAGGCTACGACCCGGATACCGCGTTATTGCAGGGTTATGCCGCTGGCCATTCAATGGTGGTGTTGATGGCCAACCATGGCGGTGCAACGGGTGGCTGGGAGTCGGCAGGACGTAGCGCGGTGTGGGCGCCGGACGGTTCGCTGATTGCGGCCGCCTCCGGTACTGGCAACATGATGGTGGTTGCCAGGCGTAATCCCGCGGGCTGGACCGGGGATGTGTTGGCGGTGGAGCTGGAATGATGGAGCGCCAATGGCGTCCGGCAACACCTGATGACTTGGGATTCGCCCGCGAACTGACCTGTAAGGGCATGTTGCGTTACTACATTCAGCATGACCTGTTGTGGCAGGACGAAGCCTTTGACGTGGCCTGGGCCGGGCGAGACAACCGCTTGATTGCATGGGGCGACAAAGTCCTGGGTTATGTCAGCCTGAGCCGTGATGCCAGAGCCTTGTATATCCGCGAATTGCATATCGTCGAAGCGTTTCGTGGGCAGGGCACTGGGTCCTGGGCGATCGATCAGGCACTGGCTCTGGCGCGCCAGGAGCGGCGCCCGGCGTTGCGCCTGACGGTTTTCGAAAACAACCCGGCGCGAGCGTTGTACGAGCGCAAGGGATTGAGGGTGGTGGGCAAGGACGAATGTTTCTTGAGGATGCAACTGGATATCCCTGACCGGCATTGCTGCAACACGCTTGCGACAAGCCTTTCAAGATGAATTGAAACTTTTAATCTGACGCTTTCCGCTAGGTCTGCCAGATGCTTTTTGCTAAGGTGTCTGATAACCAATAAGACCATATCGCGAGGTGTCTGCTTGATTAGGGTGCTAGTAGTCGATGACCATGATCTCGTTCGTACAGGCATTACACGAATGCTGGCTGACATCGATGGCCTGCAAGTAGTCGGCCAGGCCGAGTCGGGTGAGGAATCCCTGCTCAAGGCGCGTGAGCTGAAACCCGATGTGGTGTTGATGGACGTCAAGATGCCGGGTATCGGCGGTCTTGAAGCCACTCGCAAGTTATTGCGCAGTCATCCGGATATCAAAGTCGTCGCGGTGACCGTGTGTGAAGAGGACCCGTTTCCTACGCGGCTGTTGCAAGCCGGTGCGGCAGGGTACCTGACCAAGGGGGCAGGTTTGCCGGAAATGGTCCAGGCCATCCGTCTGGTGTTCGCCGGGCAACGCTACATCAGCCCGCAAATTGCCCAGCAGTTGGCAATCAAGTCCTTCCAGCCCACCAACGATTCGCCTTTCGATGCGTTGTCGGAGCGGGAAATCCAGATCGCGCTGATGATCGTCGGCTGCCAGAAAGTACAGATCATTTCCGACAAGTTGTGCCTGTCCCCGAAAACCGTGAATACCTACCGTTACCGCATCTTCGAAAAGCTTTCGATCAGCAGTGATGTCGAGTTGACGCTGTTGGCGGTTCGTCATGGCATGGTCGACGCCAGCCTCTGAAAATGACCGACACCTTTGATCCGAGCGCCTTTCTGTCGACCGTTAGCGGGCGCCCCGGCGTGTACCGCATGTTCGACAGCGAAGCGCGGTTGCTCTACGTCGGCAAGGCGAAAAACCTAAAGAATCGCCTGTCGAGTTACTTTCGCAAGACCGGGCTTGCCCCCAAGACCGCCGCACTGGTAGCGCGTATCGCCCAGGTCGAAACGACGATCACCGCCAACGAAACCGAAGCCTTGTTGCTTGAGCAGACGCTGATCAAGGAATGGCGCCCGCCCTATAACATCCTGCTGCGCGACGATAAATCCTACCCCTACGTCTATCTCTCCGACGGAGAGTTTCCGCGCCTGAGCATTCATCGCGGCGCGAAAAAGGCCAAGGGCAAATATTTCGGGCCTTACCCGAGCGCCGGTGCGATCCGCGAAAGCTTGAGTCTGCTGCAAAAGACGTTTTTCGTTCGGCAATGCGAAGACAGTTATTACAAGAACCGCACACGTCCATGCCTGCAATACCAGATCAAGCGCTGCAAGGCGCCCTGTGTCGGGCTGGTGGAGCCTCAGGTGTACGCCGAAGATGTGCGCCATTCGGTGATGTTTCTTGAAGGGCGCAGCAATGCGCTGACTGACGAGTTGTCCGCCGGGATGGAAGAAGCGGCGATCAATCTCGAATTTGAACGAGCAGCCGAGTTGCGGGACCAGATTGCGTTACTGCGCCGGGTCCAGGATCAACAGAGCATGGAAGGCGGGACCGGGGACGTCGATGTGATTGCCGCCTTCGTCAACCCGGGCGGCGCCTGTGTTCACTTGATCAGTGTGCGGGGCGGGCG